>NZ_CP136051.1:3828000-4147000 GCF_032999765.1 Imperialibacter roseus | reverse complement strand
CTTTTGTCAATCAGGTCGCTTGACCTTGAATACTCCGACTGTGTCAATACATCCGTAGGTTTTAATGTGGTGAGAACCTCATCTACTTCGTAGCCAAACATATCGGCGAAATGATCATTGACGTAAATGAATTTTCCCTTCTCAAAAATATAAATGCCAGTTAATGACTGTTCTACAAGCGCCCTGAACCTCTGTTCACTTGACTCGACGGCAATGGCTGCTAATTTGCGCTCGGTAACATCTTGAAACATCGACACAAAAAATCCCTTCTTTGGACTGAACACGGAGGAGGATAGCCACACATTCAGTCCTTCTACTTTTACCTCAAACCTTTCAGGAATCCCAGTTTCGCATACCCTGCTCAATAAGGCTATTTCCTCCTGGTTTGCTTGTACCACTCCGGGGATCAACTCCGACACTTTCTTTCCTACCGGTTTTTTGAGGCCAGTAATGTCTTCAAATGCTTTATTTACTTGTATATACGTAAAATCAACTGCCTTGCCTTTCTCATAAACCATTTCGCAGAGAGCAAAACCTTCATTCATGTTCTCGAACAGCGAGCGGTACTGTTCCTCACTGTGCTTCAAAGCTTCCAATGCTTTTTTTCGTTCGCTGGTATCAATTCCTACTCCCATGAGACAGGTTTCACCATCGTAGGAAATAGCCTTGCCTGTGAAGTAGTAGGGGATCATCTGGTCGCTTTTGGTGAGAAAGTGCGCATCGACACTGTCTTCTCCGGCAACAAATACATTTTCTATTTTTTCTGTCAGCAATTCCTTTTCACTGTCGTGGAAGAACTGGATAGGGTGCATGGTGCTGATTTCTTCAGCTGCGTACCCTGTGACTTCTTCAAGGTTCTTGTTCCACCTTAAAAACTCACCTTCCTGAGTATATAAATAAAATGCACCGGGTAAACTGTTGATGATATTGTCGGAGAGCTCTTTCTCCAAAAGAATATTGTCTTTGGCATTCTTAAGTGCTGTAATGTCCTGAAACGAACCCCTGAGCTTGACCTTTCCATCGTCGGTTAGTAAAGGAATTCCAATGGTTCTAACCCACTTGCGATTACCTTTTGCGGTAATTATCTCCAATTCGAGGTCATATGCTTTACCCAGTTGAAACGCATCATTTATAGCTTTTTCCAAGATACTCCGTGACGAGGGGAGGTAGAAACTCAGCCCAAGTTCAAGTCCGGCCTCAGTGCCAAACGGCAAATCATGTATTTCGGCGACTTCTCTGGTCCAGGTGCCTTCGCCTGTTTCCGGATCCAGTTCCCAACCCCCAATTTTGGCTATCCTCCCAACCTCATTTAACAGGTATTCACTGTCTCTCAAGGCTTTTTCAATTTCCTTTTGTGGTGAGATGTCCAGACCGTACAGGTTCACATAATCGCCTTGTTGACTTCTGGCTGACGTAAAAGAATAGGTAATACCGCCAACCGAGAATTCCGCTCGCAATATTTCGGAGCCGTCAAAGGTTTGTTTTACAAAATTCCGGAGCTGTTCAGGCAGTTTTGGCGCTTTATCTGAATTCTTGCTGACCAAAATTGGCTGACTGGCTTTGTTGGAATAACTAATCGTATAGTCTTTCAGCACCCTTAGCACTGGATTTGGGTTTTCGGAAGGAAAGGTTGAAAGCCTTAGAATTTCTTGTTCACGTTCTTTTCTTTCTGTGATATCCTGAACCGTTCCTTCCAGGCCAATCACTTTGCCGCTGCTATCAAGCAAGGGAAGGGTCCTTACCATGAAGATTCTGACATCTTTTCCAATCAGAAACCGAAATTCGATCGTAGTTTCTGACTTTTCCTCGGATAATCTTTTCCTATAGGCAGTAAATGTGGGCTGATCCTCGGGATGGATGGCTGCAAAAAGGGCCGCCTCAGAAGGTATTTTGTCTGTTTTGCAGATAGCGTAAAGCTCCTCAGACCAAAAGACGGTTTCCTCCTTCCAGTTCCATTCCCAGTACCCAAGGTGTGCAATTTTTTGAGCAGCTTTTAGCTGATTGTTGACCTTTTTTAAAAGGTTCGAGCTTTCCAGTCGCTGGGTTACGTCATGAAAGTTATTAACCACACCACTTATATGAGGGATTTCTAGGAAGTTGGTCAGCGACCCTTCCATCCAGCGCCAGTTTCCCTGCTTGTGCCTGGCTCTATATAACAAACCGGTTATAGGAGTCGTCGGTTGTTGTAGTGCCAAATGGAAAGCATTTATTAATCCTTCGATATCTTCGGGGTGAACCATTTTTTCAAGATCGATTCCAACCATTTCGCTATCCTGATAACCGAGTATTCCTGCAATAGAAGGGGATATGTAATCAATGTTGCCATCTACAGAGAGTATCACCAGACCATCTTTGCTATTTTCAATAAGTGACCTGAAACGTAGTTCCGAAGCTTTGATTTGCTCTTCTACGGCTTTGCTGCGGGAGGTGTCCTGCGTTGTAAAGAAAATGGTTGACGGTTTTTCATTCTCATAGATTATTTTTCCCTGAGTTCTGACCCAAATCAAAATGCCGTCTTTTCTTGTCATTCTATACTCAACCGGTGGAATTACCTCCTGTTTATTTGCGAGGCAATTTCTCACACAAGACTCCAATTTGCCGGAGTCTTCAGGGTGCTGTGCGGCATCCAGCCATTTTTTTAACTCGGGGCCCTCCATATTCTCAACCCTGACAAGCTCCAAAAGCCCTTCTGACGCTAAAAACTCACCAGTTATTAGGTTGATGGTGGAATCGCCCATTTTCGCCATTTTTTGTGCCTCTTTAAGCTTTTCTTCACTGGCTGTCAATGCTAGCTCGGCCTCTTTCTTTTCGGTGACATCGTATTGAATCCCAAAATGGCCCGTGATTTCCCCGGCAGAGTTGTAAAGGCACACATATTCGCCCTCCACCCAAAATGTTGATCCATCAAAACGCTTTTCGAGCGTATCCACCTTTAACGAACCGTCGTCAAACAGCTCCTTCCAAACAGTTTTGCCATAATCAATGTCATGGTCGAAAAAATCCTTTGGGGTTAAGTCAAGAAACTCTTTTTCCTGTGCACCATATTGCGATAACATCGCCCGGTTTATTTTTGTGATTCTTTGGTGTTCAAATACATACTCAAGCGCCTTTTTCTTGTCCACAGTGTCGTCCCATGCTACTGGCTCATCCAGCATCATAAAAAAGAAACCATACAGAGAGTTGTTGAAGAATACGTCCAGCGCTCGTTCATTTTCGACCAGTTTATACTCAATTTCTTTCTCGTGTGTAACATCTTGAACGAGTGATATAATAGAGATCACCTCGCCTTTTTCATTTTTGATGGCGGAGTTGTACCATATGCAAGTAATGATTTTGCCGCTTTTTGTGTAGTTGCGATTCAAGGAGACGTTGCCGTCTACCTTGCCCGACATCAGGTCAAGGGCCACGTTGGTTGTGGCGTCGATATCATCTTCATAAATGAGATTGAAAGCTGAAATATTGGCGCTTAAAATTTCATCCGCTGTCCATTCAAAAATTTCCTCGCATTGCCTCGACCACTGCGTCACAATCAGGTCTTTTGTATATTCTACCGTTCCCAGCGGAGAGTTATTGCGGTGAGAATTGTATTGCTGCAGGGCTATTTCGAGCCTTTCATTAGTTCTTAACTGTTCAGTTACGTCACGTACGAAAGAGGCCAGTAGCGGCTTCCCATTATGATCGATAAGGGTTGTCCTGATTTCGATATCTATCAGGCGGCCATCTTTTGTCCTGGCTTTTGTAGATATTGTGCCGCCGTTCTTGGCTAGAACTTTGTTAATGAAATCCTGAACCTGATCAGGTGTGAGTTCAGCAGCCAAATGAGTTATGTTCATTGTCAAGAGCTCGCCCCTTGTGTAACCAATCAGTTTGCAAAAGCTATCATTAGCATCCAATATACTGCCCGTCGTGTCGGTAAGTTGATAACCCTCATGAATAGAATAGAGCACCTGGTTGTAAAGTTCATTGACAAAAAAAGGTTGGTTCTTACTTTTGTTGTGCAGTGCGAGAAGCCTGGCGGCCTTTCCTGCTTTGTCTCTTACAATTTTTGCGTGTACCGCAAAAGATAGGTGCTGATTGTTTTTATGACGGTATTTGAGTGTAAGAAGGAAGCTATCTTCTTTTGAAAGCTGTTCGATGGTTTGAAGTAGTGCCGTTAGGTCGTCAGGCAAAAGTACCTCCTCCAGCGCTGGCAGTGGTGCATCGGTTTCGCCGTCTGAAAAGGAAAATCCCAGAGAATCCCAAAATCTTGGATTTGCCCACCAGTTGGTCTTGGCATTGAGATCCAAATACCAATATCCTTTATGTGCATACTCTTCTATTGCTTCATAAATGCTTTCATTAGTACTGGTAAGTTGATAGACTTCATTTTTCAGAGCGATATTGAGCGATTTATCCATACGAAGACAAAAGATACCTCTACAACTTCACGTAGGCGGCACTGCTGACTGCACTACCATAGGCTGGTTGGAAAAAAAACGTTAAAAATTAAGACTGTCAAGTAACCCTACCGGAACTTCTTAGATCAGATGATCGGTACTAGACTATGGCCAGTGGTTAATTATAAAGATAGAAAGTGTAGCATTCTAGTAAAAGAATTTGTTTTCCGCAAATGATGGCTTCGAAATCTTTAATTGCGTACAATTTTTCACAGTCAATGTCCATTTATGGACACGATGCTAACTTTAATTTATTTTAATTATCTGACAATCAATTGTTTATTGTTTTGGCACAATTATTTGCAGATCAATCTTGAGGATTAACCATTACTACTATGCTTAGGAACTATTTTCTTACTGCTGTACGGAATTTTTTAAGGAACAAAACCTATACCGTCCTCAGTCTTGCGGGTCTTACATTAGGTGCTTCCTGCGTGATAGCCATTTACTCGTTTCTAACCCTACAGCTGAGCTACGACAAGCACCAAAGCCACCTGGAGCAGGTATACAGGGTAGTGAGCCACTGGAAAAGTGGGGACGACGATGTGAAATTTGCCACTGTTCCCCATCCATTGTCCGGCGCTATAAAGAGTGAAATCCCAGGCATTGAAGCTGCTACAAATTTGTACTCACTTTCAGCGCAGGTGAACATCCCCCAGGAAGGAGGAGCATTAAAAAAGCTCAAGGAAGAGGATATAGGCTTTGCTTATCAGGATGTGTTTGAAATCCTTGATTTCGAGTGGGTAGCGGGCTCCTCTGCCAATGCGCTGTCAGATGTTAATTCGGTAGTTATTTCAACAGCAACCGCCCGAAAGTTCTTTGATATCAACAATGAGTACGACAGAGCGCTGGGCCGGATTATTAACCTTGGCAACAAGCATGATTTAGTCGTGAAAGGTGTGTACCAGGATTTTCCAAAATCGACCGACTTTCCGTTTAATATGGTAGCGTACTATGAAGCCCAGGAAGGAGTGAATGCCTACTTTGGAGAAGGCAAGATATGGGACAGGCTCAATGGCAATACACAGGCTCTCATTAAGCTGAATAGCCAAACCCAGGAAAGTGTTGTCGAGGCGGGCATAAAGGATGTGGTAGAAAAAAACAATACTCTTGATGGTTACAGTGTATTCCTACAGCCCCTGAGCCAGGTTCATACCACCGACTACGGCACCTACAGTGGCATGTCTCTTGAACCAGCCACCATCAGGGTTATCGTTGCTCTGGCTGTATTGCTTATAGTGATTTCCAGTATCAATTTTATTAATATTTCTACCGCCAGAGCTGTAAAAAGAGCAAAGGAAGTGGGTATCAGAAAAGTATTGGGCGGGCATCGCCCGGCGCTTATTGCCCAGTTTTTGTTAGAGTCTTTCATCATTGTGGCACTGGCTCACGGGGTTAGCTTCCTCATAGCCGATGTGATGCTTGGGGCGGCTGGTGACCTGATCGACTACCCAATGACTATCAAGGACGTTCCGTTGACTAACTGGATCGTCTTCTGTGCCATTTCGATCACAGCGGTGTCCTTATTGTCTGGTTTGTACCCGGCTTTTGTCCTCTCAGGTTTTTCACCATTAACAGCCATAAGAACAAAGATCTCTAACATCGATAAGCAAAGTAAGTTTCCGCTTCGCAAAGTGCTGGTAGGTTCTCAGTTTGCGGTGTCCATAGGTCTTATCATGGGTACCATCATTGTCATTTTCCAACTCGACTACTTCCGCAGCCAGGATATGGGATTCAGAAAGGATGGTATTGTGACAATCCAGTTTCCTGAGCCGGATTTAAAGCGATCGGAAGTGCTAAAAACCGAGCTGCTGAAGCACCCCGAAATAGCGCAGGCTAGTCTCAATTTGGGAGGGCCGCTGGCAAGTACTAACAACACCGGTCAGCATTTTAGCCCTGAAAAAGGTGAAGATGAATTGTTTACCGTGAACGTAAAAGAGGTGGATGAAAACTACCTTGACCTGTTCGATATCAAATTGCTTGCAGGAAGAAATGTGAATGCTACTGACACCTATCAGAGGTCGCCGGAGGGTGAATCAATTATCAATCAAAGAGTTGTTGTTACTGAAACACTTATTCGGAAAATGGGAATTTTTAATCCACAGGAAGCGCTTGGGAAGCTGTTCCAGGCAACCTGGGGAGGTAAATTTCAGATAGTAGGAGTGGTGGAGGAGTTCAATGCCAATTCACTTCATCAGGAGGCTGTGCCTGTAATGATGAATTATGGACCAAACGGCTTTTATGAGTTGTCTATTGCACTTGCTTCCACCGACCCCGAGGCAGGGCAAGCGGCCGTGGCAATTATCAGTGAAGAATGGGAGAAAGTGTTTCCTGAATTGCTTATTGAGTATAACTTCCTTGACCAGAGAGTTGCCAACCAGTACCGTATGGAAGACGTGATGGGCAAAGTGATGAGGTTCTTCGCTTTGATGGCCATAGTGATTTGTGCGATAGGGCTGTATGGCCTTACAGATTACATGGCAAATGCCAAGCGCAAGGAGATAGGCATTCGCAAAGTAGTGGGAGCCTCTGTTGGTCAAATACTGAATATTTTCACAAAGGAGATTCTGGTTGTCTTGTCTGTCGCCTTTTTAATATCTGCGACTGGCACTTTCCTGGGCATGCAAAAGTGGCTCGAAAGCTACGCCTATCACATTACCATAGGCTGGGAAATCGTGGCTATTTCCCTCGGGGTTACTTTGCTCGTCACCTTAGTTACCATGGGCTACCGCTCTTACACTGCCGCCCGGCTCAATATGGTGGATGTGCTCAAAGACGAATAATTATTGGACTTGAAATAAATGGAAAGGAGGGTGCGCAGCCCTCTTTTTTTGCTTTTACACGTTTAACGCTGGCTCCCTGGTGCTGGAATACCACCTTCCCACCCCTCTAAAATACCGTCCGGCACGGATGTCGTACAGGCGTCAGCAAGGCTAACTTTGGCATCAAAAAATGGTATGAAGAACCTTAGTTGGATGCTGCTCACACTATTGATACTGGCAGGCTGCGGCAAAGATGACGACCCGGAAGGAGATCTTACTTCTTCCACCGGTGCTTTCAGCATCGCAGTGCCGCAATTTGGTCAGTTTCCCGTGCAGGATGTTGCCGTGAGTCCAAACAAGCAGTACTTCGCCGTGAAGGTAAACCTTTTAACGAGCACAACTCCCAGATTTTACTACAGCGACGACGCAGGGCAAACATGGAAGGAGTTTTCCAGTGCCAACAACAGCTTTGCCAGGAGCTCACCTAAAAAGGTTACCGACGAAGGTTTGGTATTTTTGCAGGTGGAGCACGCTTACTACCTCTATGATGGTGCCTCGGTGGCACCTGTGCAACATCCTAATGCGGGTTGGCTCGACAGTGCATTTCTCGACGATTCCGGCAATCTGTATTATTTTGTCAACTGCAATTGCAGTATAAGCAGCCAAAACAAGCTCAGTTTAAGGAAAAAGGGAGAAACGGCATTTGCTGACATATCAATACCAACCAATAGCTCCGCTATGGGTGTAGCGCCTGGTGGCGGGATTTTTTTTATCAACTCCCAGACCGGCGACCTCCACAAGCACAACCCGGCGAGTGGGGAGTGGACGGTGTTGGCGGGCATAGCCAAAGGGCTGCCAAACAAAAAGCAGCTTGCAGCAGCCGACGGTAATTTTTACTTTGCCAGCTCAGCCGGCGTAACCAGGGTAACTGCCAGCGGCGTTTTGACAACTATGCCGTTTGTGGGAGCGATGACCAACTACCAGAATCCTCAGCAGGTTTTGGTGTCGCCCTCGGGAAGAGTATTTGTGCTGCAGGTTGCACCCAATGGAATTTACGAGTATGCGGACGGGGCCTGGGAAGTTTTTGCGACGCCGGGCTACCACAACAATGTGACTGGGGGCTTTTTTTCTGCTGCTATCGCCGATGAAACCGTCTATTATGCAGGGCTGGCGGAAGGGAAGATCGCTTATGGTCTGGTTGAACATAACCTGGATACCGATGAGAAGATAGTGATTGGCGAAGCGCTTGTTGGTCAGGAGGCCACTTTATCTGACGCCATTGAAACGTCGAACGGCAAGACATTCATGATCCTCAATGGGGCCCTGTATGAAATGCTGAGCGACGAGCGCCTTCTTCCCATCGACCTCAAGCAATCAACTACGCTTTCCACACTTTATGAAGATGCTGATGGAAACCTTTACGCATTCGGTAACAATGTGTACCGAAGCAGCGACGGTGGCGTCACCTGGAAGGAAGCTTCTATTGGCTTCCCGAGTTATAGTGGCCATTCTGTGCAGCAACTTAGTGACGGAAGCCTTGTCGCCATTGCCGGTTATAGTTACGACTACTACCTGGGCGGAACGGGCTTCAGCGTGCCGAAGTTCAGCGCATATGTGAGCAAGTCTTCGGATGGAATCAGTTGGTCCGCTTCTTCTGTACTTTTTGAAGGAGGCTCACAATATGTGACGTGCATCGACAAGGAAGGTATTCTGTTCGGTGTGAGGGTAGATGTAAACGGAAACTATCAGCAGTTCAATCAGGGCATCAGAAGCGACGATGGAGGACAAACATGGAAAGAAATAGAGGGGAAGATTCCGGACTTTGTTGGCCACGATGGTACTTTGTTCAGTGTCAAATCGCTGGGTTATGTAGATGGCCTTTCTGGCGAAAGGTTTATCTACAAATGGAACGGTAAAGAGTGGCTGGAGCTCCCATCTGAAGTCGGGCAGTCAGGTCAATTGTATACAATCAGCAGGGTTCATCAACTGAAAAACAAACAGCTTTACTTCTGTACGACGCAGGAGGCTTTCAAATCGGTGAAGACGTATTAGAGAGCAAGAGCTTGTGGCTTTGAAATGAGAAAGATTCAACGTTGGCTTGTTTTTTGCTTTTTAGATAACTTTCTGATATTTTCCACCTAAAATAAACTACCATGAAGTGTTTCTTTCTTGTTTTCTCCGCACTCTTTCTGATTTCTACTTCTCTACTTGCTCAAGAGAGCATAGCTGAAGATGGGGAGTATGTTATGGTGTCTACTGAGGGCGCCGAAGAGTACATTTCAACAAACAACATTGTCGGTTATTGGTACAATAGGAGCGCTCAGGGCACTTTTAATGCCATACAAAGCAAAAATGAGCCCAAATATTTGTGGGTGCAGCAGGGGCAAACGGTCACAGTGAACGACGACTGGGCAAATGACTATGCTACAAAACTTCAGAATACAAGATGGCATGTAGTTGGAAATCAGCTTTATATATATCAGCCAGAGATAGGACTGAAGCCAGTTAGTATTGAAAGAGTAGGCAAGTCAAAGAATTATGTCCTTACAGTGAACAATGTTGAATATTCTCGAAAAATCAGCCTGACAGGTGTGGCCTCCCTTCGGGACTAAGAGGATTCGGTTCATCAGAATGGTTAAGTGTTTTCTCCAGGAATGTGCTGTGAAGCACTGCCGGTATTCAATCAATCATGTAAATCTTGCCGACCATCGTGTAAAAACGACGTATTGTCTATTATACCTCCAAAAGCTTGCTGATTGCCGTTTGCACAGCTAAATTCATGTATCTTAGTTCTTCTGGAATGTTTGGCTGATGGCAAGTTGGCGCAAACCCGGGAGAATTAATTCTGTTTGTCTTATACGTCGTGTCATTTTAACTACCTACTTCAATGAAAAATAACGAACAACACCTGGCTTCACGCCGGAATTTTATAGGCAAGTCGGCTACAGCAGCGGCCGGTATTTTAGTAGCCCCGTCTCTTTTAAGAGCAAGCGGTTTTCCCAACATCATCAAAAGCTATGGCAAGCCTGACTCCATGATCAACGGAGTACAGTTGGGTGTCATTACCTACTCGTTTCGCAGCCTGCCCGATCAGAGCGCTGAGGCTACGCTAAAGTACATCGTGGATTGCGGTATCAGCGCCGTGGAGCTGATGGGCGATCCGGCTGAAAGTTTTGCAGGCAAGCCTGAGAGCACTATTGACCGCAGGGCAATGTTTGGCCTGTATGGTAAGCAAAGAAGAGGGGAAGAGCTGACTGACGACGAGAAGAAACAGATGGCTGATATGCAGGCGCAGTCGGCTGCCTACAACAAGGAAGTGGCCGCCTGGAGGGCAACGGCTTCCATGGACAAGTTTGCACAGGTGAAGAAAATGTACAACGACGCCGGTGTGCAGATTTACGCTTTCAAACCCAATGCCTTTGGCAAAGACAATACCGATGCAGAAGTGATATACGGGCTGAAGGCAGCAAAAGCGCTTGGTGCCAGCCACGTTACCCTGGAGCACCCAAGCGACGATGCGCAGACACGCAGATTGGGGACCCTGGCGGCCAAGCACAAGGTGTCTATCGGCTACCACGGACACGAACAACAAACCCCTACCTTGTGGGATACGGCTTTGAAGCAGTCGAAGTACAATGGATTGAATCTTGACTTAGGCCACTTTGTAGCTGCAGGAAATGCCGATCCACTGGGCATGGTGAGAGCAAAGGCCGATCGCATTTTAAGCATGCACATGAAGGATCGCCAGAACCCTGAGCATGGGAAAAAGAACCTGGTGTGGGGAACCGGCGATACACCGCTGACAGAAGTGCTTCAGCTCATGAGCGAGCAGAAGTATAAGTTTCCCGGCACAATAGAGCTTGAATACGAGATCCCTGAAGGTTCAGATCCGGTAAAAGAAGTGCAGAAATGCGTCGAATATTGCAGAAAGGCGCTGGCTTAGTTGAATTAGCTAAACGAATCGTTGGCCCTTGCTGATTGACAAAACAGCAAGGGCTTTTTTGCTCCCAGTTTTTTCTTCCTACTCATACCTAATCGCTTTCGACGGGTTCATTTGCGCCTTTTTGTAGGTAACCAGACAAGTGGTGAGCACAATGAAAAAAGAGAAGACGATACCAATAACAGGGAAGAGCCAGATGGTCAGCGAAGTTTGGTAAGGATACTGCTCCAGCCATTTACTCAGAGCCAGCCACGCCAGCGGAAGTGCCAGTAAGTTTGCGGCAATCAGCAATTGAACAAAGTCTTTTGAGAGCAGCACGAGGATGCCCGACGCTGACGACCCCAGCACTTTGCGGATACCAATTTCTCTTGTTCTCTGATTGGCGATGTAGGTGGAAAGTCCGACTACGCCAATAAGGGCGATGCAAACGGCCAGTATGGAAAAAGTAGAAAACACCCTGCTGATACGTTCTTCATTCTGGTATAGCGCATTGAATTCCTGATCGAGGAAGCTGTATTGAATGGGGCTGCCCTGCATCCATTTGCTCCAGGTGGCCTCTATGCTTTGCACCGTGGCTTTTGTAGGTGCGCCCGAACCGATTCGAACGGATACCAGATTAGGACTGAGTGTAGCCAACTGCTGGGGAGAAATGCCAAAGACGACCAGCGGCCCGACCTTCTCGTGCAGCGAGGCAAAATGAAAGTCGTCTACCACGCCAATGATGCGCTGGAGAGTGCCAGCAGTGGGCAGAATTTTTTGCTCCAGCGGATTGTCCCACCCCACCATGTCTACTGTGGCCTGGTTCACAAGAACGGCCGCCGTGTCGGAGGCCATATCCTTCGAAAAGAAGCGGCCTTCGTTTACTTTGATCCCGTACGTGTCAGCAAAATCGTAGTCGGCGTAGATAGCAGTAAAAAGATATCGCTCTGTGGCGGAAACTCCCTGGGCATGAAAGCTGCCACCGCTCATTTGTCGGCCGGGTACATGAAAAGAGGCCGACGCTTTTTCCACGCCGTTGACTTGCTGTAATTCGTCCATAAAGGCCCTGAGGCTGCCACCCAGCTGGTTGCTTCGTTCGATGACGAGCACCTGATCTTTGTCGAAGCCCAGTTTTTTATCCATCATGAAGTTCATTTGACGGTAAATGAACAGCGTGGCTGCCATCAAAAAAATAGAGACCATGAACTGCGCCACCACCAGGATGTTCCTGAACCCCCATTTTTTGTGGCTTAGCTTCAGTTCTCCCTTGAAAATTTTGAGCGTGGGAAAAGACGAAATGAAGAAAGCAGGATAAAGCCCCGAAAGGGTGCCTAAAAGAGCTGTGAAGACCAAAAGGAGTCCGGCGACATTTAGCAGGCTAAAGTCTGACAAAGCAATGTGCTTTTCTGCCAGCTGATTGAAATACGGAAGTAGCCAGATAAACAGCAGACAAGAAATGAGGACAGCTATCAGTGTGATGACAATGGACTCAGTAATAAACTGGATGATAAGCTGAAGTTTGCTCGAACCCACCACTTTTCTTACAGCCACTTCTTTGCCCCGTTTGACAGAGTTGGCAGTTGACAGGTTCACAAAGTTGAAGCAAGCCGTACAAAGGATGAGCACTGAAACGACCATAAAAAGGTAGACGTAATTTTTATCTCCATTCGGCTTTAATTCGTTTTGGAAGTTGCTTTCGAGATGGATGCTTTGAATAGGTTGAAAAACATAGTTGTGCCGGTTGCCTGCTGCTTCATACTCGTCGAAAGTGATATTGAGGAGGGACTCGACCTGCGGTCCCATATACTGCTTAACAACCGATGGGATTTTTGCCTTCACCTGCTCCGGGGTTACGCCGGGCTTCAGCAGGAAGTAGTTGAGGCATTGGTAAGACCCCCAAAAGGTGCCATCGTGGGCACCGGGGAAGGAGCGTAGTGAGAAGAGCAAATCAAACTCAAGGTGAGTTCTGTTCGGTACATCCCCGGCTACACCGGTTACCCGGTAAAGGGTGGAGTCACCCACCTTGATCATTTTACCAAGAGCCTCCTGATCTCCAAAGTACTTTTTGCTGGTGCTCTCTGTCAGCACCACGCTATTGGGATCTTTCAGGGCGTTGCGGGGATCTCCTTCCTTCAGTTGAACTCCAAACAGCCTGAAGAAAGTTGAATCTGCGGCCAGCCGGTTAGTTTCGTAAAACTCAATATCGCCAATTCGTACTCTCGGCGGACTGGAGAAGGGTGTGAACAGACGGCAATAGCTTTCTATCTCGGGGATGTCTTGCAGCAGGGTAGGCCCAGCCGGGAAAGGCGTTGTAGCGAATGACACATCACGGCCCGGAAAGCTGCGGTGCAGGGCCAGGCGGTAGAGTCTGTCGTCATTGGGATGGAAGCGGTCGTAATGCAGCTCATCCCACACGAAGGCAAGGATGAGTAATGAACAGGTAATGCCTATCGCAAAGCCTGATAGGTTGATGGCGGAATGCAACTTGTTTTTCAGCAAGTTTCTTATTCCGATAAGGAGAGCACTTTTAAACATGGTTGAGTTTTTGAACCTTTTTTAAAGATGCATAATCCTCAATTATTTAGAAATGAGATAGTAAAAAATGGACAGAGAGGAAGTGAAGAGTGAAAGGTAAACAGTAGTTGGTAAGCAGTAGGCTTTAGAAGGCTGGGTGAAGGCAGTCAACCACTCTGCGCCTTAGTCTGATGAAAATTGAGAAATAGCAGTGAGGAGTTGGGAAACCGATAGCGCTCCCACACTCCTCTTTTTCTTAGGTTTGATGAAGATAGTTGCGCCTATAAATATTTTTTGAAGACCTTCTCCCAGATATCGTAGCCTTTCGACGTCATGTGAAGGTTGTCTTCTCTGAAAATGTCATCCATTACCTCGCCGTTTGGCTGTAGCATAGGTGTCCACACATCAACGTAGCCGACATTAGCCTCAGTTTTTGTCCAGGCTTCCAGCTGGGTATTGAAGTCAACGTACTTGTCTTTCAGGCTCCAGCGGGCAACACTTGGCTTAGCGGAGATGAAGTATACCTTTACATTTTTGGGTAGTTTTTCTCTTATCTGCGCAAGTATGGTTTTTGCGTCTGTCAGGATTTGTTCGGCTGTCTTTCCTGAGGCTATGTCGTTGTCACCCTCATAAATAAAGATTTTTGACGGGGAATATTTGAAGATTAGCTCATCTGTGTAGTACAGCAGATCCGACATGGACGAACCACCAAAGCCCCGGTTGAGTACGTTCTTTTTTGGGAATCTCTCCGCCATATCATCCCAAATTCTGATGGATGAGCTGCCAGTAAACAATGCAAGCTTTTTGTTACTTACTGAGGCGGCTTCCTGTGCGTATTTGTCAATTTCTCCCTGAAAACGTTGCGGGTTTTGAGCAAGCAGTGTGACGCAACCAAAGAAAAGGGCAGTGAGGAATGAAAGTCTTTTGTACATGTAGGTATCTTTTTTGGAATGAGCAATTAAGATAAATAAACCCTGACGAAATCATCGACTGATTTCTTTTCAACGGTATCGGAAGAATGCTGATGAGGCGTCGAGGATGACGTCTGACGGCCCCAGCGCAACCTGCCTGCTTGCCGCCCCGACGCCTGCTTCGGTCTCCGGTCTTACCTAAGTCGTATACACCGAGTTAAACAGCACGTAATCCGTTGTCAAATCAGTACCCCAGCCGGTGGCTTCTGCCTTTCCTTCGTTCAAATCGAGGTTGATATAGATATGTGACTCCCGAAGCACTCGTTTCATATAGTTGCGGTCGTAGTCGAGCGGCTTGCCTTTTTCCAGCACCTGTATCATCTCTTTGTCATCGCCAAGGTATAGGTCGGCTTTTTCGAAGTTGAATGGTACGTCGGCATTGCCTGCTGCGCAAACAATGCGTCCCCAGTTGGGGTCACGGCCAAACATGGCAGTCTTTACCAGGGTGGAGCTCGACACGGCCCGGCATATTTTTCTGGCCGTTACCTCATCTGTTGCATTCTTAACGGTATATTCGAGAAACTTCGAAGACCCTTCCCCGTCCGAAACGATCAGCATACAAAGGTGCTTCATCATCTCCTCTAGCTTTGCTTTGAACACGTCATAGCCCTTGTCTTTTTCCGACTTCAGTATGTCATTTTCAGCCTTGCCGTTGGCCATCACCACCACCATGTCGTTAGTTGAGGTGTCGCCATCTACCGTGATCATATTGAAAGTCCGGTCAACTACCTCCTTCAGGGTTTTCTGCAAAAGCTTCGACTCTATTGCTACGTCGGTGGCAATAAATGCCAGCATGGTGGCCATGTTGGGGTGGATCATGCCCGATCCTTTGGCGATACCGCCCATGTTGATTTCATGGCCATCGAGCTCAAACTCCAGAAAGCCCTCTTTTGGAAAAGTGTCGGTCGTAAGAATGGCGTTGGCGGCAAACGACCCAGCGTTTGATTTACTGCTCAGCTTTGGAGCTGATTCGATGATGCCTTTTACCACATCTTCAGTGGGAAACGGCTCCCCAATAATGCCAGTGGAAGCAATAATGATAGATTTTTGATCGATGCCAAGCGCTTCGGCGGCGGTTTTCAGCATGGCCTGAGCGCCGTCTGCTCCTTGTTGGCCTGTGCAGGCGTTGGCGTTGCCAGCGTTGATAACGATAGCCTGAACGATACCGCCTTTGATGTTTTCTCTTGATACCTTGATGGGCTCAGCCACCACCTTGTTTTGGGTGAAAACAGCCGCACCATTGGCGGGTACTTCAGAATATATCAAAGCCAGGTCACGCCGCAGTGATTTGACACCCGAATGAGCGCCCCAGCATTTGATGCCTCTTACATTGGTAATGTTCTTGATCATGGGTTGACGGGTATTTGATTTAAACCTAAAGATTCTTCGAAGCCGAGCATGATGTTCATGTTTTGAACAGCTTGCCCGGCGGCACCCTTCACCAGGTTGTCGATGGTGCTGATGAGGATGATATTGCCTGTTCGCTCGTCGAAGTCGGCGTATATATTGCAATAGTTGCTGCCCCGCACGTCTTTGATGGCAGGTGGCGTGCCGCAGATTCTTACAAAGGGCTTGTCTTTGTAAAAGTCCTGATAAAGTGCTTTCAATTCAGCACTGCTTGTAGCGCCCTTAGGCCTGGCGTAAGTCGTTGAAAGGATGCCACGATCTACCGGCAGCAGGTGAGGGGTGAATTGAAGTGTCACCCCGGCTGTTATGCCATCCAACACGCCTTGGATCTCAATGGTGTGGCGATGGTTCTTTAAACCATAAGCCTTGAAATTGTCGTTCACATTCGAAAAGTGAGTGGTGGTGCTGGCTTTAATGCCGGCGCCAGTGATGCCCGACTTCGCATCGATGATGATGCCTTTGCTTTCAATGATACCATTTGCAAGCAACGGCGCCAGGGGCAAAATAGCGCTTGTGGGGTAGCAGCCCGGATTAGCCACCAGGTCAGCACCTTTGATTTTGTCGTAGAAAAGTTCCGGAAGACCATAAACGGCAGTATCGAAGCCTTCGACGAACGTGTGTGGCTTGTTGTACCATTCCTCGTAAGTTTTCGGGGAGTCGAGACGGAAGTCGCCTGAAAAGTCAACGATTTTAAAGCCTTTGCCGGCAAACTGCTTCACATATTCCATCGACACACCGTGCGGCAGAGCGAGGAAAACCAGGTCAAGGTCGAGCTCGTTCACCTTGTCGGCCTTGTGTAAGGGTTGGTCAACGATGTCTTTGAAAAACGGGTGAACATCTGAAAATTTCTCACCCGCCCGACTTTCTGACGTAATGACGGCAATCTCTACTTCGGGGTGGTTGGCCAGGATGCGAACAAGCTCTGAACCAGTGTAACCAGTGGCGCCAACAACGCCTATCTTTTTCTTAGGCATGGGCCTTTATGTTTATCAGTGATTCTTTTAATACGGTAATGGCCTGCTCCATCTCATCGTAGCCGATAGTGAGTGGCGGCACCAAACGCAGCACATTCCCTGCCGTGGCATTGGCTACCACGCCGTTTTTCAGCATTTCCACCACGAGGGGCTTGGTTTCAAAATCGAACTCAGCACCGATCATGAGCCCTCTTCCCCTTACTTCCTTGAGGGAAGACTCGTTCATGTCCAACAGGGCCTTTTTGAGCCAGATTCCTTTTTCTGCTGCGGCCGTCAGTAAGTTCTCTTCTTCAATCACTTCCAGCACGGCCAGCGACGTAGCGCAAACAAGCGGATTGCCCCCGAAGGTGGTGCCATGGTCGCCCGGTTTCATGACAGAGGCCATTTTCTCACTGCACAGGATGGCACCGATGGGAATACCACCTCCAAGACCTTTGGCGAGGGTCATGATATCAGGCTGCACGCCGAAATGATCCTTGGCGAACCACTTGCCCGTGCGGCCGATGCCAGATTGGATTTCATCAAAAATCAGCACAATTTCTTCGTCGTCGCACAATTGACGCAGCGCTTTGAGGAATTCAAGGTCAGCTACATTGATACCGCCTTCCCCCTGAATGGGCTCTACGATGATAGCGGATATTTGGTGAGTGCCGCCTTTCGGATTATTGTCCTGCAAAGCCTTCTTCAGTGCGTCTATGTCGTTAAATGGCACTTGCATAAAGCCCTGTGGAATGGGTTCGAAGCCATCCTGCATCGTTTTTTTGCCAGTGGCTATCGTGGCCAGCGTTCTGCCATGAAAGCAGTTTTTCATAGAGATGACGGTACCACCTTTTCCTTTGCTGTGGCCATACTTCCGGGCAATTTTTATGGCGCCTTCAGCCGACTCGGCCCCGCTATTGCTGAAAAACACCCTGTCCATGCCGGAGATTTCGCTGAGCCTCTTGGCCAGTAGCGCCTGGGGCTCGCTGAGGAAAAAGTTGGAGATGTGCATCAGCTTGCCTGCCTGCTCCCGGAGCGCCTTCACCACTGTTGGATGACAATGGCCTACATTGCAAACAGCGATACCGGCCAGCATATCGATATACTCTTTGCCATCGGTATCCCAGAGTTTGGCACCTTTTCCCCGCTCGAATGTAATGGGAAACCTGCCGAAGGTGGGGAGGTAGTGTTGTTTGTCAATGTCGTGAAGCTGCTGATTGTTGTATATACTCATGGGTAATAAATAGCTGCGACATGCCCTCCGGCATGTCAGATAATGTTAATAAAGTGAGTTGGTTAATGCTTATAAAAACAAGGAATCACCGCTGCGGCCTCGGGTAGTAAAGTGGAAGCGAGGGGCACGAAAAAAAACTGGCACTTGGGGCATTTTGATGATTCATTGTTTTGGGGTATTAAAGGGGTAAACCCTTTGAATATCTTTGATCAACTACCTCAAAGATACACAGTTCAGCCCGGAAATGTTCCATTTAAATGATTTAAAACAACTTTTTCAAGTGCATTGTCGGTAAGAGAAGTTCATTTATTAACCGACCATGCTTTTATAGTACCGCTAACCCTTCCCTGCGGCCGCTCGTTTCTTTTTTTAGAAGGCTCAGATATGATGGAAGGATAAAAATTGGGATGGAGCGGTGAAAATGAGATTTGGAGTATAGCTTGTGGTTTCCGGCACAATACCTTAAGGTGTCAAATATGCATTTTCGACACTTACACGTTGCACTAAAGATTTAACGTGATTTATACACCGCCCCCGTAATCCCGGACTAACGGATTTTAGAAATTACCTATATTCGGCCCTTATCCAAACCAACCGTTTCAATGAAGAGATTTTCATCGCTTTTCCAGCTTTTAGCCTTGCTCATTCTTGTCGCCAGTTGCCAGCCCGAACAGCCTAAGCAAGAGGTAGTCACCGCCGCTGCGCCAACCACCAAACGATACGAAGACCTGGTGGCGCTGTTCAAAGAGTGGAGGAGCTTCGAAACCCCACCCCTGAAGGATGGAGCGCCGGACTATACTGTAGCCACGTTTGAAAAGCGCTGGACGGAGTTTGAGCAGTTGCAGGGCCGGCTGATGGCTGTGGACACTGCTGGCTGGTCAGTTGAAGAAAAGGTTGACTGGACAGTTGTTTGGGCAGAAATGAACGGCTACGACTTCAATCATCACATATTGAAACCATGGGAAAGAGATCCGGCTTTCTACAAAGTACTGTGGATGGAGCGCAGCGACGTGCCTGCGCATGAAGGACCTACCAACCATGCTGCTTTGGATGTTTGGAAGTACAGTTTTCCACTTAACACAGAAGACAAAATACAGTTTCTGGAAGAACTGTCCGTCATTCCAGCTTTTAACGAACAAGCAAAAATCAACTTAACTGGCAATGCCAAAGACCTGTGGGTAGCAGGCATCAGGGATATTCGCACGCAAAGCGAAGACTTGAAGGGACTGCTGATGCTGCCTGGTGTAAAGGAAGACGCTGGTCTGGTGCAAGTCGTCAATGACGGTATTGCCTCTACAGAGAAATTGGTTGAATGGCTGGAGAAACAGGCGGAGTCTAAAACCGGGCCTTCAGGCGTTGGGAAGGAAAATTATACCTGGTACCTGCAAAATGTTCATCTGGTACCCCTCACGTGGGACGATGAGGTGATGCTGCTAAAAAGAGAACTGTCCCGTGCATGGGCCTCGCTGAAGCTGGAGGAGCATCGTAACCGTGATCTGCCCGAGCTCACTGCCGCCGACTCTCCGGAGGCATTCAAAAAGATGGCTGAGGAGGCCGCCGTCAGCATGATGAAATTTCTGGAGCAAGACGAAATCGTGACGGTGAAGCCGTATATGGAGCCAGCTTTGAGAGAACACCTGGGCAGCTATGTACCGAAGGAAAGGCGCAACTTTTTCCTAATTGGCATGCACTATGACCCACGACCCCTGTATTCACATTTCTACCACTGGTTTGAACTGGCCCGCATGGACAATGAACCACATGAAAGCGAAATTCGCAAAGGCCCATTGTTGTACAATATCTTCGACTCCCGCAATGAAGGCACTGCTACAGCCGTGGAGGAGATGTTTATGCAGGCAGGCTTTTATGATGACGACCCAAGAGTAAGGGAAATTGTCTACATCATGATTGCGCAAAGGGCCGCCAGAGGGCTGGGGTCACTTTACGCCCAGGCTAACGAAATGAACAGCGTGGAGGCCGGAGGCATCCACTCTGAATACACACCAAGAGGCTGGATGAAAACTGAAAAAGAACTGCTGCTATTCGAACAGCATTTATACCTGCGCCAGCCTGGTTATGGCAGCAGCTATATCACTGGCAAGTATTTACTGGAAAATGCCATGGCGGAGTACGCCAGAATGAAAGAGGCTAACAATGAGCCTTTCAAAGTAAAAGACTTCTTTGACCAACTCAATGCCATAGGATGTATCCCAATATCGTTGGGACACTGGCAAATGACGGGTAATGATGATCATTTGGAGGTGATCAGGGAGTAATCCTCCAATTCTTCGGACGAGCATTTCCCGTTAAGCTTTTAATGGATTCTTACGAAGCGCCTAACGAAACTCCGTTAGGCGCTTAATGAGCACCCGCTAAGACCTTTACAGAAATCGATCAAGCGCTTTACCGAAAACAAATATGCGCCTTACCAAAGTCAGCTGCTTTGATTACCAACTAAGCCCAATGCCAAAGGCCAGCATCACTGGCGGCGCACCGTTTCCTTTGAATACTTGTTTCTCAAATTCTTCGTCGATAGACAGAATTTTTTGAATGCCAATTTGAGTGACGAGACCAAGGTCGCTGGATTTGCTGAACACCAGCCGACCTCCAAATTCCAGTCCCAGGGTAGTGATTTGCCCAAAACCTCCGTCTTTATAACTAAAATTGAAAAAGGAGCTATTCTTTTCCGGGTTAGTGTGAATTTTCATTCCGGCAGTGAAGCCCGCCAGGCCACCTCCCAGGTGTATGCCAAAATAGTCGCTCGCCCTGATTTCATAGTCTACGCCTATCAGCGTTATGCCACCAATCTGATATCCTACCGCAGTGATATTTCTATTCTCCGTGTAGGTTTCAGTTGTTGCCTCTTCCTGTGATTCCGCAGGGGCTTGAGATACTGAATTAGTCTTGCTTTCTGAGGCTTTGTAGTTAGGGTTGTCCCCGCTTACAGGTTGAGTGACTGAGTACAATGCGGCCTCGGATCCGGGCACTGTATTTCTGGAGGGTTGGGGTTTTTCTGTTTTGCCATGCATCACGGATACCCAGTTGGAGTCGTCGAAGGCAAAAAGGGTTTTTGCTACGGCCTCCCGTATGTTGGCTTCGTGCAATTTGGTTACGTCGTTGCCAGTGACCTCTACATGCTGATCGGTGCTGAAGAGCTTAATTTCACCTGTGAAAAAGTCAACAGAAATGTCGGCGTACCCAACCTCGCCAACATTTGCCGGTTTTTCGGAAATCTCCAGTCGGTTGATCACCATCACAATAGGAATCTCCTGGGTTGTGGTTGGAAAAGCAGATTTCAAGTAGCCTTCCAGCGAGTTTTCCAGTCCGTACTCAAACTGGGCAAGACGCTGAGTGCCGTTGTGCACAATGCCAATCCTGCTTTTGTCGGTTCGGTTGTCAATGACCTGGTCTATATAAAAACTTCTGTTGGGAATGTTGATATAGTCGGGATTCAGCTTTATCACGTAGGTTTTTTGAGCGAACGAGGTGCCTGAGAGCAGGCCGATAAAGAGAAGGCAGAGTAATAGCTGGTTTTTCATGGTGATAGGTTGGTGTTTTTTTAACGCCGGTTTTCCAAAGGATTACCACTTCCAATATGCAGAAGTATTTTAATTCTCCGGTATATTTTTTTTCAAATAACTCCAAAAAAATTCAGTTAAAACAAAAGATACGATACAACCTTCGGTTAAATATTAAGCTGGTTGTAAAAGCCTAGGCGAGAGGAGACGGTTACTTGACTAGCAGGATGGCTGGCACCAGGCGAAAGGCATCGGTGACACGTATTTTTAGTTGGTCAACGCCTACAGATAGCTTTGCATTTATTCAAAACTTTAATATGTTTGCATCCCGTTTCGCAGTGAGACACGAAACGCAGTTCCTTCACTTCAAGCCTGGGTGGCGAAATTGGTAGACGCAAAGGTCTCAAACACCTTCGGGGGCAACCCCATGCCGGTTCGAGTCCGGCCCCAGGTACTCTTTTCTTATTTCAGTTCCCTAGTCTGCTATTGTGATAATTTCGTTCGAAAAGGCCACCGGCTTTCCCGCAAAAAGCACCCTTGTCTTCGCCCAGGTAGTTTTGAATAGCTCCGAACGCCGGT
This sequence comes from Imperialibacter roseus, assembly GCF_032999765.1. Classification (GTDB taxonomy): domain Bacteria; phylum Bacteroidota; class Bacteroidia; order Cytophagales; family Cyclobacteriaceae; genus Imperialibacter; species Imperialibacter roseus. Next base: position 4,124,707 of record NZ_CP136051.1, on the reverse strand, counting down.
AGTTTTCCAGATCCGCCGCAGTTTGCCAATGGCTGTAGGTGGTGAAGACGTTTGGCGTCTCTGTGCTTTGCCATAGCTCCAAATGCTGACAGCCCTCAAAATGCCTGATTTTGCTTTTGGAATTGTTGAAGATCGTCAGGAAGTCGCTGACTTTACCGGGATGAAAGGTCATGCGCACAATCCTAATAATCATAGCTATTCAGTTACGAAGTTGATAAAAACAGGGGAGTCGTAGTGAAGCCCCAGCAGGTCAGACCCATGGCCGTTGTTGATGCCAATTTCCAGCAAACCCGATTGGTTGAAGATGAAGAAGCATTCGCCACCTTCCACAGAGAAATAGGACTCGTGAATTTCGGTAGAGCGCTCCCTTCCAAAAGATATTTCAAAGCCTTTTTGCTGGTTGAGCTCCATGATGGTGTCAAAGTCCTCTTTCGCAATGTTGGTGATCAAATTGCCGTAATGGTCGATATGAATCACATGGCCTGTGATTTGTTTTTTAGTCGTTTTGCCCTTTTTCTTGATGAGGGTGTTGAGCTCCGGCACCATTTGCCCCAGGTCATGGATCGACTTGCCGCTGGCCAGGTAAGAGGCGGCTTGCGCATACATGTTTCGTGCGGGGAAGGTGGTCTTCTTTTTATTGATCAAGTCCAACGCAACAACTGCTGTGGGCTTCTGCGTAGAAATCAGGCTAAAGATGCCATTGTCGGGCCCAACGAAGAAGTGATCCTCGAGCTTCACTGCCACTGGCTTGTCTTCTCTTTTTCCGGTCGAGTTCACGGCCACCATATGCACTGTGCCCTTGGGGAAATCACGAAAGACCGATTCAAGAAGGTAGGAGGCCTCTGCCAGGTTGCACGAAGCTACTTCGTGGCTGATGTCAACTATTTGCAGCCCGGGGTTAACGCTCATTATCGCTGCCTTCACTGCTGCCACGTAATGGTCTGACGTACCGAAATCTGACAGAAAAGTGATGAGAGCCATGTAGGAAGACGCAAATAATAGTTAGTTTTACAGGGGCAAAGTAAATAAAAATAAAGCACTTAGCTGATTACTAACAGAATCTAAAATAGATCATCATTTGATAGAAAAGGTCATCACACTGGAGAATATCTCCCTTCTCGATTTTCTGGGGATTGAGAACCAAAATATTAAGCAAATAGCCCAGGCGTTTCCTCAAAGCAAGATCATATCCAGAGGAAATGAGATAAGGATACAGGGCAGCACGCCCGAAATCATCAGGATCAACGATATCCTTAATTCGCTGATTCAGCACTACAACAAGTTTGGCATGGTAACGGAAGAGAACGTGACCAACTACCTGACACAGGAAGACGAGACCGTGCTCGATGAGGACAAGGATGATGTGCTTATTTATGGCACTAAAGGGTTTAAGATCGTTCCGAAGACGCCCAATCAAAAAGCGCTTGTAACAGCCTCCCGAAAAAACGACCTGGTGTTTGCCATAGGCCCGGCTGGTACCGGCAAGACCTATATTTCCGTGGCGCTGGCTGTAAAGGCACTCAAGAACAGAGAGGTGAAAAAAATTATCATCACCCGCCCGGCAGTGGAAGCGGGGGAAAATCTGGGCTTTTTGCCGGGTGATTTGAAAGAAAAAATAGACCCTTACTTAAGGCCTATTTACGATGCGCTCGACGACATGGTGCCACCAGAAAAGCTGAAGTTTTATCAGGAAAACAGGGTGATAGAAATAGCGCCGCTGGCCTACATGCGGGGCCGTACCCTCAACCATGCATTTATCTTGCTGGATGAAGCGCAGAACACCTCAGCCATGCAAATCAAGATGTTTCTGACCAGGATGGGGCCCACTTCGAAGGTGATCATTACAGGCGATAAGTCGCAGGTGGATCTGCCCAAAAAGCAAAAGTCAGGCCTTATTGAAGCATTGAATGTGCTGAAAGACGTGAAAGGCATTGGCTTTGTGGAGCTGGATGGCAAGGATGTGGTAAGACATAAGCTGGTAAGAGAAATTATCAAGGCTTATGATCAATTTGACGAAGGAGAAGAAGACCGCAAATGAATGATATAGCGGTTAGAAAAATCGCCTCGAACGAAGACCTGGAGCAAGCCTTTTACATTCGCCGCAAGGTATTTATGGAGGAGCAAAAGGTGAGTGAGGCGGACGAATATGATGGCTTGGATGAATCTTCAACGCATTTCCTGGCCTTTTCTGGCAGTCAACCTGCTGGCACCGCCAGGTGGAGATATGTAGAAAATAGCGTTAAGCTCGAACGGTTTGCCGTACTTGTTAGTTTTAGGGGAAAGGGAGTTGGCAAAGAGCTCTTGAAAAAGGTAATGGGAGATGTGCTTGCGACCGTTCCGTTAGGAACCAGAGTCTTTCTTCATGCGCAAATCGACGTGGTGCCTTTGTATCAATCGCATGGGTTCGTAACGGTGGGAGAAGAGTTTGAAGAGTGCAACATTGTACATGTTGAAATGGAATATGATCGCAATAGGTGACTTTGGGAAAGTCAACATGGAAATTGAGACCAGTTAAAGCTTAAACGATAGAGAATTGACAGCATTGGAAAAAATAACTCATTTTTTTGAGTTGGCAGGCGGCGATCTTCACCTTCTTAAGCACGATTATTTTGTTATTGGCAGCGCCGCCATGGTGCTGGCAGAGTGTGAAATGTACAAGATAGGAGACATCAACCTACTGACCTCCAGCGCTGACGCCAACTTTCTTAAAGAACAATGGAAAGACAGGCAAGTAAAGGATCATGTATATGCCTATGACCGAATATTCAGATCCAACTCCGGTAGGTTTCGCTTCAAAGGAGTTGACGCAGAAGTAATGGGAAACCTTGAAGTGAATGCGGGGCAACAATGGGTGCCGTTGCTTGTCAGGCAATTTATGAATGTGACAGTGGCCGGCATGCAAGTGAAAATACCCACCATCAAGGAACAGCATCGGATTTATCGTTTTTTCGGTCGGCCCAAAGATATCCAGAAGGCTGAGCTGCTGTTGAGACATTTATAAGAAGTTTTTCAGCATTATCTTTTGTACAATCTTTTTTAACTATAGCGTCATAATTACTATTTTTAGAAAAATAGTAGCCAATTGATCCGCTGGAGTGCCATACCTTTTGTTAGAATTTTTCTAGCCTGTGCTGCTGGTATCGGCTGCCATGAGTTGTTTCTGAGAGGCACCTGGCTTCCCCCTTCGTATATAGCGCTTGTTTGGCTTGTGGTACTGCTTCTTTGGTTTTATTCCAGAAGAAACGCTGCACGGAGTCTGCGTTACCTTTTCGGTATAGTGTTTATGCTTTCGATCAGTTTCGTCGGCATCCTCAGAAAGCAGTCAACAGAAGCCACATTTCAGGAGAATCATTTGTACACCAGCAAGTCGCCGATAGATTTCTACAAAGGAGTTCTGGTAGATGATCCCATAGAAAAGACAAATACCTGGGCGTTTGATATCCAGGTGACTGCCATTAGGTCGGGCGATTCATTGCTGCGAAAGACTGGATTGGTGCAGATATACCTGAAAAAGGACTCCGCCACCACGGCCAATCTTAGTGCCCTGAAATACGGCACGGTACTTTGGATCCACGGAAGCCCGGAAGAAATCAGACCGCTTCGTAACCCTGGCGGATTTGACTTTAAGCAGTACATGGCCAGGAAAGGCATTCATTTTCAGGACTACGTTACCTTCGACGACGTGCTCCTGGCTGGCTCAGCACCTCCTAATAAGTTAGTGAGCCTTTCAATGGGTTGGCGACGTGAGCTGCTACACGTGCTGAAGGAATACCTGCCGGATGTGCGGGAGCGGGGCATAGCTGAGGCGCTGATACTGGGGCAAAAAGATGAAATTGACATCGAACAACGGCGGGCTTATGCGGCAGCTGGTGCCATGCATATTCTGGCAGTGTCGGGCCTGCATGTGGGCATCATCTACATGATCCTGGCTTTCTTGCTGAAGCCATTGGAGAAGCGTAAATATGGCAAGCTGGTGCGATTTATCATTTTGTTTGCCAGCCTATGGGGCTTTGCGCTGATCACCGGCATGTCGGCTTCGGTGTTGAGGGCCGTTACCATGTTTTCTATTGTGATGGTAGCAGAAGGCCTGGGTAGAAAGACCAATATCTACAATTCGCTGGCGCTGGCTGCCTTTCTGCTGCTCCTTTACGACCCCAACTTTCTTTTTCATGTGGGCTACCAGCTTTCATTTCTGGCGGTGCTGGGTATCGTTTACCTTCAACCCTTTCTGTACCGTCAGTGGGCGGCACCTCATTGGCTGCTCGACAAAATCTGGGCCATTACCTGCGTTTCTCTGGCTGCTCAGCTGGCCACAGGGCCATTGAGCATGTACTACTTCAACCAGTTTCCCAGTTGGTTTTTGTTGTCCAATTTGCTCGTCATCCCGGCGGCATTTCTGATCTTAAGCACCGGAGTGGCCTTATTTGTTGTCCATTATGTGTCATCATTTTTGGCCGGGGCAGTAGCCTTTATGCTGAAATGGATGGTGTTTGGCCTCAATTGGTTTGTGGAGTTTATAGAGCTGCTGCCGGCCAGCCAAATCTTCCCCATTTCCTTTTCATCTGCACAAACCTGGCTGTTATACAGTGCCCTTCTGCTGATGCTGCTTTGGTGGCAGAGCCGTGAGTACCGGTGGTTTCAGTACATGGCGGCGTGTCTGCTACTCTTTGTTCTGTCGAAAGGACTTTTTGTAGCAGATAAACATCAGAAAAGGGAGCTGGTGATTTACGAAATGACCGGCTACACCGCCATGGACTACCAGGAAGGAGGGAAGGTGTTTCACTATTTTGATGAGGCGTTTAAGCAGGAGGAACGACTATTCAACCTTAATGTGAGACCCCACCTGATCCAGCAGGGAACAATGATCCCTTTTGTTTCGCATGCCGACAACTGGCTTCCCCAAACGGTTTTGATAAAAGACACCCTCGTTGCAATAAAGGTCGGCAGCTTGAAAGTGTTTCATCTGCTGAACCCACTGCCGAAAAACAAAGCTTTTTCCGAGCCCCTGGCGGCTGATCTTTTGATTGTCTCCAACCAGAGTTTTTGGTCGACAGACCTTGGGAAGTATTTTGCTCCGCAGGAAATCGTTTTTGACGGAACTAGCAGGTTCAACTACCTGAGCAGAACTTCGAAGGCGTTGCAGGGAACGAGCGTAAAAGTCTACATCATTCCAAGGGAAGGTGCCTACGTAAGGGATTTGAGACAGCGAGAGTAGTAAAGCGTACTCGCTCGAGAGCAAGCGCATTTAGCCTGCAACCCTCCAAGGGTTCGCTTTTAGCTAGCCCCTCTCGGGCACATAACAACTGCCCTGAAAAGGACAAACCCTTGGAGGGTTTTACTACAAAACTTCACTACGTGCATTTGTCTCAAGCGCACCTTCGCTGAATGCTTACCGCAAAAGAATCTCCCTGTCCACGTTTACCTGTTCCAGAAAATAGCTGTCGTGCGATACCACCAGCAGTGTGCCCTCGTATTCGTTGATAGCCCCGGTCAAAATCTCTATGTTCTGAATGTCGAGGTTGTTGGTGGGTTCGTCGAGCACGATAATGTCAGGTGCCTGGTTGCTAATTGTAAGACAGCACAGCATCAAGCGCATTTTTTCGCCGCCGCTCAGCACGCCGCACGACTTGTCCCAGTCCTCCTTCGAAAACAGGAAGCGGGCCAGCCTTATTTTGACTTCGTGTTCCAGCAATGGTGGCTTGGAGGTGTTGAATAGCTGAGCTTGTTCATACACAGTGAGCTTGTTGTCGATCAGCGAGTAATCCTGGTCGATGTAGATGGCTGAGTTGTCCGCCCTGTAGATGGTGCCTGATTGGGGCTTTGTGTCGCCAAGTATTAGCTTGATCAACGTCGTTTTTCCCGAGCCGTTCAGGCCTTTGATAGCTATTCTATCGCCGCTGTTGATGCGGAAATCAATTCCGTGTGCCCAAAGTGCCTTTTCACCATACCCGTAGTTGATTTTTTCCCCCTCTACCAACACCTTGCCTTTATGGAGGTTGGAGCTGTCGAAGCCAAACTTCATTGTGTCCCTGTCGGGCAGCTCTTTTCTAAGGGATGTCAGTGCTGTTGAAATGGTGCCGATTTTATCGGTGTGAACCCCCTTGAGGCGTGAGGTGCTTTTCTCCGCTTTGTCCTTCATGAGGTTCATCATCACTTTGGGCATCCCGGCTTTCTGCTGCTTTTTCTTTCCCCGGGCATCCTGCTTTTGCTTTCTTTCAGCGGCTTCTCTTTCTACTTCCTTCGCTTTGCGAAGGGCCTTTTCTTTGCTGTTCACGTCGTGCTGGAGTGCCTGGCTTTCGATCTCCTTCTGCTCAGCGTAGAACTCGTAGTTCCCTCCGTACATGGTGATTTTGCCCCGGCTGAGCTCATAGACATTGTTAAGCAAGTTCAAAAGCTGCCTGTCGTGGCTCACAACCACCAGCGTTAGCGCATTTGACTGCACCAGCTGGTATAGCAGCTCCCGGCTGCCGGTGTCGAGGTGGTTACTGGGCTCGTCGAGCAGTACGAGCGCCGGTTGATGGATGGCAATACCTGCCAGACACACCTTCGTCTTTTGGCCCCCACTCAGGGTGCCCATGCTGGTGTTTAAAGGCAAGTTGCCAAGCCCCCAATGAGTAAGGGCCTCGCTGCAGCGCTCCTCAATGCTCCAGTCATCGCCGAGGATAGCCATGTTGGCTTCTGTTACCCTGCCGTCCAATATTTGCTGAAGGGCTTCGATTTTGCCGTCAACTTTTAGCGCCTGGGCAACAGTAAGGTCATTGAATTGCCCGAACAACTGCGGAACGTAGTAGGGTGCTGCGTCGGACTGCACTGTCCCGGCCGACGGCTCCAGTCCGCCTGCCATGATTTTCATAAGCACACTCTTTCCTTCACCATTGTTGCCAATCAGGGCAATTTTGTCGTGCCTGTTGATAGAAAGGTTGAGATGACTGAAAAGCACATCCTTGTTGGGATGTGTATAGGTAATATCTTGAAGAATAAGCATAATTTCTTTTCAGGTGGTGGAACAAATACAGCAAAGTCCCGGGGAGGGGGCTGTTTACTTTTTCTGAAAGAAATTAGATTTCACATGGAGTATGACTGTCTGGCTTTTTTCGTACGGAAGCAAGGACGATTTTGTTGCAATGGCCCGGCTTTCATCGAACCATCGCAACTAATCAAGAGCAAAATTATACAGATTTCCACTTTAACCCGAACAACGGCCTCAGGAATTTCACTCTTCTGATCACCTCATAAGTTGCAAAGCATCCCACGCTTGTGACAACCAAAACCATCAGGAACTGGACAGGTGCTGGCAAGTCGAGCTGGAAGATGTATTTCGAGCCGAGATAAAGAAACACCATGTGCAGGATGTATACAGGGTAAGCAGCCTGGCTCAGATAAGCCAGGGCTTTGCCGCCGTGATTCAGGTATTTGTAACCAAAGGCGAAAACCGAGAAGATCCAGAAATTTGACTCTATAGACTGCAGATAGTTAGGAGCCATTTGCTTGAAAACAACCATCCGAATGACGAACAGTGCAGAGCCAATGACCACAAATATCCACTTCCACTTCAGGATCAGTTCCAGAAAGGGCTGCCCGCTGAGCACGAAACAGAAGCCAAAGAAAAACGCCAACAAGCCCAGGAAGAATCCGTGCCATGTGGTGGCGTAAAGGGAGTAAATACCCGGGTTCACCAGCCAGGCTTCTGCGGCGAAAGTTGCCAAAGTAGCGAAAAGGCCAAGGGGATTACCAAATAGCCACTTGATGCCTTTTGCCAGCTTCCCATCGTCGTGGCCTTTCAGGTAGAAAAAGATGGGAGAGAGCACCAGCACATAGGTGAAAATGTTTCCAAGAAACCACAAGTGACCCGGGTTGTACTCGTAGCCGGCTGTCATCTTGTAATAAGACTTCCACAGGTAGATATGGATAGGCACTATGGCGAACATACCGAAAAGGAAAGGCACCAGTATCCGGCCGGTGCGTTCCATCAGCAGCTCCTTCCAGTTCCTGCGGCGCAAGGCAAAATAGACGCCCATGCCCGAAACAAAGAAAAGCAGGGGTATCCGCCACACATTCAGCATCGACATGGGAATCCAAAGTGATTCCCATGTCTTCGTAGAGGCAATGAAGCCAATCATCACCCCCCAGGTTTGGAAACCGATCGCCACATGGTAGATCAGCAGCAAGCCGATGGCAATCACACGCAACCAGTCAATATCGTACCGTCTGTTCGTTGTTGTCATTTGAGTATTCTTTGATACCGGTTATTATTTCAGCATTTCAGCCACCTCAGGTCTTGTTTTTTCTATATAGGCATAGTCCAGCTTAAGGCCCATAGGGGCAAGCATGGTGGCCATCATTTCGTAGCTGCCTTTTACGTCAGCGTACGGTACTGCTACACCGTCATAAGCAGTGGCGCCATATTTATTCTTAATGGTTTTGTCGGCACCCTTATCGAGCAGCATCTGCACAATTGCCGGGCGGCAGAAGAAAGCAGCCGAGGTCAGTGCAGTAGAACCATCATTGTTTTGGAAGTTAATGTCAGCACCTGCATCGATAAGAAGTTTGGCTGCTTCGGGTTTGCCGAACACTGCCGCTGAGATCAGTGGACTGGAGCCTCCGAATGGGTCTTTCTCATTCAGGTTGGAGCCGGCAGCGATATGCTGCTTTACTGCTTCAAGGTTTCCGGAGATTACCGCCGTGTGAATGTCAACATCCGGTGCTGCAACTGTTGTACTTTCGCTGGCCGATTCACTTTTTACTTTTTTGTCGGAGCAGGCTGCTGTCACTAAAAGAGCGGCTGCGAGCGCCAATGTTGTAGCTGTTTTCATTGTGTTTTTCATCATCGTTTTCATAGTGCTGTGTTTTAAGTTTTTGCAAGAATTTGTTTTGATACAAAGGTGGGGCATACCGTGACGCAGCGTTAAACATGGATGACGCCAAAAGCATAAAGTTTGCTGAAGCATTAGCATTTATGACGATTCGATATAAAATATGACGCAAGCCGGGTAAAAAACTTTGGAAATGAAGTGGTTAGATGAGGTTGCTACTTCAAATGGGAATCGCCATTTTTGTTGAGCCAAAAGAAACCACCGCCACCTAACGATGGAGAACCAAACGTCTGCGGGCAATCCGGCAGAAAACGATTTTTTGAACCAACTAACAGAGATCATCGGCGACAACCTGTCGGATGAAAACTTTGGAGTGTCGGAGCTGGCCAGTGAGGTGAACATGAGCCGTTCGAACCTCCTGCGCAAAATCAACAAACTGACCAAACTGTCAGCCAGCCAGTTTATTCGCCAGGAAAGGCTAAAAAAGGGCATGGAGTTGCTCCGTCAAACCTCGATGAATGTGTCGGAGGTGTCGTACAAAGTGGGTTTTGGCAGCACATCCTACTTTATCAAATGCTTTCGGGAGTATTATGGTTATCCGCCAGGGGAGGTGGGGAAAAGAGAACATCACGAACCTGTGAGTTCGGCTGTTGTTGAGAAAAGAAAGTCGCTCCTGGTTCCGGCATTGGCGGTGGGAACCTTGCTAGTTATCGGGGCGCTGGCCTTGTGGTTTTTCAATCAGCCGCAGGCACCGGAAGCTGCGTTGGCTCCGCTCGATAAGTCAATAGCCGTGCTGCCCTTCAAAAACGAAAGCAACGACTCCACCAACGTTTACCTTATCAATGGGCTGATGGAGTCGACCCTGACTAACCTGCAAAAGATGCGTGACGTCAGGGTGATCAGCCGCACATCTTCTGAAAAGTACCGCAACACCAGCAAGTCAATTCCTGAAATGGCGAAGGAATTGAACGTAAGCTATTTCGTAGAAGGGAGTGGACAGAAAATTGGTGATAAAATATTGTTGAACATCCAGTTGATAGAAGCAGCCACCGACCGCCACCTTTGGGCCAAGCAGTACAGAAGAGAGGCGAAAGATATTTTTGAATTGCAGGAAGAAGTAGCCAAAAACATTGCCGAGGAGATACAGGTGTTCATTACACCGGAAGAGGAAGAAAGAATTGGAAAGCGGCCGACAGAGAGCCTCGCAGCCTATGATTTTTACCTGAAAGGCACCGAGCTATTTTACCAAAGCACTGGAGAAAGTCTTAGGGCTTCTATTCCCTATTACAAGAATGCTATTGATATCGACGATCAATTTGCCCTGGCCTATGCCGATCTCACCATGGTGTATTTTTACCTGGATATCTATCGATCAGATAAGCAGTACAAAGAGGAAATAAGCCAGGCTTCGGAAAAGGCATTCGCTACTGATCCGACGCTGGCAGAGAGCCTTGTGGCAAAAGCTCTGGCCTACATTTATGAGGGAAAAAACGAGCAGGCAGTGCCCTACCTGGAAAAAGCACTGGAGTACAACCCCAACTCGGGTGTTGTTCTTCACTTTCTTTCTGAATATTATTTTTCCCGCCAGCCGGATACGGGCAAGTATCTGGAGTATGCTTTAATGAAAGCGAGAGTGGACATTGCGGCCGACTCCGCCACCCAGAGTTACAACTACCTGCAAATAAGTAATGCGTTGGTGCAGGCAGGGTTCGTGGATGAAGCACTTTTTTACATCGACAAATCCCTTGCGTATGAGCCTGGCAACACTATAGCCAAGATGGTAAAAGTATTCACCCAGCTAGCCAAAACCAGAAGCTTTGTTAAGGCAAAAGACTTTCTACTGAAAGAGCTGGAAAATGATCCCAACAATATGATGTTCTTACAAGAGTTGGGTAACACGTACTTTGTGCTGAGGGACTATGAAAATTCTTACCGTTACTACAAAAAATTCGTCAACCTGAAGGACAGCCTTCATCTTGATTTGTATGCCCACGCCAACCTTAAGATTGGGGCTGTGTATGAAAAAATGGGTTTTAATGAGGAGGCCCGGCTATTCGTCAGTCGCTATAAACAGTATGCCGACAACGACCCGACGATTTACATGCATGTGAACCAGGCCGCACACTTCGCCTATTTGAAAGATTGGCCAAAAGCCATCGAGGAGGTGACCTTGTTTTCAAAACAGGATAACTTCTACATTTGGGTGCTATTGCTGGATATGGATCCCATGTTTGAACCTATCAAAGATTGGCCTGAATTTCAAAAGGCATTTGGCGAGGTAACGGCCAAGTTTTGGAGGGACCATGAGGAGATTAAAGCCCACCTGGGGGAGAAGGGGCTGCTGCCGATAACACTTTAGTCCCTAATCAAACTCGCTGGGTTTGTGTTCCATGTTCTTCCAATACTAAGTACAACGGTAGTTATCCCAAGCACAAGCACGCCAAGACAGGCTGCCACAAACGCCCAGGGGCTGATGCCGTCTCTCAGCGCAAAGGACTGCAGCCATTGGGACACCAGCCAGAAGCAAACCGGTGCGATCATGACGAACGAGAGACCAATGAGCATCAGGTATTCCGTTGAAAATAGTCTCACGATGGAGCCATAGCTGGCACCAATGATTTTGCGAACGCCCACTTCCTTTTTCCTTTGTGAAATGGTGAGGGAGCAGAGGCCAAAAAGCCCCAGACACGAGACCATGATGGTGAGTACGCTGAAGGAAGTGAACAGGGTAAGGGCTCTGTCTTCCTGATCGTACTGAGCGGCCAGGGATTGATCCAGGAAATGGGCGCTAAAAGGGTCGTTCGGAAAAAGATTTTTCCACTCTTGCTCCAACAAAGGCATTTGATCAGCCACTGGGTAGTCGGCCCGGAAACGCACCAGCATATGCACGGTAACGTCATCGCCAAACATGATGATTGTGGGCTCCACCCCCACATGAAGAGACTGGAAATAATAGTCCTCCATCACACCCACAACTTTTACCGAGCCATCGGCATGCACCTGCTCGCTGAGGGGATCGTCCCAGCCCCAAAGTTGAGCGAATGCTGTATTCACAATGGCGGTGGTATGTTTATCTCCAGGGCGGGTTGCGTCAAAGTTACGCCCTTCAAGCAGCGCTACGTCCAGCGTCGGAAGGTAGTCTGCATCAACAGTGAACACATTCACCAGCCTGCTTTCGCCATCGGGTTTTACGCCCAAAGTGCCTTTTCGGGGTTCTTCGTCGGGGATGGCACCGTAGCCCGTACCCGACACCTTTTCTATGGCGCTGTTTTGTAACAAAATCTGTTTGAACACATTCAGACTTCCTGCCGCCAGCGAATCGTCAGGTGTGTCGATCACTACCACGTTCTCTTTACGGAAACCCATGTCGTAGTTACTCATGAATCGCATTTGCCGGTGGATAAGCAGCGTACAAATGATCAGTCCCATGGCAATGGCAAACTGCACCAATATGGAGGCTTTGCGGAACCATTGACCCCGGATGCCAGTGATTTTTCCTTTCAGCGCCTGTAAAGGTTGAATAGAGGAAGTGAAAAAAGCTGGAAAGCTGCCAGCCAGCACACCCACCAGCAGCACTGTGGCAAAAGAGAGCGAGAGGAAGGTGAAATTGAACAGGCGGATGGCTTCGAAGCTTTTACCGGTAATTTCATTGAACAGCGGCATGGCCACCACCACCATTAGCATGGCAATGATAAAAGCCATCAGGGCGATGAGCACCGATTCGCTGAGGTATTTAAAAACTAGCTGAGGGAAACGGGCGCCAACAATCTTACGGATGCCCACTTCCCGGCCTCGTTCGAGAGACTGCACCAGAGAAAAGTTGATGAAATTGATGCTGCCGATGACCAACATGAGCAGCGCCACTGAAGCGATGATAGAAATGAAGGCCATATTGCCTTTAGGCGTGTCGTCGTAAGTGGGCTCCCGAAAATGAACGCCACTCAGTGACTCCACCGGCATGGCGATGGTGAGGTCAGCCTCGTCCAGCAGGTCGTTAAGGGTTTTTTCAGCCTCGCTCACCATTCGTTCTTTGAAGGAAATGAGCGCTGGATCGGATTGAAGGTATTGTTCTTTGAGCAGCACATAAGTATGGTATTCAAAATCGAACCATCCTTTCTCTGCCTGGCTGTCCATTGACACCAGGGCGGTAAATTTAAGGTCGGTAGTCGTCGGAATGTCGTGCATGAGCCCCGTGACCTGGTAGGGCTGCTCATTGATGGTAAGCACTTTGCCCATGGGCTCTTCTGCGCCAAAGTACTTCTCAGCCAGGGTTTTTGTCAGCACAATACTATTGGGAGCTGTGAGGGCGGTGCCGGGGTCTCCTTCAACGAAGGGGAAAGTAAGTACCTGAAAGATTTCCGGGTCGGCTTGGAACATGTCATTCTCCTGAAAGATGTTGGAGCCGTACTTGACTGACCGAACAGTCATGGAGGTTGTTCGCACTGCCTCCTCCACTTCGGGAAAGTCCTGCTTCAGCATGGGTGTGAGCGCTCCCGGAGCGGTAGACACTTTGGTGACCGATTCGCCCGAGTTGATCTGCGAAGTGACCACATAGATTCGGTCGAGCTTCTCGTGGTACTGGTCGTAGCTGAGCTCTTCGGTGATGTACAAGCCAATGAAAATGCAGGCGGCAAAGCCAATAGCCAGCCCGAAAACATTGATGAAGCTGAGCGTTTTGTGGCGGGAAAGGAAGCGAAGGTAGGAAGTTAGGTTTTGCATTGACAGGAGTTTGGTTGAACCTATAGTCGGGGCGATGGTGGCCGCTTGTTAGTACCCAGAGTCAATAAGGTACTTTTTGGTTGGAGATTTGTTCAACGGAGTGCAGGAACAAAGGCTTCGGCTGCAAATTTGGCTGTATATGTTTTATCGCAGCCACAAACCTTGCTTTCAGCTGCCGAGGAAATTCCTGAGTGCGAATAAATTTGTATATTTGTTAATATGAAAGACGCAGTAAAAGACGCATTAAGAGCTGAAAAAGCAATGAATGAGGCTTTAAAGAGAGAAAAGGCATCCCGTGGAGGGAAAAAGCAGTTAGTCGCTCCAAAAGTGATAGTTGTTGCAGAAAAAATCTGAATTCAGCTCGTCGCCATTTTTTATTGTCATTGCCGGACCCAACGGTGCCGGCAAGTCGACTACGAGTAAAGAAATACTTAGGCCGTATGAGATAGAAGCCTTTGATTGGGATAAGGAATTCCAATCAGTATGGAGAAAATTTGACTTTGATCCCCTGCTTGCCGAAGGAATCAGGGAGTCTATCAACTCAAAATTTGAATCGTATTTGTCTCATTCATTTTCACAAGATAAGTCGGTAGCCTACGAAACAAATTTCCACTCAGAATACAATATCCAACTAGCAAAAAAAGCTAAGAAATTGGGTTATGCAACGATTCTATACTTCTTGGCGCTGACCGATCCTACCATTGCAATTCAGCGTGTCCAGGAAAGAGTCAGGAAAGGCGGCCACGCAGTGAGTGAGTCCACGATTAGAGAAAGATTTACCAGAGGCCTGCAAATATTCGACGATAAAGCTATATCGGCTTTTGACCGAATAGCATTGTATAACTCTTCTAATAGCTTTGAATTGCAATTTGTGATCGAAGATCAAATGCCGATATTCATCAAAGATATAGACAACGATTTAATCACGTTATTACCTAACCTGAAGGCTCTTTTAGGATACAGATAATGTTTCGATACATCCTTTTTTTGAGAAATCGGCCTAACTCATCTGAGCAGCAAAGCTCGGCAATAGCAGCTGGGGACATAGCAAGGAACCGGCCTTGAGTCGCTTACGACAGCGTACGATCTGTACTCAGAGGGAAGGATCGTATAGGTGGGGCTAGCTGATCACTTACCTAGTAATTAACCTAGAATTAAGAAGCACAACCAGTATATTGAGTCAGCTATCATGTTGATTGCGAACCGATTTATCAAGGGCTTTTTGAGATAGATAAACCAATGCAAAAGGAAATTACGCAAGGGAACCTTGGTGCAATCAATGCTCTAAAGGGATATAGAACTCAAGCACTTTATTCTATACATAGAGTAATGGAGGATGGAAATCCTGACTTGATCTATGTCCCAGAAGGAATAGAGGATCTTGATGTTTTCGATCAGAATGGCATTCTTTTGGAATGTATACAGATTAAGGCTACAACAGGTACGTTATCATTTTCGAATCTCATCTCTGGTAAAAAAGGCTCGTTCTTTCATAGAGCTGTAGAGACCTTTGAAAAAGGACATAGACCGAAACTGCAAGTGAAATGTTTTGGTAAGTTAAGTGAGTCATTGCTTAATTCATTTTCAGAAGAGACCAGTATCGATGTATTCATTGAAAAATTTGAAAAGTACGGTTTCAAAAAGGAGCAAATCACCTATTTGAAGGAAAATACGTTTTTTGAGGCTCTCTCTGAGAGTGACTATCAGCAAAGGACTATCGACTTAATTAAAAACAAGGCTGTTGCTGTTGACTCTATCCATGCTCTTGAGTATTTGCACTATTGGCTTTTCTTCCTTTCTGAGAAAGGCGGATCAGTCACCGAGCGCAGTCTTTTATCAAAACTCAATGATATTGGAAGATTTATTAATGAAAGAGAAAATTTTCACCGACACCTGCATTCGTCAATTCGTGTAATTAAAGAAAATGCTAGTGACGATGAACAAGCTGAGAAGCTTAGTGAGAGTTTTTATCAAGGGACTGGTGTAAAATATTCCCATATTAAGGCTAATCTTGATGTAAAAAGGGATGAGAAATTAAATCGGATATCCGAATCCTTTTTCAATAATGACTCAGTCATAATTCACGGAGCATCAGGACAAGGAAAAAGTGCTTTAGCATATCGTTTTATAGGTGATTATTACCCGATGCTCACCTACGAAGTGATTATTTTAGATCGATTAGATTCTACTTTAGAGCAGATACAAGCTTTAAGGGCAATTTCCAAATCATTAGAAATTCCTATAATCATCTATATTGATGTCCCGCCAGGGAATCAAAATTGGATGCAGATTCTAAAAGATTTTGCATTTAGCAGACCTTTTAAATTTTTAGTGACGATAAGGGAAGAGGACTGGAACAGAACACCTGAAAAAGGTACTGAATTTACATTTGAAGATATCTATCTCGAATTCGCTGAAGAAGAAGCCAAATTAATATACGAGCGCCTCAATGAGCGGTTATTGGATAAGAAATTCACTGATTTTGATGAAGCGTGGTTGGTTTATGGAGGTAAGGGACCTTTGTTGGAATTTACATATCTAGTCACACAAGGAAAGACTCTAAGATCCAAAATTGAGAGTCAGTTAAATCGAATAGAAAACGAGAACCATGAATTTATTCAGCTTCTAAAAATAGTGAGTTTTTCGGATTCTTATGGAGCAAGAGTTCGTGTAAAAGCACTACAGGAGACCAATGGCTTTGACAAACTCCGACTGGCCGTCTCTTTTTTAGAGAGGGAATATCTTCTGCAATTTTCCGAAAATGAATTATGGTTAATTGGATTGCATCCAATTAGATCAGAAATAATATCGCAGCTTCTTCACCTAAGTAACCATGATTTAGAATCGACATGTCTTAAAAGCTTGGACTTGATTGAGGGGGCCGATTTGTTTGTTTTTCTGACCGGTGCCTTTCGAAGTGATTTCATTAAAAGAGAAACTGTCATAGACAAATTGAATTGCTGTAGTTGGGATGATTACGTCTCCTGTCAAAAGGTGTGCAATTCACTAGTTTGGTTGGGTACGAAAGCTTTTATTGAAAGCCATCATAAATTAATCGATGAAATCTATAGAGAGGATACGGCATTACTCACACTTAAAGCCCATTTGGATTTCACCGGTACAGTTTCATTAATTAAATTTTTTGAGGATAATGACAATTGGAAAGAGAGGGTTCAGCGGAATGTGAGGTTATTTGAGGAATATGAAATTTCAAAAGAAGATATTTTTAAGTATGCTCGGAACTGGCTAGAGGTTGTTGAAATTAATATCGAATCAATTCGATATGATATAGAGCTCTCTGCATTTGGCGAATTTCTATTCTGGTTAGGTTATCTGCTGCCTGAAAAAAGGATACATCTCAATGAAAACGATATAGTCTCAGCAATTGGTCGATTTTCTATTCAATCCGCATCCAGAGCTATGTTTGGTATGCATACCTATGACAAGGATGCTAAGAAAGTTGCCATTGATTGTGAAGAGCAATTTTTAGAAAGGCTACAGAGCCAATATAAAATTGCACTAATTGAAAGGGACAGTTACTCAATTAAGGCTCACTTTATTCTGGATATATTCGAGGACTATGACGAAGAAGGAAATATTCCCCACCTAAGGAAGCTTGAAATTATCGATGCATTGCGATATAGTTTGCCTTATTTAAGAAAACATGGAGCGAAGGCGTATGGTCATAAAATTTATTTGCTATCCCTGGAACATGATGATTCTGAGGCCGAAATTCCAGTAGAGAATAATCCGGTAGAATATCTAGTTGATCTTAACTCTGTACTACAAAATCTATTTGTTTTCAAAAAAAGACCTTTTGATTGGTCTGATTTTGTGAAACAAATGTTGGAGATTAGGAAAGACGCAATATCCCTTCTTGGTGGTTTTCTTGATGTACTAGAAGAGTATCATCGAAAAAAGCGGGCGCAAGTGATTCTTGGAGAATATGCGTTAAAGGTTATAACAGATGACCAGTTGGCTATTCAGTTTGCATTGTTGTTTCCACAAAGTATTTCAGATGAATCGGGTTTAGTAGCAGAAGGAGAGAGGGAGAGTGAATTCAAACAGAATATATTAGTTGATAACACTATTTCCATACTCAATAGAAAATTTAAGGGTTATCGGGATCGACATAATGACATTTTTCGCTCACTAGATAGCTTCCACTGGCAATCCATTAAGTGTATAGTTGATAAATTGAATTTATCTCTTGATAAACATCGAGGGTTAATGAGAACTTCCCTTGTTAATATATTCGATGCTTATGAGAGATTGAGTGAATACCAAACCTCTTTTGGACAACATTTTGAAAAATATTTAGATTCTGATGATCTTAAAGAATTACAAGATAGAGAAGAGCAAATTTTACGTTCTCTGGCCTTCGGATGGAAGCATATTATCAATCCAACACAAATTCCCTTTAAAAAAAGCCTTAGGAAAGAATCGTTTGACTATCTGAATAAGTTGAAAGGGGACTTTGAGAGGCGGGTTAAGAGAGATTGCAGTAGAGAAACGGAAGGAAGTAATTACATAATCCAACTGGAACCGCATTTCATTGAAGAAACAAAGACGGTAATTATTGTTGCTGACGCGGTGGATGCCTTAGACAACCTAAATGGACTTGCTCTTGCATTAAAAGTATTTAATAATGTAATTGGGGGGTGTAAATACCTAAGTTTGAAACATTTGATGCTTGATCTTAACTATAACAGTTTCTGGGTCGTCACATCCGTTTTCAATCAAGTTGCTCATAGCCAAGCCTATAAATTTAAATTGCATCAGTTCACTTTAGGAGGTATTGAAAATTTGCAACCATCTTCATTCATTCCTGATGAAGTTGATAGACGTCTAACTGAACAACTAGGTCTTGAAGTTAAGTCTGATCACAAAGGACAAGTTGCCCTTGCGGATTCTATGATGAAGTATTATCATGAATTAACCATTACTATGGGAGTTACTTCACAGTTGTCTGTATTAGCTGATTTTGATGGATACTCTCAAATAGGTGAGGTTATTCTTAAGGAACAGATTCAAAAATCGATTGATAAAGCTGGAAAATCATTTTACGAATTAGCAGGAAATTTGTCGGAGCAATTGAAATATTTTGAGAGAAGAAATGATATTGATGAATTGGATCAGGAATATTTTTCATTTTTATCAGATATAGGTAAAGCTATTTCACCAGTGCCGAACGATGAGGGTGAAGAGAATATCGAGGTGACTTTAAATCTTGAGCAGGTTGAGCAGTGGAAAGATAGATTGGAAAAAGTGGGTGAGAAAATCACTCTCGTTTACTTATTTTTATTGCAACAAGCATTTGAAGAAGAGTAGCATGTGTTGTTTAGACGAAAGAACAGTGAGAAATAGGGTGTGGATTTTATTTGTGTATTTATATCAGAAATGAGGTCCAACTTTCTTGGTCTGAAATTCCGTTAGTCGGAGCAGCTAGGCCACCAATAGCAAACAACAGCACTTAACGCTAGTTCCTGCCCAGGGAAAACAGAGACAACCAGCCTATCCACATGCCCACCATCACCCTCCATACCCACATCGCTGCACCAATCAGCGGTTGTTTCGACCTGTCCACGACCATATGACGGAAGAGGCTGGAAGACCGATGACAGGAGCTCTGCCTGCCCGCCTACTTCCACCAACTTTCCCCCGCTACCAAATACTTCTCTTTGATAAGCTTTTCATTGAGCTCGATCCCGAAGCCCGGCCGGTCGCTAAGCTGGATATGGCCGTTTTTAATGACCTCTTTGTCGTAACCAAGCACATCAGGGTCGCCATTGATGCCATTGCCTGCCTTGTTCTTAGGATGGAAGATAAACGCTTCATGAGCCACAAACTCCCTCACCGATGCGGCGAAATTAGCTGAGGCAATGGTGGCCACAGGGCCAGCTACATTGTGTGTACACACGGGGATGTAATAAGTCTCAGCCATGTCGGCGATTTTCTTCGCCTCCAGCAGCCCGCCTGCCATGGAAACGTCAATCTCTATCATGTTCACGCCCTGGTTCACGATAAAAGGCCGGAAGTCATCACGGGTATACAGGTTTTCGCCTGTCAGGATGGGTACGGGCGACTTTTCTGTCAGCTTCACCCATTGCTCATTGTAGGCGATAGGTAGCGGGTCTTCCATCCAGATGGGACGTATAGGTGCTACTGCATTGGCCAGCCGCAGGGCACTGTCGAAATCAAACTCCCAGTGACAGTGCACGGCAATATCGAATTCGAGCCCGAGCGCTTCTCTCATGTTGGTGTAGCCTGTTCCATTGCGGTCTGCTTCTATATTTGATAGCCGGCGGTTGTCAAGCTTGTTCCACTCCTGGTCTCTTAGGATATTGGTTTTACAGGCTGTCCATCCCTGGCTTTTCATCAGCTCGGCAAATTCGGCGCAGGAGTCTTTGCTCAGCATGTCCTGAGGGCCCGACGAGGCATAGGCCCTCACTTCCTTTACGTGGCTGCCACCGCCTAATATTTTGTGCACAGGCTGTTCCGTGATTTTGCCGATCAGGTCCCACATGGCAAACTCCACACCGGTGATGGCGTGGGTGGCCAGGCCATGGTTGCCGCCATAGTAGGAGGTGCGGGTACTCATTTTGAATACGAGGTATTCAAGGTCCAGCGGATCCTGATCCATCAGAATGGGCTTGCAAACATTTTGGATGATGTCTTTGGCACCATACCCAGTTTCATCGTGGTGGCATTCGCCAATACCCACCAGCCCCACATTGGTGCTGATCTTGACGAGCGGACTTACCCGAAAGCCGATTTTGGTTAATACACATTGCACATCGGTTATTTTGACTTTTCCGGCAAGTGAGTTGGCCAGCAAATCCAGGTACGGCATAAAAGCCAGAGCAGGCGTGGCCAGTGCTACGTTTCGGACAAAGGTTCTTCTCTTCATGTAGGTAGTGTTTGGGCGTTTGATAAAAATAGGGAATTATATCACTTATCGACAAACAACCCGGCAAAATAGCCATAGAGAGAGCCATACCCAGAGGAACCGGCGTGGAACGATGAATATGTAGGTCGAAAGGCTAAATATTCATTCCCCAATGGTAGAAGCTATTCCCGCTTCGGCGGCGGACCGATCGCTCCGGCGAACCGGTGGCCGCAGAAAATCAAAATTTATACACATGAATCCATGCCTTTCATTCCTTCAGGCGGGCCTTCTGAGCCGGTACTTAATGAAGCGACGCTGGCCTATATACACCTCGCTTTCTTCTGTGAAGCCGAGACGCAGCAGGCCTTTCAAC
Source organism: Imperialibacter roseus (assembly GCF_032999765.1). Classification (GTDB taxonomy): domain Bacteria; phylum Bacteroidota; class Bacteroidia; order Cytophagales; family Cyclobacteriaceae; genus Imperialibacter; species Imperialibacter roseus. Next base: position 4,103,913 of record NZ_CP136051.1, on the reverse strand, counting down.
CTGGTTCGGCTGGGGGGAAACAGCACGGTGACGGACTCCAGCCCCATTTCTGTAAACGCCCGGCCAATGATTTTCTGGTAAAGCTTTTTTCCAAGGCCCCAGTAGCCGGGGTGCAGCACCAGGGCCAGGTCCGCTTCGCCCGCCTCAGGCTGCAAGCCACCCCAGCCCGCAAATACATCGTCGACTACAAATGCCCACGGGCCATAGCCATGTTCGTTCCATAGCCGGGTTTTGGCTGCTACGAAGGCAGCGCAGGCGGCTTCGTCAAAGTAGTCGGTTAGCAGGGGCATCTGCCGCCTCACAAGGGGGTTGTTCATCAACGCCACGATGGCTGAGGTGCTTACCTCAGAAAGCTGCCTGAACTCAATAGTCATCTTTTTCTAATAGGGGTAATATGATGGATTGAAGGGTGGGGAGCACCTCTTCCCGAAACCAGCTGTTTCTCTTTTGCCAGATATTGTTGCGGGGCGATGGATGGGGAAGGGGTAAGTATTCCGGCAGATAGGCTTGATAGTTCTTCACTGTCTCAGTTAAAGTGCTCATGCATCTTTCTTTCAAATAGTAGGTCTGGGCATACTGCCCGATCAGCAGCGTGAGCCGCACCTCAGGCATTGATTCCAACACAGGTTGATGCCACAAAGGAGCGCATTCAGGCCTTGGGGGCAGGTCGCCGCTTTTTCCGGTGCCAGGATAGCAAAAACCCATGGGCATGAGTGTCAGCAGTCTGTCATTGTAGAAGATTTCCCGGTTCATTCCAAGCCAGCTTCTCAGGTTATCGCCGCTGGCATCGTCCCAGGGGATGCCACTTTGCTGTACTTTGAGGCCGGGCGCCTGCCCGATCACCACAATCCGGGCCAATGGGCTGGCCTGAATGACCGGCCTTGGGAAATAGGGCAGGTGCTCTTTGCACAGGCTGCAGGCCCTGATATCATTGAGTAGTTTGTTCATGTGTGGAAGTACAAAGCCACCCGAAGCAAAGGCCTCGGGCGGCAGGTTTCAAATGGCAGGGAACCACTATTCCCGGCTAAGCTTTTTCCAGTTGTTGTCGGCTTTGGCGGCCAGCTGGCTATGGTTGCCTTCCAGCCACAGCTGCTGGGCGTCCACCTCCAAATCGTACAGGAAAAGGTAGTATTTTCCGTCTTTCACCACAAATTTGTTGGGATCAACCCTGAATTTGGCCCCTACCGACACCCCAAAGGCGCAGTAGCCTCCGTATTGTGGCAAATACTTCTCAGGGTTGGCTTCGAATGCCTTTTTCTGTTTAGCGTCCGTGAAGTAGTAAGCTACGCCATCGTGGGTGGCCTTAAACTCCTTCTGACCTTTTTGAGCGATGCCTAGCTCCAGATAAGACACCGGACTGTAGCCCTGCAGGGCAATTTTGCTGTCGTCAATATTGTTGACCGACTTAATGTTCTGAGCAAGGCCAATGGTTGACATCAGCAATGCTGTGAGTAAGAATGAGAATGTTTTCATTGTTTGTCTATTGAATTTTAAAATGATGAAAAATTTATTTCTGGTTATGATTTTGAGGTGACCGCTTCGGGCTTGTGCAGGCTTACTACCATTAACACAGCCAGGCCATTCACCAGGTAGTAGTAGGTATCCAGCCCCTTAAAAGAGAAGATGAAGGGTGCCAGCGTAAAAACCACCCCAACAAGGCCGTCGACAATCAGGTGTATGCGGTAAGGGATCACCCGCATTACGCCCAGGTGATGATCGGTGAGCAGAGTGAGCACAAAAGCGGCGACGCCTGTGGCCACCGACAGCTGCAGGGCGAAAGCATTTGACCCACCCAGCCCCAGCACAAAAGGAAGGGCCATCAATGCAACCGCCACCGGGTAGTCGAGGTAAGCGTGGATTCTCTTGGTTACAAATTTCATCTGACGGGTGGTTTAGGCTTTAAAGTATTGTTCCTCTACAATCTGCCCGTTTTCCCATGATGTCTTCAGGATTTCGTGCCATAGGATTTTGCTTCCGTCTTTCATGTCGAAGTCGAAAGTGAATTCGGCAAAAGAGGTGTCTCCGTTGAGGGCGGCGTGGTGCAGCTCAATGCCATTGACTTTTGCTATGGCGCCTGCAAACCCCTGCATTTTGGCAACCATTTCCGATTTGTTGTGGGTTACTGTACCGTCAAAGTCGATGGTTTTGGCATGGGCAGCAAAGTACTTTTCAGTGGCTTCCACTATCTGCCCTTTCTTTACCAGCTCGTTTTTGGCTGAGAAGATTTCGTTCAGCGATTGTTCCATTTTCTTTCTTTTTTAGATCATTTGTCAAAATTGACAGCACAAAAGTGCGGCGATCAAAAGGCAGGAAAAATGAAGCAGATCAAGAAAAGAGGTTGATGTAGTTCAACTTCTTCGGTGCGCTTTTTTGTTGCGGATTCGTGACAGAAACTCGGTGGTCATACCCAGATAAGAAGCCAGGGCGTATTGCGGCACCCGCTGAATGAAATTGGGGAAGTTCAGGATGAAATTCTCATAACGGGCTTCGGCAGAGTGGCAAAGGTTGAAAATGATGCGCCGGTGCTCAAAGGCCAGTCCTTTTTCGGCCATGATCCTGAAGAAGGTTTCAAACTTATGGTTCGCCTTTTTGAGCTCCTGCTCTCTGCTGTATTCAATTTGAAGGAGGATGCTGTCCTCCAGGGCCACAATAAAAAGCGTTGCCGGATGCTGGTAAATGTAGCTGTTGAAGTCCGACACCCACCAATTTTCGATGGCAAACTGAAGGGTGTGTTCCTGCCCGTCGTGGACGGCATAGCTTCTGAAGGCGCCCTTTACTACAAAAGCCCGGTGCTTGTTGGTGAAATTGGGCTGCACAATGAATTGCCGTTTTTTTACATGAACCTCTTCAAAGGGAGCTAAAAATTGCTCTGACTCTTCGTCGGTGAGCGCAACGAAGCTACGAACATACTGGAGAAGTTGCTCTTTAATCATTTTTCGGAGTATTCACATTGTTGGTAGTATGCGCCTGCAGCCGGTTTTGCATAGCCACAATTTGATCCACAATTTATTTGATCTTAGCTGGATCGGGGCAAAGTTGCTGCTCCTTGTTCACAATATGTCTGCTGGCAGGCAATTTTCTTCGCATTGGTTGAAGTCGACAAGGCACTCAGGATGATGGTAAGGGTTGGATCATGAGACACGAACCAAGGGGCTTTGTATCATCTTTCATTTTCCCCCAAAATATACCCGCTCCCGTGCATGTTCTGGATCTTTACGCTTTCGTCGGTGCTCAGGTACTTTCGGAGCTTGGAGATGTACACATCCATGCTGCGGCGGGTGAAATAGGTGTTTTCTCCCCACACCTCCCGGAGGATTTTGTCGCTTTCCACCAGCTCACCCATCGACTCGCACAGGAGCTGCAGTACCCGGGCCTCCTTCTTGGTGAGGTTGACGGCTTCTCCATTGCGGAGCAGCTGCCGGTTTTTCAGGTGAAAGGTGTGGCTGCCAATGGTGTAGCTTTCTGTGGTGGCTGCCTTGTTGGGCTGCCCGCTACGGCGCAACACTGCCTGAATCCGCATAATGAGCTCTTCCTCGTCCACCGGCTTGACAATGTAGTCGTCGGCACCGGCCTTAAAGCCTTTCATCTTGTCGATTTTCATCGACTTGGCGGTGAGAAAGATCAATGGAAGGGTGGGGTCAATGGCTTTCAACTTACCGGCCAGGGCAAAGCCGTCCATTTTGGGCATCATCACGTCCAGGATGCAGATGTCGAACTTGCCAGGCTGGAACGCTTGCAGCCCTTCTTCGCCGTCTTTTGTCCATTCCACAGTAAAGTCGTGCATTTGCAGGTACTCCTTCAGGATATAGCCCAGGCTGTGGTCGTCTTCTACAAGTAAAATGCTGCTCATGACACCTGGGGTAAAAAGATGCTAAACTCGCTGCCAGCGCCTGGTTGGCTCGTGAGGCTGATGGTGCCCATATGAAATTCCACAATGCGCTTGACATAGCTGAGCCCCAGCCCAAAGCCTTTCACAGTGTGGATGTCGCCCTGCTGAGCCCGGTAAAACTGATCGAAGATGTATTTCTGTACCCGCTCGTCGATGCCAATGCCATGGTCTTTTACCACCAGCAAGATGCCATCCTGTGCTGTGTCGGAAGTGCTGATGTTGATTTTGGGTGCTCCGTTGGTGTACTTCTGTGCATTGTCGATCAGGTTGTACAGCACGTTTTTGATGTGGGTTTCATCGGCCGTGATGAGGTGCCTCTTTGCCAACAAGCTGAGCTTTATTTCACCTTGCTTTTCAGCAATGATCATGGTAAAGCTGTCTGCTACTTGCCGGATCACCTCATGGAGATCAAATGTCTTTTTTTCGAGGTGGAGATTACCCGAGTCAAGCATAGCCATCTGCAGGATTTTGTCCACCTGGGTCTGCAACCTTTTGCTCTCTGCGCCGATGAGGTTCACGTAGGAAGTCATCTTTTCTGAGGTCTTTACTTCCTCTTTCGCTTTCAGCGATTTGGCCGCAAGCGAAATGGAAAAGATGGGTGTTTTGAACTCATGGGTGAGGTTGTTGATGAAGTCCCGCTTGAGATCGGACAGTTTCTTCTGCTTGTTGATCGTGTAAATGGTGTAGCCAAATGCGCCTAGTATTACCACAATGAGAATAAGACTGGTGCGGATGATATCTGCAGACTCTCCCAGCACTGCCGCCCCTTTGTTGGTGTAGGTCATGGCGATGTCGAGCTTTTTGGGGTAAATCATGCAGAAGCAAAGGTGATTGTCGGCTGCCATCACATTTTTTGCTTCTGGCTGCACCGGCCAGTTGCCACGGTGGATCATGCAGCCATATTCGCTTGATGTGTAGCCGTCTACCCTGTAGTCGAAGTTTGGATAATTAAGTGCCAGCACCTTGTCGATCTCTGTTTTGAGCTTCAGTTGGAGCGGATCGGTGACCTCGGAGGTGTTGGTAAATACAAAGGAGTCGGTTCCCCTGATGTCATCAACCAGGTCTCGCAGGTCGTCGTTGTACATGGAGTTATCGTAAAGGTCGGAGAGGATGTCCGGCACCGCCATGCTCATGACGTTCCTGTTGGTTTCGATGTCCTGCTCGAGAATGCGGTATTGATTGTACAACAGCACACCCAGGGAGGTAACAACCACGAGGAAGAGGAGGATGAAAGTGTACTTTGATAGTTTCATGTTACAATATGCAATAATGAAATCCTTCGACTCCCTTTAGGGTTGGGGTAAAACGAAGGATTTCATTATCGCTTTTTATTTCGACGTCATTGCGAGGCTGTGCCAATTGCTTGTTGATTGTGTGCATAATTCTGTCACAGTTGCGGCAATTTTTTTATTCCGGAGCGATGTTCTAACAGACAGATTGCTTCAGTCGCTTGATGATCTTCAACATAGATTGCATGTTGTTTCGCTCCATCGCAATAACCGTCAGGTGGTGATTCCCCTCCTCAAATGTCGCAGATCGCTTTCAAAAATTAGCTATATTTAACCAAAGCCGCCCCTTTTTAACCTTTCTTTAACACTTTTAACTTTTGCTTAAGTGAGTTTAACGCTTTGTTAACCCAAACAGAAAAGGTGAAGCCCTAAACTGCATGAAAAACTCAAAGTCATGCATAAACTCAAACTCATTGGACTCCCTCTTTTACTGCTATCCTGTCAACTGTTCGCCCAGAAGGCCAATATCCTTGTGGATGCCAATTGGCTGAAAAACAGAATGAAACAAGACAACCTCGTGATCCTGCACATAGGGCAAGAAAACAACTACAAGCAAGAGCATATCCCCGGCGCTGTTTTCATTGCTGGGGATGAGTACACCGTCGATGACGACCCCCATGTTTTTGACCTTCCGCCGGACGCCACACTAAAAAGCATCCTGGAAGGCAAAGGAGTCAGCTCGTCAACAGACGTGGTGATTTACACAGGTGAAAACTGGATTCCGATGGTGACCCGGCTCTACTTCACCTTCGACTACCTCGGCCATGCCAGCAAAACCTACATACTGAATGGAGGCTTAAAGGCCTGGAAAGACGGTGGAGGGGCTCTGTCTGCCGAAACACCCTCCCCTGCAAAAGGAGCTTTCAGCATTAAGCCCAACCCGGGGCTTGTGGCCGACCAGGCCTACGTGCTGAAAAGTATCAAAGATGCCAATACCAATATTGTCGACTGTAGGGCAGCGGTTTTCTACAATGGCATCGAGCCCACCCACGGGGCCCGCAAGGGACGGATTCCCACTGCCAAAACCATCCCCTATACAAGCCTGTACGAAAAAACCAGCACAGGTGCCTACGAGTTCAAGTCGCTGGAAGACCTGGGGGGCATTTTTGCGGCACAGGGGCTGTCCAAAGACAAGCAGCTGGTGCTCTACTGCCATATTGGTATGCAGCTGACGGTCGTTTACACGTCGGCCAAACTGCTTGGGTACACTGATATCAAAATCTACGACGGCTCCTTTCATGAGTGGGGCCCCGATGAAAAACTCCCGATAGAAATAGACTGATATGTCAAAACAACCAAAGGTGCCGCAGCCGTATTGGAATCCTTACGCCTGTGGGATAGGTCTGGGCCTGGTGCTGCTGGCCGCTTTTGTGGTGATGGGCCGTGGCATTGGAGCCTCCGGTGCCATGACTTCGGTGGTGGCTACGGGCGTCAATGCGGTGTCTGCCTCCCATGCCGAAGCCAGCGCTTTTTACATGGGTTACCTCGGTGATGGCACCGTGAGCCCGCTGAAAGACTGGCTGGTGTTTGAGGTGCTGGGTGTGCTGATTGGCGGGTTTCTCTCCGGGAAGCTGGCTCATCGGTTCAAGTTCAAAGTGGAGAAAGGAGAACTATTGTCGAACAACAGTCGCTTCTTGTACGCCTTCCTGGGGGGCATAATCATGGCCTTTGGTACCAAACTGGCCAGGGGCTGCACCAGTGGGCAGGCACTCACTGGTGGTGCCATGATGAACGTGGGGAGCTGGATTTTTATGATCGCATTATTCATCGGCGCCTATGCCATGGCTGGCGCTGTTAAACGACTTTGGGCATGAACGGACCGTTTTACGAATTTGGTTGGATAGGAGAGGAGGCCAGTCTGGCTTTTGCGTTAATAACGGGCGTGGCCTTTGGGTTCTTCCTTGAAAGAGCGGGGCTGGGCAGTGCCAAAAAGCTGGCAGGGCAGTTTTACTTTCGTGACATGACCGTGTTCAAAATGATGTTCACGGCCATCATCACGGCCATACTGGGCGTGTTCTGGCTTAGCTGGGCGGGGCTGCTGCAGGCCGATATGATCTACCTGACGCCGACATTTGTCTGGCCACAGCTCATCGGTGGACTGGTGTTTGGTGTGGGCTTTATTGTCGGCGGCTACTGCCCAGGCACCTCCTGCGTGGCTTCTTCTACCGGGAGTCTGGATGGATTGGTGAACGTTGCTGGGCTGCTGTTTGGTATCTTCTTATTTGGGGAGTTGTACCCCTGGCTGGAAGGTTTCTACACCGCCGGGCCGCTTGGACAGGTGACAATGGACGACTACTTCGGCATCCCGGAAGGCATCATGGTCTTTCTGCTGGTAGGCATGGCGTTGGCGGGCTTTTGGGCGTCGGAGAAACTTGAAAAAAAGTATTCGGGCCAATGAAACAACTCACCTTAAATCAGAAGCTGGCTGCGATGGCCTTTTTGCTGGCTGTGGCGTCGTTGGTAGTGGCGCTGGCCTTTCCCAACGGCCCGAAGAGCGTGAGTCAGGAGCCCAGGTTTGTGTCGGTGGTGACGCTGGCAGAACAAATCAAGAACCGGGAGCCGCTGGTGCTTATCGACCTCAGGGAGCCCGACCTATTCGAAGAGTTTCATTTGCCTACGGCTGTGAATATGTCGCTGAATGAGATACAGGAGAAGGGGTTGCCGGAAGGCAAGACTTACGTTTTTTATTCCGGCGATGACCTGCTGACCCGTCATCTATGGATCATCTCACTGCCTCAGGCTATTAAAAAGCGGTCATCCATTCTCTACGGCGGCGTGCACGACTGGTACAATTATCTGCTCTACCCAACGCTTCCATTGGAGATTCGTGGCGAAGACTCGTTGATGGCTGAGAAAGTAGAGGCCCTTACCCGTTTTTACGGCGGGCAGGCAGAGTTTGAAAAGGACAGTACCGGGCTTGCTTACTACAGCAAGGATTTAAGCAAAGCTTCCTGGCCCGTAGTGAAAAGGGTGGGTAAGCTGGTAAGAAAGGGGTGTTGATCAGGGCGACCAAAATTCAAGCGTCTGTAAGATGGGAACCTATTTAGGACGACACACACCTCACCCCTAAGCCGGGCGCCCGTTGAAATGCTAAGCATTTGTTTCCCCTCTCCTTTTGGGAGAGGGGGGCGCCAGCGCTAGCATTTATGTCCAGTTAAGGGTCTCATCAATTCGGAGCAATTCTACCCGGCTTCGGAAGTGAAGGTAGAATGAGCTAAACAATATTGCCCATGCGGTAGCGGTAGTAGTGCAACAGTCTGCGCCTTTAATCTGACCTGTTAATCATGGAAAAACATCAACAAACACTCGACCTGGAAGCGTACTTCGTTTCCTACAGGAAGAATATTATCGGCATTGACCAGCAAATAGCCACGGCCAGGCATTCCTCTATCCGCATGCTGTATGCCGACTGGACGGCCAGCGGGCGCTGCTACTGGCCGATTGAAAGCCACCTGCTGCAGGAGATTATGCCCATGATGGCCAACACCCACACGGACACCAGCCACTCCGGGGCGTTTATATCACGTGCTTATCACAATGCCAGGCAGACCATCAAAAGCCATGTGAATGCTTCGGCCGACGATGTACTGATTGCGTCCGGTTCCGGCATGACCGACGGTGTGAACAAGCTGCAACGACTTCTGGGGCTGCGGGTGCCTGAGCGGTTCAGGCACAGGTGGCAAGTGCCAGCATCGGAACGGCCTGTGGTCTTCATCACGCACATGGAGCACCACTCCAACCACACCAGCTGGCTCGAAACCATCGCCGACGTGGTGGTAGTGCCGCCCAACGCCAGGGGAGAAGTAGAGGCCGCTCTGTTTGAAGAAGCAGTGGCCCGCTACAATGCCCGGCCGCTGAAAATTGCCGCCATTACCGCCTGCTCCAATGTGACGGGCATCAGCACTCCCTACCACGATATTGCCGGGGTGATGCACAGGCACGACGGCTATTGTTTTGTCGACTTTGCCTGCTCGGCGCCTTATATGAACATCAACATGCACCCTACGCAAGAGGGAGCACACCTGGACGCTGTCTACTTTTCTCCTCATAAGTTTTTGGGTGGGCCGGGTGCTTCCGGCGTGCTGGTCTTTAACAGAAAGCTCTACCATAACGACGTGCCCGACAACAGCGGTGGTGGCACGGTCGACTGGACGAACCCCTGGGGCGGGCGGAAGTACGTGGACGACATTGAGGACCGGGAAGATGGAGGCACACCACCGATTTTGCAAACGATCAAAGCGGCGCTGTGTATTCAACTAAAGGAGCAGATGGGGGTCGACCGCATGGCACACCGGGAGGAGGAGCTGCTGGCAATTTTGTGGGAGGGTTTGTCGGGCATTCCCGATGTGCGCATACTGGCTCCGCAGCATAGAAACAGGCTGCCGATTGTATCCTTCTATGTGGAGGGCCAGCACTTCAACACTACCGTGCAGCTGCTCAACGACTACTTTGGCATCCAGTGCCGGGGGGGCTGCTCCTGTGCAGGCACCTATGGGCACTATTTGCTGGGGATTGGGGCGGAGCAATCAAAACAAATCACTGACCTGATCGACCGGGGCGATACCTCCGCCAAGCCTGGCTGGGTAAGGATTTCCCTGCATCCGACGATGACGGACGAGGAGGTGAGGTTGATTGTGGAGAGTGTGGTGGCGGTGAGTGGGATGAAGTAAGTACGATTTTTACGAGGCGATGCCATCGCTTGTCTCGCTATATCCTTCCGGGCCGACAGCCGTTTCTCCCGATAATTATCGGGACTCAAACGAGGACGATTGAAGGACTTGTTACCTGTTCGCCTTTTTTTGCTTGGCTTTCAGTTGGGCAAGTTGTTCGGATAAATAGGCTCGTTCCTCAGCTAATGACATATTCATAATGTCTAGACTGACTTGATTACGAATTTCCCTCAAATGTTGAACCATTGATGGTGTTCTAGTTGCCGTCTTCATCTCTAAATATTTCGTTCGGTGTTCGGATTTCAGTCATCTGATAACCTTCCCTAAAGTTAATGGAATTATAACCTCTTATTCGTTCAAGGTTCACAATATGTTTAAAGTTCCAACTGGCTAACACATCTGCCTTGTTGATGGTTGCCAATGCAATATGTTGACAATCCGCTATGCTAGTCCGTCCAACAACCTTTTCAGTAATGTACATTTCAGCAAGTTGCTTCACTTCACCCGTAAGTTCGACCCTCTCGATATTAGAGAGTGATTCGAAGAGTTCAATAATGTGATCAGGAGCTTTGTAAATTTCGAGTTCGAGGATTTGAGATACGAGAATAGTCGTATTTTGAGTATTCAGGGTCTTAAAGAAGATCTTAGTTGGATTATCAAATTCCGAGTCGAAATATCCTCCAAATACAGACGTGTCGATGTAAACTCGTTTGATCATCTTCAAAGTTCGCTAATTGCTCAAGAGTTCGCAAGTTGCTCAAGTGCTTGGGTGATATCTCTGCATCCGACAATGACGGACAAGGCTTCTTAACCTGTTATTTTCAAAGACTGAATAAGTCCATCTTTTAGTTTTAAATGATAAGCCAGCACTATCGGACTTCCCGGGAAATTACCTGAAACTTCGGCTTTCAGAATTTCTTCTGTTGCCGAATAGTCGATCGGTTTCATCACGGCTTGGTAGGCCTCATTGGCTTTTTTGATCCATTGCTGAATTTCCTTTTTTCCCTTGTGTGTTTTTCCCTCGTCGAAAACGACGGCTGTTTCAGAAAAGCAATTTGCGTAAGCGAGGCTGTCAAAATTGTTTTGGGCCTGTGCCAAATTGGTGATTACGTTGGGTAAGTTCATGTTTTTATTTTTTTAAGATGATTAAATAGTGGGTATAGTACCTCCGTCGATGACGAATTCTGTTCCTGTTAAATAGTTGGCTCTAGGCGATACAAGAAAGCCCACCAGCTCGGCCACTTCTTCTGGTTGAGCCGGCCTGCCGTAGGGTATGCCGCCCAAAGCGTCCATCACGCTCTGTGTTGCCTGCTCTACCGTAGTAGCTGAGCTCTCAGCAATGCGTTCCATCATGGCTGTGGAGCTTTCGGTTTTTATCCAACCCGGGGAAACAGTCAATACACGAATACCTTTTGGCGAAACTTCGTTAGAAAGGCTTTTGCTGTAATTGATAAGCCCCGCTTTGGCGGCTGCATAGGGCAAGGTGGAGTCGAATAGTGGCAGCTTACCCTGTATGGAGCCGATGTGGATAATGACACCCGTTTTTCGTTCGATCATTCCGGGCAGAAATCCCCTGTCGAGCCTTACCGGGGCCAATAAATTGGCTTGCAGCGTTGTTAGCCAGTCCTCATCAGTCAATACCGCAAAGCCGCCGCCGGGAGTATCCGAGCCCCCCAAATTGTTGACCAGGATATCAAGCCTGCCAAAGGTTGATTGTACTTCCTGTATCACTTTGGCTGTGCCCGCTGAGGTGCTTAAGTCGGCTGAAATGAAGTGAAGGTTTTGAGCTGATGCTGCAGGGCGGTTCCTTGCTGTGATGATCACTGTGGCTCCCGCTTGCAGCAGCCGTGCGGCAATGGCTTTTCCTGTGCCTTTTGTGCCGCCTGTAACTAATGCTATCTTGCCATGTAGCTCGTTGTTAAAGTCAAAATGTCCCATTTGTGTAACTTAGTGTAGGGCAAAATTCGGCTATACAAGCAGTGGACACAAGTACGGGCAATCGAATCACATAGGGATAAAATTATCCCCTACAGCATTTTTTGGAACATTAAAGTACTTTTAGGTTATGTATGAAAGAAAGATTCCGTTGAACCTGAATTGCGGCCTCGACCTGGTCGGCGAAGTGCTTTATGGCAAGTGGAAAATCAGGCTGTTGTGGTTTATCAATGAAGGAATCCAGCGGCCAAGCGATCTGCAGCGAAAAATCCCTGATGCTTCACGCAGGGTTTTAAATGTGCAGCTGAAGGAATTGGAAGAACACGAATTGGTTACAAAGAAAATTTACCCTGTTGTGCCGCCCAAAGTGGAGTATTCGTTGACTGATTTCGGTAAAACATTGATCCCCGTCATTTTAGCACTGGGCGACTGGGGTGATCAGCATGAGGAGCGTTTGCGGTCTCTTATTTTGAAAAGTGAAGGAATTTCATCTGCCGAATAGATTTACTATTCATCTGCCAGGGCGGAATAGCCACATGCAGAGGACGGCAGGCGTTCATTGCCCCAACCGATCGCTTCACATATTGAGCGATGTAATCTCCCAACTCGCACGGCCTCAATGGTGTGCAGCCTGTTCTGCTATTACTCAACCGTGGATAGCTGAGACGGTCGCCTGATTTTACGCATGACTCTTCAGGGCTTCCTTAACAACTTTCCTGTAGCTTCTGCCAATGTTTAGCCTGATGTCATCAACCAACAGCTCGTCAAATGACACCTCTTTTATCCTGTTTGTGTTGATAATAAATGAACGGTGAATTCTTAGAAAGACATTGGGCAATACTTCGGCCAGTCGGCTTATTTTCTCCTTGCTGACAACTTCTTCATTAATGGTAATCACTTTGACATAGTCCGATATGCTTTCGATATAAACGATGTCTTCGAACGGTATTTTCGTCAATTTCCTATTGGACATAATTTCAAGAAAGGACTTTTTCGTCTTTTCCTTTTCGTCCAAAAGTTGCCGAATCATCTGCTGGTTTTCTGTTATCTGATTCATCATTAATAGAAATGATCCAATAAGTACAAGCAAGTACAGCACTGCCGCCAAAAGAAGGATTTGGGTAGCGTTGGGGTTCAGGCTATCATAGCTGAACTTTACCATGTATATATACGAAAACAGCAAAACCATCATTTCGAGGTACACTGAAGTGATAGCCAGGCAGAAGGTGTAAAGCGCAAATTTCCAGTACTTTTTGGTGAGGAAATATCTTGGCACAAGCACGTAGTTGAAAAAATAGGAAGTGCCTAAAACAATTGGGAGCAGCATGCTGACAAAGAAAAATGCCGCAGTTCTATGACCCCATGAAAATCCAAATACCAGTGTTAAGACAAGTAGTACGAAGATCCAGTAGGCGATGTGGTAGCTTGGGTTTTCGGCTTTTTTATTCATTCAAATTTTGTTTCCCAGGCTAATTTCGAAAAGGATATCAAAATTAAAAGTCAGTGTAGACATACGACCTGTTAACGGCCGGATACGACCTTGATGGACTTCGTTGACTGCTATACCTTGGCAGCAGTATTCACCAAAAAAATATTACTATGATAAAGTTCTTTTATACGGGAGGCAATTTCATGAGTATTCTAACCATAGAGTTGGTTATAATCACTGCATGGATTATTTATCAATTGGTTACCGGTTACAATTCGAAACAACCTAATAAGGAGGAAATCTTGCGAAAAATTAGCTATGGCAAATCAATGGGCTTTTTTGCCCTGGCAACAGGCTTTCTTGGTCAGATGTTTGGTTTAATGGGGGCGTTTTCGGTAATCAAGCAACATCCTGATATCAAAATAGAATACATATTTGATGGCGTAGGTGTATCCATGATATCGGCTACTTATGGCGTATTTATTTTTCTATTCTCCATGATATTATGGTTTGTGGCAAGTATGGTTATTGAGAAGAAGTTCAAGACCACGGCGGTCTGAAAATATGGATTGCTTTGGGCAGCTACCGCAGTGCGTGTCTCACGGGCCACTCCTGGCAATGGCTGATGTTGGCTCGTGAGACAAGAAACAAGGGGGTCTGTCTGTTTCAGGTGGAGCTTAGGCCATAATTGATTCACAAAAACTGAGCATGAAACTTCACGTTACGATCTTCGGTAGAGTAGGGGATAGTCAAATTGCCCTGTACCAACCACGTGCCGTCCGATTGTTTTTCACCTTGCATGCAACCGGAAATGACCGCTTTAAATGCTGATGCATCACAACACGACTGAGAAAGCCTCCTGAAGTGTACATTCATCCCTTTCATTTCTCGGCCTTCCACGGAGAAACTAGTTTGAAACTCATCCAGTTCAAAGACCAGCACGTCTGTTAATTCATCATCAATAAGTGCGCTTCCTGGGTTGCGGTTAAGCATTCGGAACACATTTTTACTTCCGTTTGCCAGCCCTTCCCATTCATCGATTGCCACTTTGGAGTCAGAATTGACGGTAAAAGCGCAATTCCAATCGTCGATACAGTCATTTGTGATAACGTCTGCCTCGCCGGCTTCCAGACAAGTGAAGCTGCAGTCTTTGCAGGTTGGAATTTGCACATCATCTTTTTCACAGGCCTGAATAAAAACTAAAGTCAAAAAGAAGGTGAAGATTGTATTTTTCATATTCTGTTTTTGAATTGTATACTCTAAGAGGCTAGCTAGCGGCTTTAATTGGCTATATGAGTAACCAATATTTACCCGCTAAGGTAGCTAAATAACAGGAGAAAGTGTTGGGGTTGAGGATAGATATTGGCAGCTACCGCAGTGGCTCGTGTCTCACGGGCCACTCCTGGCAATGGCTGATGTTGGTGAGCCATGGGGGGAGGGGCTACTCAACGAGGATGGTATCATGAATGATCGACTCACCTCACCACCTCGCTCACCAGGATCACGGGAGCGGCGTTGGTGTAATTGGGGAAGTCGGCCCTTATGGCATCTCTGTTGGGAGCTATGGCATCCTGGTACGCTTTCAGGTCTTTTATGTAGAATGTGCCGATGGCCATAAATGGCAGGGGCGTGTTGGGAATGCCGCTGGCCGTGCCTTTTTCAATGGTATACTTTACCAGATTCGACCCCAGGTAGCCTGCCACCATGGGCATGTGTTTGGTTTCGTAGTAGTCCATATCAAAGGTTTTGCCTTCTTCAAAGGGATACATCACAGACACCTTGATCAGCCCTTTTTCTATGATAGTCTGCTTTTCCTTTTTGGGTTTGCCTGGTTGTTTTTGCTGACAAAGGGCGGCCACAGATGCGAACAGAAGGAATACCGAGAGGATGAGTTTAAGTTTCATAGTTAAGTTTTTTAGAAAGGGAATTTAAGTGAAAATATCATATCTACCGCAGTGGCTCGTGTCTCACGGGGCCGCTACTGGCAATGGCTGATGTTGGTTCGAGAGATACGAACCAAGGGGGTAGAATCAAAAAAACTGAGCATCAAATTTCACTTCACGGTCTTTGGATGAATAGGGAACCGTCAGGTGGCCCTGTACCAACCAGCTGCCGTCGGACTGCTTTTCGCCCTGCATACATCCTGACGTGACCGCTTTGAACTCTGTCTCTCCACAGTAGCAAAGTCTCCTGAAATGTACTTTCATCCCTTTCATCTCACTGCCTTCTACCGAGAAGCTGTTTTGAGATTTGTCCAGTTCAAAGACCAAAACGTCTGTTAGTTCATCATCAATAATGGCCGTTCCCAGCGTACTGTTAATCATTTGAAACACATTTTTACGTCCGCTTGCCCGCCCCTCCATTTCGCCTGTTGCCACTTTGGAATCAGCACTGACGGTAAAAGCGCAGTCCCAATTATCCATACAGTCATTTGTGATCACCTCAGCCTCGCTGGCTTCCAGGCAGGTGAAACTGCAGTTTTCGCACGTAGGGATTTCGATATCCTCTTTTTCACAGGCAAGAGAAAAAACCAACACTAAAAGGAAGAGGGGGAGTGTATTTTTCATGATGTTTTTTTAATAGAACGCTTCAAGGAGCTCATTTATGTATTTAGGAGGGTTATTATTCCACGAACATTGCCTGCCAAAGTTGGCGAATAGTTGAAGAAAGTGGTAAGGACGCTCTTATGAGGCCGGTATTAGTATTGTTCCGTGAGACACCGACCGAGGGGAGTGTTTAGTGGAAAATATATACGGCCAGAATGACGATAGCCAAGCCGAAGAGCAAAGTCATTTTACCGAACTTTTCCATTTTTTGTAAGTGAAGTGCTGCGTCACCTTTGCTGGCTTTCTTAGTTAACGAACTTATCAGTGTAAGCAACACTAGAAGGATAACTACAAGAACCAATTTGAGAATCAATAATGGAGATGAAGGTAATATGGCCCAATAGGGGGTGATTAAATACAAACCTGAAATAATGAGCAGCCCTAATCCGATATGCCCCATTCTACTCAGTACCATCGAATGCATGCGAAATTTTGTTGCTTCATCTGCCGACATCTTTGCAGTGGCAATGCTTAAAAAAGCATGGGCAAAACTTGTCCCCAAACCCATAGTAAGCCCAAAAAAATGGAGGATCAGCATCAACTCTCTCATAGGGTAATATTTACAATTGTTTAACTCATGCTATCTCCTGCCGCAGTGGCTCGTGTCTCACGGGCCACTCCTGATAATTGCTGATAGTGGTTCGTGAGAAACGAAGCAAGGGGGGTATACACGAACCAATGAACCAAGGAGGTAGCGTTTTTTTACGGAAGTTAGGTGATAAAACTTTCATCCCAAAGCGTCTGTTTCGGTGGTTTTAGTCTGTAGTAGATTACAAAAGTTTCGCCACCCGCTCCGATGTTGCCGCCACAACCGGCGGCCGAATGGGCAACCAACCTCACAGGCTATTCCAAACTTTTGTAATCTTTACTGACGATGACTTGAGGCCTCCCCTTTCTGGTTCAAGCTTCCGCTTGGACTTGTCCTATCTGAGCGTCCCGCTCCAATTCTTACGCTCATCCCCCGGCGAGGCGCCGAAAAGAGCCACGCCACAAGCGGACGCTTGCGGCATGAGGGGTATTAGTTCGTGGGACACGAATTATTGAGGTATTAGATGTCAACCAAGTTTTCGTAACCGTATTTTTTAAACTTTTCAGTTTTAAACTTTTCAGTGGCCTTTTTATCTCTTCTCAATGCGGATAACTCATTTTTTATTTGGATGGCAAACCATTGTTCGGGTTGTGTGTGCGAAAAAGAGCTTAATTTCATCGCAATTTCTGCGTTTAATTTTCGGTCCCAGGACAAGTACTTATGGAGATTTCCATCCTGCATTTCAAAGTATTGAGCCAAACTTCGCTTGGAAATATTTAACACTTCCAGGTACATTTTCACGAAATCAAGAATTCGTAATTCAGGTTGAGGGTCAGGATTATTGGCATAGTCTTCAAGTTGACCCGTCCTGAAAAAGAGAGACAAGGGTATGTGCATAGGCCAATTGGGTCTACCGCAAGACCTTTTTCAATCCAGTGCTGGCGTTTGGCTGCTTTGGCGCAAGAGCGAGCCCAATTGTAGCGCTACAGGAAGGAAGCTGTTGCCGTGGAAGAAGCCACCTTTGCCGCCCAAAGTTTTGACCGATGTGCGTGAAACTTGCTGGTTTCACACGTGAATCCGCCCGGTTTCACGAATGAAAGTTAGAAGTTTCTGCGCCGGAAGCAGGTGGGTATAGCGCAACCGCTGGCTGCATGTTGCGGCAGGCCAACCCTGCAGGTTACGCTGGTGTCAATTAACTCTTGCCCTGCTGCCAAATACTGCTTGCGCAGGGGGCAGGTCAATCTAGCGCAAGACCTTTCCGCATCTAGCGCTAGATCCATCCACATCTAGCGCTAGATTGCTCCCGTTCTAGCGCTAGATTCAACTCCATCTTGCGTTAGATGCAAGCCGGTCTTCGGCAAGGTTGATTTCCATCTGCGGCTAGATACTGGACTTGCTACATTTAACCCGGCAAACCTTTTGCACCAGGTGAATGACGTTTTCGGTAGCGGCGAGACGCCGAACTAAAAGAACCCACAAGTCTGCCCGGCCGGAGAAGACCCTTGCGGAAGGGAGGGTGTCCTTCGCAGTGGTACCTGTCTCACGAACCACTCAAGTTGACGGAAGGCGCTGGTCCGTGAGACACGACCCAGGGCTTGGGGATCAACATCAACTCTCTCATAGGGTAATATTTACAACTGTTTAACTCGTGCCATCTCCTGCCGCAGTGGCTCGTGTCTCACGGGCCACTCCTGATAATTGCTGATAGTGGTTCGTGAGAAACGAAGCAAGGGGGGTATACACGAACCAATGAACCAAGGAGGTAGCGTTTTTTTACGGAAGTTAGGTGATAAAACTTTCATCCCAAAGCGTCTGTTTCGGTGGTTTTAGTCTGTAGTAGATTACAAAAGTTTCGCCACCCGCTCCCATGTTGCCGCCACAACCGGCGGCCGAATGGGCAACCAACCTCACAGGCTATTCCAAACTTTTGTAATCTTTACTGACGATGACTTGAGGCCTCCCCTTTCTGGTTCAAGCTTCCGCTTGGACTTGTCCTATCTGAGCGTCCCGCTCCAACTCTTACGCTCATCCCCCGGCGAGGCGCCGAAAAGAGCCACGCCACAAGCGGACGCTTGCGGCATGAGGGTTTTGGTGACGGATAGGTGGAGTTTCAGCCAACCCAACCACAACGACGTCATCCCGATTGCGACGGAGGTGCGAGCCGACGTGGAACGGGATCCCCAAAACCTAGTAGCAAGCCGGATAAACCTCTTGGCCAGGTCGGAAGGGCGTTCCGGCACCGGGTTCCACATCGGCTCACTTCACTATCCCTTCGTTTCGATGACGGCGTGTTATCTGGGTTTTGCCCCCAACTGGTTCAAGCGTCTTGGACCTTTCGACTTTTCTTTAAACTTCTCGCTGATCCTCATTTGCAAAATCTATCAAAAGAGGACGTTTGGGCGGCTAATACCTGGTATAGTAGATCAACGCAAGAATATTGAATATCTCCAGCCGACCGAAGAGCATGTTTATCGATAGCAACACTTTTGCGCCGTCGGGGAGGCCCGAAAAGTTGCCCAGGGAGCTCACTCCTTCAAATCCGGGCCCCACGTTGCCAATGGTGGCGATGGAGGCGGAGAAGGCAGTGAGCAAATCGATGTTGTAGGCACTCAGGACCACGGTTGTTACAAAGAAAATGAGGATATACATCACAATAAAAACCTGTGTGTGCTCAATAATCTCCACCGGTATCCTTTGACCGTCAACCTTAGCCACTCTTACCAGTCTGGGATGAAGAATCTGCAATATCTGTGTCTTCAGCGCCTTAAAAAATATATAAACCCTGTCGAACTTAAGTCCTCCCGATGTGGATCCCACCATGCCGCACTGAATAGTGAAATACATCAGCACCATCATTGCCAGCGGGGGCCAGTGAGCGGTATCAACTGTGGCAAACCCTGTAGTAGTGCCCAGGGAGATCACCTGAAAGGCGGCGTGGCGGAAGGACGTGCCCAAAGAGTAGAGGCCGTCGGCATATAGCTTAAGCGCCACGATGGTGATGCCGATTGCCACCACCAGCAGAAAGGCTCGGGTTATCTCGGAGGTAAAAATATTGCGCTTGTGCCACATAATCGTGGTGAAAAGTAGCCCAAAATGAATCGCCGATAATACCATGAAAACTTCGGTTATCACTTCTATGGGCAGGCTGTTGAAGTGGGCGATGCTGAGATTTTTGGTAGAGAAGCCTCCCGTGGCAATAGTGGCAAAGGCGTGATTAACAGCATCAAAAAGACTCATACCGGCCACCCACAAAAGGCATGTTTGCAACACGGTAAGCCCCAGATACACATAGCCCAGCACGAGCAGCACCTGGCGCTTGCTTTGTTTGAAGTTTGTTTGAGACAGGGAAGAAAGCTCCGTGTTGAGCAGCACAAGCTTGGAGCTTGACTGCGGCAGTATCAGCAGCACGAACATGATGATACCAACCCCACCCATCCAGTGTGTGGACGACCTGAAGAAAAGCAATCCGGAGGGCAGGCGCTCAACATCGTTGAGAATAGTGGATCCCGTGGTGGTGAAACCTGAAACGCTCTCAAACCAGGCGTTTACCAGGTCAAACTCTACCCCCCACAACAAATAGGGAAGGGCCCCCACCAGGCACGTAACCACCCAGCCCAGCACCACCGTGAGTAAACCTTCAGAGAAATTTACTTCTTCGGTCGGGTGGGTAAAGAGAACGAACATGGCGCCAAACACCACGGCCGAAATCAGGCTGAATAGCAGCGGAACCGTAGAGGTTTCCAGCTGCACGGCTGAAATAATAAACGACAGCAGCAGGAAAAACCCCTGAAACAGCAGGATAAAGCCCAGGTAGCGAAGTACTGACTCCCCTCTCATTAGTTGACTTTGGCTTTTTGATCGTAAAATTTGTGCACTTTGCTGATCATCTTCTGAATGCCCTGCTCCAGCTCTCTGAATTCGTCGTCGGTCTTTTTGGTAGAAAACGAGAATGAAGACATATTGGCCCCGTACTTTTCGGTGGCGGCTATCAGCTCATATAAGGGAGCCATTAAGGACTGCCTCAAAAAATAGTTGAAGAGAAAAGCGAATACGATCACGGCCACGATGGCAACAATGCCGGGCATGATAGCCCTGTACGACCGTTCTTTTAGCACCGAAGCCTCGTCGTACATGCTGTTCTGATTGAGCTTCATCAATGCATACACAGCTTCCTTGGCCTGCAAAAAATCGGGGTTGATATCTGTGACGTACCAATTTAGATTCCCCTCCTTATCGGTGTCAACGATAGGCTTTTGCCACTTGGTTTTGTATTCGTTGTAGGCGGCTTTCACAGCTGCCACCCGCTCGTCCTCATGAAGCTCGGTGACATTGCCGACTGCCACGGCCATTGAAGCCATGAACACGCTGTCGGCAGCATCGATAATGTAGCGGCCTTTTTCCCAGTTGCCAAGCGAGAGCAAAAGAATGCCGCTGTCTTCACGCTCAAGGGCTTCAAGCATGTTCTGGCAGGCCTGGATGGTTTTATAGTTGTCTTCGATAAGGGCCGTTACCGATCGGTTTAAAAGCAGAAATTGATGTAGAACGATCGTGCCAGATGCGGCCAGCAGCACGGCCAGCAGCAGTATGCCAATAAAAATCTTGTGCCTGAGTTTACTGATCATTGTGTCCCATTAAAGTGATAGAATCTGACGAGCAACTATGTGAATGCATGCGAAGTTAGTCATCCTTCGCACTAAAGACCTCACTTTTTTCTCTTATTTAGCTGGCAGGTTTGTGCCCTTGCTCCTTGAAACTGCGGGCAACCGGGCACGGACAGACAGCTGCGCCCGGGTGACTTGGGGTTGTGTTTATAACATGGGCCGACGAATTTCACTTCCTCACCGCCTCATAGTAAAGCAGTATGGGCCCGGCTTTGAGGGTTATTGTTACCTGGCGCATCAGGTCATTGTAATGCTCGTGTATTTCATCGTCTGCAACTGTGTAGGTGTGGTCACAGTTCCCGTCGAGGGGTCATATTGATGGCGACGATAATTTTTCTCGTGGTAGTTGATGTTAGGGCTGTGGAGAGCGGTATCCGGCACAATAGGAGCATCATCTCCCTACCCTCCAATCATAATAACGACCCGCTGGTAGCGGGTGAGGGCGGGCTTGCCATTGTCGGTTGCTTCGAAAATGATGTGGATGGTCTGCCCCGGCCGCACATCTTCCGGCACCAGCACTTCGGCCTTCGAAGTATCTGCCAGGCTGATATCTACTTTGCCCCTGTAGGTGCCCACTGGCAGCTGCGACCACCTCACGGTCACCTTATTTCCATCAGGGTCGGAGGCAATGCCACGGAGGCGCACTTTTTGCCCGGGAGCGGCCACTACTGTGAGCGGCCCCTGTATGGTTACCGTTGGCTCATGATTGGCGTCGGCATACCTGGGGGTCACTGCCCATTTCATGCGGGCTGCAAAGTCCCGCTGCGCTTGCGGAAAGAAATTGGGGTAGGCTAGTTCTTCGGCTTTGCGTTCGTTGTTTGTGCTCCCCATTCGGTCGGCCATGGCATCAGCACTTGCGTCGGTGGGCATGTTGAAAATATCGGCAGCGGCCGTTCCGGCTTCTACCCGGCCACCCCAGCCGCCCCAGGTGCCTTGTTCGTAGGCCCGCAGTCCGTTGCCCAGCATGTTCATAAAGGTATGATTGTCGCCCTCTCCCAGCCACGAACCCCTGGCCTGCACAGGCATCCACACCACATAGCCCATTTTTTTCAGCTCTTCGGTGGTGTGGCCTGCCAGCCCGAAATAGTCGACAACGTCGCCCTTCACCATCTGCTTGCCGTCGCCCCACACCCGGTAGAGCTCGCCGAACGGTCCCCGGTCTGATACATTTTCTTTCATCCAGGCAGGGGTGAGGTAGGGAGCATTTTCCTCCGATGCCCTGATCTGGGCTCCATAGCCATAGTTGGGCCCGCCCCTGAACTGCCGGTACTCAATCTCCGGCCAGTTGGGTTTGATGTAAGTAGCGTAGGTGGCGTCCTGATCGCCGGAGGGCAGCAACACTACTTTTCTGGAGATTTTTTGCTTGATAGCATCCCATTCTGTGGTGAACTCATATTGGTCTTTGATGGACTTCAGCGCACGGGCAATGGTGCTCTGTCCGCCCCAGGCCGTAATGTACAGCTGGCCAGGCTCATTGTCCATGATCAGCGACCTGATGAGATCTGAGCCGGGAGTGTCTTTGGAGATATCGCCGTCGAATTCAATGTTACCGTACCGAATCTTTGACTTCAGCTCGTCAGGAGAGGGATACTGCTTGTTGTGGGCTTTGAGGTTAGGGTACGATTTTTCGTAGGCTTCCACAATGTCGTGGATAAAGCGCTCGCCCTCCGCCCATCGCCACGACTCGCAGGGGCAGAGGTCGAGACCGAAACGGTCGTATTCACGGCCTGGCACAAACCACTTGGTGCCTTTGCCGTCTCCCTTCCAGTGAAACTGGCTGCTGGCATAAATAAGGCCCTCTATTTTTAAGTCACTGCTGTAGAGTAGCAGGCGGATGAGAGAGTTGTTGTCGTCGAGCTCGGGGTCGGCGGTGATGATGATACGGGGCCTTTGGTCACTGGGTGTTTGTGCAACAAGGGTTGCTGTGTGCAGCGTGATCAGGGTCAGAAGAGTGAGAAAACACAGGCAATGGCTTCTTCGGTGTGGCGTTGTTAAATGCATAGTGGTTAAAGAGTGTTTGTTGGTGTTGGCTGCTTACTGTAGCCGACCTTTTGTCTAAGATACTGACATTTTTTTTGGTTTGGATATTTGTTATCTCATGCCCGCATTTCCTTCAATGGCGCTCAGCGTCAACAGGACTTAGCTTGGATGGATTAATAATGAACCTTTAAACTATTGTCTTCGCAGTGATTCGTGTCTCACGAACCACTCAAGGTGATGATGAGTATAGATTCGTGTCTCACGAACCAAGGGGTTAGTTTCATGCCGGTGTTGTCTTTTCAATAGCGACCGGCGCTAGAAAAGTTATCTAAAATAGTGAAATAATCATATTTAAGCAATCAAATAGCCAACGAATATTAGTAGGCCATTAAAATTGTACTATATTGTGTTTGCGCTTAATTTTGCATCCCAACCGACTTAGCTATGCAATTATCCCACCTTGTTGATTTCTTTCTACATCCGGTATACTTTGAGCAGCCCGATCAGCTACGGAAAGGACGCCTGTTTGTCCGTGGTTGTTTGCTCACCAGCTTGTTCTCCACTTCTTATGTTTGGCTGAGTGTGCTTTTTGAGTACCAAAAGGGCGTTTATTTCATGGTGATGAACGTAGTCGGTTTTTTGTTGCTGCCCCTGCTTGCTAAAACCAGGCTTCCTATCGCCTTGCTGGGCAATCTGTATGTGACCCTGGGCGCTACGGCAGTGCTGGTGCTTACTTATTTTTCGGGGGGCATCTGGTCGGCTATTTACCCATGGATCGTCAGCATTCCGCTGCTGGCGTTATTGGTCGTAAATAAATTTTCAGGGGCAGTTTGGGGTGGGATTGCGCTGGCGTGCATGGTTTATTTTGGCGTTTTGGATATGAGGGGTATTGCATTGCCGGTAGAGTATAATGTGGAAATGAAAACGTGGTGGTTTACGACGATTCTCACAGGACTGCTCTTGATTATCCTTTTTGTTGGGTTCGTTTTTGAGGTTGTGCAAACGGGGGCACTTCGGGAGCTTGAAAGCAAAAATGCAAAGCTTGAAGAGCAAAAGACGACCATTGCCAGCCAATCGGAAGCGCTGGAGAAACTTATCGAGGAGAAAGATTACATCATCCGAATTCTCGCCCATGATTTGAGGAACCCCTTGAGCAACATCGATGGCCTGGCAGATATGATGGAGAGTAAGCGCTATGTGGGTCAGGAAGATGAGTTTCTGGGGATGGTGAAGCGCACTGCCAATAATGCACTTCACCTGATTGAGCGGGTACTCGAGATGGACAAAGCTGATCAAAGAGAGTCAATTGACATGGATCCGGTTGATGTGGCCGAGGTATTGCAGGAACTCATCGAATCCATCAATGAAACAGCCCGGCGGAAGGACATCGCTATTAAGCTAAACAACGCAGCCAGGTCTACGTCGGTGGTGGGAGAGAGGGTGTATGTCCTTCAGATTTTCGAGAACCTGCTTTCCAATGCCATCAAATTTTCGAAGGGAGGTACCAAAGTCAGCATAACGGTGGCGAATACCAACTCGTCGCTGATGGTGAAGGTAGCGGATGAAGGCCCGGGCGTACGGCCCGAGGAGGAGGACAGGCTGTTCAAGAAGTTTTCGAAACTAAGCAGTCGGCCTACCGGCGAAGAAAGCTCGGCTGGCCTGGGATTGTCACTAGTAAAACGCTATGTGGAGTTGCTGGGAGGAAAAATATGGCATGAAGGGGGTGCTGCCATAGGGGCTACCTTTGCTGTTGAGCTTCCACTCACCGGGAGACCAGACCGGGGCTAACGTTTTAGCGGTTGTGCCAACACGTTTGATTTGGAAAAAAGAGAATATTTCAAAATTGCGGCGGTTTATTTGCCTACGTCCTTCCACTCCTTAAATTCACGGCAAAGAGCAACAACATGGACCTGATTAAATATGAAACTGGGGAGCGCCTGGCGTGGATCACCCTTAACCGCCCCGAAAAACGAAATGCCCTTAGCCATGAGTTGGTAGCAGAGCTGAAGGAAGCCTTTCAAAAAGCAGCCTACGATCCGAAAGTGAAAGTGATCATCCTGAAGGCTGAGGGAACGTCGTTCTGCGCCGGTGCTGACATCGCCTATTTGCAGCAATTGCAAAGCAATACCTACGAAGAAAACCTGGAGGACAGCATCCACCTCAAAGAGTTGTTTGAGATGATCTACACCATTCCCAAGGTGGTAATTGCCCAGGTACAGGGCCCTGCCATTGCGGGTGGCTGTGGGCTGGCCACTGTTTGCGACATGGTGTACGCCGTGCCCGAAGCCCAGTTTGGCTACACGGAGGTCAAGATCGGCTTCATCCCAGCCATTGTGATGGTTTTTCTGGTGCGGAAGCTGGGAGATGCAAAGGCAAGAGAACTGCTGCTGACCGGGCAGCTGATAGATGCAAAAAAGGCCTGGGAGTTGGGTATTGTCAATGAGGTAGTTGAAGCGGACAGGCTAGCATCCAGGGTGGAGGAAATGGCTGCGAAACTCATTAGCAGCAACTCCGAGCAATCGATGGGCATGACCAAACAAATGATGGCAGAGGTGCAGCAGATGTCCATTGTGGATGCTTTGCAATATGCCGCCGAACAAAACGCCGTTGCCCGCTCGACCAAAGACTGCAAGAGAGGGATGGCAGCCTTTTTGAACAAAGAGAAGATCACCTGGTAACGACTTTGGGCGAAATGACTTCTAATTAGGAACGTCATTCCGAGAGAGCACGAGAGTGTTGATCGATCTACCTGCACGTTTAGCGATCGTGGGAATCTTCGTTAAGTGTGACCGGACGTAATTAATACCAACCATTTTTTCGAACCAATGCTGGTTCTTCTCTCCTCTTGCCTTAGCTTTAGATTTACTCTTCCTGACGACTCAATTGTAACATCATGAAAAGTCCCTTAGTCCTGCTGTTCACCTTTCTCTTCAGCTTTTCCGTCGGTTTGGCGCAAAACGCCATTGCACCGCTTTTCCCGGTAACAATCACCCACGATTTCAGCAACCCGGACAAGACTTTTAACGACGTGAGAGAACTGATCCTGAACAACTATTACTCTGCCGACATCACAGAACAGGCGCTCTACTGGGCTGCTATTGAAGGCATGCTGCGCCATATTTCGCCACCTGAAAATCCCGGCCTGGCAAAAATATGGACGCCGGAGGAGTATGAAAACATTCTGAACTCACTTAAGGGCGTAAAGGTGTCGCTTGGTTTTAACAGCACCTTCAACACCAACGACGGCAGCCTCACGGTAACCGAGGTGCTGGAAGACTCGCCTGCCGTGGGCAAGCTGCAAGTGTACGACCGCATCGTGCGCATCAACGGAGAGGTGCTGAAGGGCAAAACGCTTGCCTTTGTCAACGACCTGCTGGATGGGCCAGCCAACTCAGAGGCCAGTCTGAAAGTGATCCGGGACGTCAGCGTGATGGACGTAAAGCTGAAACGGGCTGCCTTTCCTTCCAACGACCTGAAAGTGACTGTGCTTCCTGGAAGGCCAGCGGCCCTGGTAGAAATTAAAAATGTGTCGCAGGGGCTTACGCAGCAGCTGGCTGCCGACTTGCAAAAACTGAAAGAGCAGGGAGTAAAAAAAATACTGCTCGACCTGCGCAACAATCCGGGTGGGGTGCTGAACGAAGGGGTGAGCATAGCCAACCTGTTTTTAAGCAAGAACAATATCATTGTGCGCACAGTGGCCCGCAGCGACAAAGCCACCCCCATCGTGGCTGACAGAGAGGCACCTTTCGATTTTGAAATGGTGGTGCTCGTGAATAAGAACACCGCTTCCGCCGCCGAGATCATTGCATCAGCTTTGCAGGATCACAAGCGGGCCACCGTTATCGGCACCAAAACATTTGGCAAAGGGGTAATTGAAACCACCTACACACTCGAAAACCAGTACAGGGTGAAGTTTATCAGCAGCGCTATGTATTCACCTGCTGGGCGGTCGTGGCAGGCCAGCGGTGTGCTGCCCGATTTTCTCGTGCAGCAGGAGCCGTCGGTAAGCGAATCGATGGCCAAGCTGCCCATCGACCAGCGGGTGAGCAACGATATTTACCTCATCACTGCTATCAAGCTTTTGCAATAGATATCTTCGAATAGTGAAAGCGCCAGCCGACATATTAAAGCAATATTGGGGATACGATGCCTTCCGGCCCTTGCAGGAAGACATCATTCAAAGTGTGCTCGACGGCAACGACACACTGGCCCTCCTGCCCACGGGAGGCGGCAAATCCATTTGTTTTCAGGTGCCTGCCCTGTGCATGGAAGGGATTTGCATAGTGGTGTCGCCCCTGATTGCCCTGATGAAAGACCAGGTATTCCAGCTTCAAAAACGGGAAATTGAAGCCGAGGCCATTTACTCAGGCATGAGCAAAAGAGAAATAGACATCATTCTCGACAACTGCATCTATGGTAACATTAAGTTCCTGTACGTTTCACCGGAGCGGCTGCTGACGGAGATTTTCATCGAGCGGGCAGCCAAAATGAAGGTATCGCTGTTGGCCATCGACGAGGCGCACTGCATTTCCCAATGGGGCTACGACTTCAGGCCGCCTTATCTGCAAATAGCCGATTTCAGGGAAAAAATTCCCGACGCAAAACTCATCGCTCTGACTGCCTCGGCCACATTGAAAGTGCAGCAGGACATACAGGATAAGCTAAGGATGAAAGCAGCGGCTGTTTTCATGAAGAGCTACGCCAGAAAGAACCTGTCGTACTCGGTGTTTAAGGTGGAAGACAAAGGCAGGAAGCTGCTGGAGGTACTCACCAATGTGCCTGGATCGGCCGTGGTGTATGTGAGGAGCCGCAAGCGCACCGAGGAGTTGGCCAAATGGCTCATGTCGAACCGCATTTCTGCCTCCTACTATCATGCAGGGCTGAATGCCATGGAGCGGGCCAACCGGCAAACCCACTGGATCGACAACAAGGTCAGGGTGATGGTGGCTACCAACGCATTTGGCATGGGCATCGACAAACCCGATGTGCGGGTCGTCATCCATGTCGATATTCCTGACAGCCTCGAGGCCTACTACCAGGAAGCGGGTAGGGGAGGCCGTGACGAGAAGCTTGCCTACGCAGTCATGATTTACCTGGCAGCGGACGTAAAGGAGCTGAAGGAACGCACCCTTCGCTCACTGCCAGAGGTAGAGTACCTCAAAAAGGTATACCAGGCACTGGCCAACTACTTCAAGCTGGCGGTGGGCAGTTCGCAATTTGTGTCGTTCGACTTTGACTATGAACAGTTCATCAAAACCTACCAGCTGAATCCGTTTGAAGCCTTCGCTGCGCTGAAAAAACTGGAAGAGGAAGGGCTGATCCAGCTGACAGAGAGCTTTTATCAGCCATCGAGGCTGTTTGCTCAGGTCGACAAGCAGGAGCTTTATAAGATTCAGGTGGCTAACGCCAATTTGGATCCAGTGATCAAGGCTACGCTCCGCCTTTTTGGTGGTGAGGTGTTCGCTCATTTGACCACAATTTCCGAAAGTGACATTGCCAGGCTGGCCAATTGCACGAGGGCTGAAGTGGTAAAGCAGTTGACGTATTTGGACGCACAGGGGGCCTTTGTGTACGAAAAAATGAAGGACTCACCCCAGGTGCAGTTCCTCACTCCCCGCCAGGATGCCGCTAAGCTTTCCATCGACAAGCAACGCCTGGCGCAACGAAGAGAAGAGCTGATTGACAAGGTAGACGCCATGCTAAAATACCTGCAGCAGGAAGTGAGGTGCAGAACGCAGGTGATTCAGGAATACTTTGGCGAAGAAAACGACATCCCCTGCGGGATGTGCGACTACTGCATCAGGCAAAAGAAGATCCTTCAGTCAGAAAATGACTTCAATAAACTGCTGACACAGCTGATGGATGAAATTGGAAAGAATGAGGTATCACTGGAGCAACTAATGAAGGGGCATTCTGGCAAGACAAAGGAAGCAAGAATGTACGGAATCAGGCACTTACTGGATGAAGAAAAGGTGCGATACAATGAAGTAGGGAAGCTGATACTCACTTAGCCAGCATCGTCTGCTGAGGCACGTGACTATTTTCCGCTGTTGGAATGCTCACAATAAACAGACAGCCCCTGCCAATTTCACTTTCTACCTGAATATCCCCTCCCAGCGCCTGGGTAAGCTTTTTTGCTATGGACAAGCCAAGGCCTGTGGAAGACTCATTTCCAGTAGCCTTATTGCTGGTGGTAGTGTATTTTTCAAACAAGGTCAATTGTTCCTTTTTAGAAATACCGGGGCCATTATCTTTTACTATGATGGCACAGTGCTTTGGTTGCATGGCAAACTCCAGGCTGACAGTGGCACCCGACTGGCAATACTTTATAGCATTCGACAAAAGGTTGGAAAGGATTTGCGAGATGTAGTCGCCGTCAGTTAACACCTTGTGCTTTTTAGGTGTTGGCGTAAATTGTAGCTCAATATCTTTTGATGCAGCTTTTGGACTAAACTCACTCATCGTTTCAAGTATCAAATCATTGATACTCACCATCTCAAGCTCTGGTACCCTGCTGGCTGGCGCAGCTTGCTCATTCCTGCCCAGGAACTTAGAGATGCTACTATTGATTCGCTGGCAGATGGATTCTATCAGTTGCACATATTCTTTTCTCTCTTCTGCAGTAGTGGCTTCATGCTCCAGCAGCCCGGCGATGGAAACAATATTGTTTACAGGGCTGCGCATGTCGTGTGCCACAAGCTTAATTAAGTCACTTTTTTCGTCGTCAAGTTTCTTCAGCTCAATATTTTGATTGTTCACCTGCTCGTTAACAGCATAGAGCTTCTTTGTGATCTTCTTTAGCTTTAGCTGGTCAAAAGCAATGAATGCAAGCAGCGCCACAAAGAAAATTGTAGCGGCCAGGTAATATTTTGACAAGGTGCTGGTGCTTGCCAACTCCCCCTGTGTGGCTTCAAGTTGATTGTTGAGGGCTTGGATTTTAAGGTTGGATTTTTGGATTTCGAAAGAGGCCACCATATCGGCGATGTAGTTTTTATACCCCTCTGAGTTAATCGAGTCCTGAAGAGTATAGGCCCTCGAAATATCTTTTAGCGCCTGCCCTTCCAGTCCCATTTTCTTAAGGATCTCTGCTTTTGTAAAGAGTGCCCTGGTCAGCAGGGCAATTGCTTTGGTTTTTTCGCTTTTTGCAAGAGCAGAGTCAACCATCTTAATAGCATTTGTCAGCTGCCCATGTTTTAAGTACGAGCTGGCCAAATCCAGCATTATTTCACCTTTTTCAATTTCGTTGGAGCCCTTGTCGATGATCGACTGAGCTTCGAGAAAAGTATTTTTGGCTTCGCTGTAAAGTCCTTTAGCGAGGTAAAATTTCCCCAACGCCCTAAGGCCCAATGCCTTGGTTTGTGATGAATGACGCTCTTTGTCGATTTGTACGAGCCCTACCTTGTAGTTTTCAAAAGCTAGTGTGTCCTGGTTCAAACCCGCATAAATATCTCCCAGGAGAATATAGGAAAAGCCTGCATCAATTTTAACGTTATTGCTGAGGCTGAACTCATCACATTCTCTTATTTTTTCAAGTGCTTTTTTAAATTCTTTGTTCTTGATATACACCGAAGCTTCATCGTAGAAGCAGTAGGCTATCAGCTCATGCTGCTCAGCTTTTTTGTAGGTGGCAACGGCATCCCTGAAGTACTTTAGCGAGTAGTCGAAAAAACCAAAATGAGAGTATACAAGGCCAATGCAGTGCAAAGACCGACCTATGAGTCGATTGTCCTCAATTTCAACACTGATATTTCTGGCCTGCTCAAGAAGCGTGAGCGCAGCAATGATTTCTCCATTATTGAGCTTCATCATGCCCTCTTCTTTGATGGCGAAGGCCAGGCCAGCTTTATAGTTGAGCTCTTCGGCTAATTTTTTTGCTTGCTGAATATAAGTGCTGGCTCTTCCGGGTTCAGAGATATTGTAGTACAGGGAGAGCTCGTTCAGCACGTCCACAAGTTGCTCTTTCTCACTGGTTTGGAGCAGGTTGGTCAAGCTGTCCCGACTTTTGTCGGAAGGGAAATAGACGGAGCCAGCCAATAGATTGGCTGAAATAGAAAGGATTACAATGAAGAGAAGAAGTGATTTCACCTTTGTAAAGCAGTCTTTTATAGGTTAAAGCACTCTAAGGATATTATTAAGGTCTGTGGTCTACGAAAATATAAAAAGGCGGCTTTAAAGCCGCCTTTTTTTTATTTATTTTCAGGGTGTGGCTCTATTGAAGGGCCTTTACGCCCGGAAGTTCTTTGCCTTCCATGAACTCAAGAAGGGCTCCGCCTCCTGTTGATACGTAACTTACCTTGTCTCCGTAGCCGAGTGTGTTAACGGCAGCAGCAGAGTCACCTCCCCCAATGAGAGAAAAAGCACCATTGCCTGTTGCTTTCACTACAGCGTCGGCGATTTTCTTTGTTCCATTAGCGAACTTTTCCATTTCAAACACGCCCATAGGCCCGTTCCAGAGAATAGTTTTGCTGGATTCTACCACCTTCGAAAAGATGGCCGTTGCCTCAGGCCCGATGTCAAGCCCCATCCAGCCGTCGGGTATAGAGTGGTTGTTGGCCACTTTTGTGTTGGCGTCGTTGCTGAAGTTGTCAGCTATTATCGAATCGATAGGCAAGTGAAGCTCAACACCTTTTTCTTTGGCTTTCTGAATCAACTCTTTGGCGAGTGAAAGCTTGTCTTCCTCTACCAGTGATTTGCCAATATGGCCGCCCATTGCTTTGAAGAACGTGTAGGACATGCCGCCGCCAATGATGAGGTGATCAACTGTATCCAGCAGCCTTTCTATGATCAGTATTTTATCGGAAATTTTAGCACCACCCATAATGGCCGTAAATGGCTTTGTGGCATTTTCAAGTACCTTCTGTGCGTTGTCAAGCTCTGCCTGCATCACGTAGCCACACACCTTGTCCTTCATATAATTGGCTACAATGGTGGTAGAGGCGTGGGCCCTGTGGGCAGTGCCGAAGGCGTCGTTTACGTACACATCGCCATGCTTAGCAAGTTTTTGAGAAAACTCAGCATCACCTTTTTCTTCCTGCTTGTAAAACCTCAGGTTTTCGAGTAACAAAACACCTCCTGGTTGTAGATCGGCACTCATTTTGAAAGCAGCGTCGCCAATACAATCGTCTGCAAACTGAACCTTTGTTCCAAGGGCTTCACTTAGGTAGGCAACTACATGCTTCAGCGAGAACTTGTCTTCCGGCCCTTCCTTCGGGCGGCCCAAATGGCTCATGAGAATCACCGAGCCTCCGTCTTTTAATATTTTATTGATAGTCGGAATGGCTGCCCTCAAGCGGTTGTCGTCTGTGATATTGTTTGACTTGTCGAGGGGCACATTAAAATCGACCCGTATTAGCGCTCTTTTTCCTTGAAAGTTGTACTGATCTAGTGTTATCATAAAAGGTTTTTAATTTTTTAAAACCAGGGAAATAAATTGGCTCGAGAATGTGGGCTAATGATAGATGTAAAATTACTTTTTTTAGGCGAGTTTGAAAGCGGTTCGCAGGGTCTTTCATTTTCAGCTATGCCTGGGCACGCTTCAGGCGGTCATTAATGGCCTTCCCCAAACCGATTTCCGGGACATATTCAGCAACAATGCAGTTGGCAGCTGTTTTATCCATTTTTCGCATGGCTGAAAACAGGTTGGCGGCTGCTTCATCAATATTTCCCGTTTTCGACAGGATGAACTTATGGTTTTCGGGCACCTCAGGATAGTCTTTCTGAAATGAAATAACCGCCACTTTCAGCGGGTTTAATTTGGGGATCAGCTCTTCCAGGTCGCCAATAACTACCCTTTTCACAGGAGCGTAGTGGCTTTTTAGCATGCCTGGTGCGGTGGGGTCGGAGCTCATATTAGTTCTTATGCGCACTGTGCCAATGAGCTTTTCTATTTCGTCAATTCGCTTACCACCCAGCCGATAAACAACCGGCTTATTGTTTTCGAACCCGATAATGGTCGACTCAATACCCACTCTGCAAGGTCCCCCATCGAGGATGTAAGGAATGGCTTCCCCAAGTTGGTCCTGCACATGGTGTGCCGTGGTGGGGCTTACATAGCCAAATGGATTGGCACTGGGTGCCGCCAGCGGATAGTCAAGCTTTTCCAGCAATTCCGTAGTGATCGGGTGATCGGGAATTCGCACCGCCACAGTTTTTAACCCGGAGGTTAGCAGGAGCGGAATCCTTTTTTTCTTTGGAAGCAGTAGTGTGAGCGGGCCGGGCCAAAATGCCTCAGCGAGGTCAAGTGCTACATCCGGGATGTCCTTAACAAATGTCTTCACTTTTTCGAGGCTATTGGTGTGTGCAATAAGCGGATCGAACGAGGGCCTGTTCTTTACCTGAAAAATCTTTAAAACGGCGGATTCATTAAAAGCATTTCCCGCAAGACCATACACGGTCTCGGTAGGGAGCCCTATCAGTTGCCCCCGATCCAGAAAGGATTTTGCTTGGTCTATGTCGATCCCTATTTCCGCCATGAAATTTCATCAGATACTGCGAATCTACAATTATTCTGTTTATTTCGTGATGTATTAAATTACACACAAAAAATATTTTAAAGCTATGAGTCAAAGAACAAGATCTGTCATAAAACTAATCGCCGTACTCGTTGTGCTGCTACTTGTTTTGGGTGAGTTGAGTATTGTCATTATCCCTGCTATTGCTGCCTACAAGTTTTGGCTTATGGTCATCGCCTTTATGTTGGTGCTGATTAGTTCCAAATAGGATAAAACAAAGAATATCTTGCAGATGCTCCTGAAGGAGTTTTGACTATTCAAAGGTATGAATTAGCGCTGCCTACGATTAATCGCCCAATATTTTGTAGAAAATAAGGAAATACTTACATCAGTTCTTTGCTTTCATAGCACTATTCTGATGTGTTATCTTTCTGAAGGGCATACAAGTATTGTTTTTTGCACCAAAACTTACATGTATAATATTGCCAGGTTTAATGCCTGAATAGTATCATAGCAGCGCTCTATATTTGAATTAATTAATCAAATGGAAAACGATCCAATTGATTAGGTTCTTTAAGGTTTAATTAAGGTTGATGGTGGGCCCCGAGCAGATTTTGTCTGCCGGGGTTTCTTATTTTTAGTGGTTGAGTATGAGCCTGACGGTTTTTTGTTCACCTGAGGCCAACTGTATCCGGCAAAAGTAAACTCCATCCACCACTGCCGTGCCCGTCACGTTCGTTCCATCCCATGTCATAGTAGTGGCCCCTTCAAACTGTGTACCCCAAACAAGCGTTTTGACCTGCTGGCCCGCTGCATTGTAAATGATGGATTTCACAATTTGCTTTTTTGGTATTTCGAAGGGAATGCTGATCAAATCAGTGAAAGGGTTGGGGTAGGGGGCACCAACAATAAATTTCTCCGAAGAAGGTTTTTTTTCGATCACCAGATGATCCGATATAAAGGTTTCAAATATCCCATTTCCATGGGTAGCAATGGCCAGCCGCCCGTCAAGCGGATTGTAGCTTAGCATGGGGATGACGCTGTACCCAACCACGTCTGCACCTTCTCTTGACCAGGTGGTGGCAGTTCCCGACAGCGCTTCGGTTGCGTAAAGCCCCGATCCGGTTCCCACGGCAGCCATTAGCTCACCGTCTTTCATAGGGATGAGCTGCCCCCAACGGACACTGGGGCCATTTCCTGTTCCATCCGCATTCTCCTCCAGGTTGCCACTGATGTCGATGAACGAAAGGCCACCATCGTCTGAAAAGAAGACACTGGGAATGCCGTAGTTGGAAAATACTACCATGATATTGTGGTGATCGGAAGGGTCGATAGAAATGGAGCTTATGAAAGCCTGCGGAAAACCAGGGTCCGTGATTTCCTCCATATCAAAACTATTTCCATTTGCTAATGGCAGTTTGAAGAGCCTTCCTGTGCTGTTGCCGTAGAGCAGCCACTTTTCGCCTGTGGTGCTTACCTCCATGGCTGTGATTTGCCCTTCCGGAATAACCGACGACTCAAGCCGCTGCCAGTTGGTGCTTGTCTTGTCTTGCGAACCATTGGCGATTTGGCTTAAGTTCGAGTTTCTCCAGATAACATTTCCACCTGCCAGGAACATGATATTATTGTTGACAGGGTCGAGCCTGAAGGGGTTCACGAACAGGTAGCCATTGTCGCTGGCGAGGCCCCCATTGAGTGGATCCACTCTGGCATAGCCGGTGAGTTCGAATTTAGTATTGAATGTAAGCCGGTAGATTTGCGCCATTTGCGCCGACACATACCAAAATGTGCCGTCGGAGGTGGTTTGGCAGTAGCTGCCATCCCCCGAAAAAACCTGATCCCACGGAGGGTTTTCGCCAGGTGCACTTCTGAGGTATGTGCCATTGTCCTGCATACCTCCCACCATCAGGTCGCTGTACTCATATTTGGGGATGTCAATGGTGAAAAACTGAGAGGTGAGGTAGCCGTTGTTAAGGCTTAGCCAGTTTACTTCTTTCGATAGTCCACTCCAGGTTATAGAGATTCCTGCGTCATGCCCGGAAAGCATTTTGGCTGGATCGGAACTGTAAAAGGTGAGCACATGCTGGTCGGCGTGGTGATTGGAATACTGGCTGGCGTTGTTTTCCGGGCTGTAGCCACCAATCCACTCTGTATTGTCTTTGCTTTTGAATCCGTCAGAAGAACGAAACAAATTGGTACCACCCAAGAACACTATGTTTTCATCTGTGGGGTGCACCTCAAGTAGCATATTGTAGCCGTTTTGGGTATCAAACTCGCCCACTCTGCCGCCAAAGTCTGGTATGTTGGATGACAAGTTCTCCCAAATATACTTGTCGCCAGATGCCAGGTAGGTGGCTTTCCACAGATTAGTAGCGGCTGCATCAACTAAAAAGTAGATGACCTTTTCGTTAGATGGCGAAGGTGTGATGACTATCCTTCTATATTGAGAGGGAAACCCTGTGGGGGTAATGTTGACCCAGGATAGTCCATCTTCTGATCTGTAAATACCGGCTTTTGCCCAGTTGTTGTCGGCGTTGCTCACAGTGCTCAACGCACCATACTTAATCCCACTTTTGGTAATTGACACGTCACTAAAGAAGGGGAAGGTTTTGTTATTCAAATCGGTACCGGGCGGCTCGCTCAGCAAATCTGCACCCAGCACAGTTGCCCAGGTCTCGCCGCCGTCGGAAGAGCGGATCACACCTCCAATAGTGGCGGCATATAGTTCGTCTTCATTGCTGTTGGCCGTGTTGATGGCAAGTTTGTAGATGTACTGGAAAGGACTCCCAAAGGTGGTAACATCTCCTGACACAGTAGCACTCAGTGGCTGCCAGGTAAGTCCCTTGTCGGTCGATTTGAAAATACCGTCGCCTCTGTAGGGCGTGGAATTGTTGCCTCTGGCCGAGTTGAAAAGCGAATACTCACCGGTGCCAAAGTACCAGGTATCGGTGCGGCCATCCCGAGTGTCCTGCACCAGACAACTCACGCTGTTGATCATTTCGGGGGGCGTGATTCTTTTCCATATAATGCCTTCGTTTTCAGTTCGCCACAAGCCACCGGAAACGCCTCCCGCCAGAATTACCTTTTCATTGCTGCGGTCGATGGCCAGCGCCCGGGTACGTCCGCCTACGTTGAACGGCCCTCGTGGGATGTATGCCCTTTCCTCGGTTCTCGCAAAACCACCGAGCTTCATTTCTCTGCTTGTAGGCAGCTGTCGGGTAAACTTGAGGGCCTTGCTGTGAATACCGGCCGGGATCGCTCCTGACGCCGGGTCTGCCAGCATCATATGTTCGAAGTTGGCTCTGGCATCCGGATCTTCCTCAACCCCCAGGCTGGTGGGGGTAAACGGCGTGGCCAGTACTTCAGCCGACTGCTGGTCGCCGTCGTTTGAAAACTTTCCTAAAAAGTAAATCGAAAGGACGCCGCAGACTAGTAGCAGTGCGGAGATAAAGAGAATCCTTCTGTTCATATCAACTTCACTGTGTCAGGTTAGCGATGCCTTTAGCTTGAGTGTTTTTTTAACCATCCGGAGAATCGATTCTTCAAAACCTGCTTCTTCAGTAACAGCCGACAAGGGCACCCACCTTACATCTCTGCTTTCGTTGCTTACAACAAGGGGAGCCGAAACTTCAGCCATGGCAATAAACCTGATGTCGTAGTGAAAATGAGCCGGCTCGTTGCCTCTTTCAGGAATAAGGTGGATATCGATATCAAAAACATCTTTGGTGATCCATTTATAGGCGCTAAGCCCTGTTTCTTCTTCGAGTTCTTTGGCGGCCACTTTCAATACGTCCTCTTCACCATCGGCATGACCGCCTGGCTGCAGCCACCTGTTAAGTTTTTTGTGGTGCAACAGTACTACCTGATCAAGAGCTGAAGAAACTACCCAGGCAGAGCCGGTGATATGGCCAGAAACCAAATCTCTGCGGAAGCAACCTGGGAAGTTTTGAAGAAGAGATACAAACCTTGGAGCGTAATGAACCTCACTTGTGTGTGATGTTTCGTAATGGCTCAAAAGGCTGGTCAATTCTTTTCGGGACATCCGGCCTACTGAATCACAATGTTTACTTTGTTCATTCTTCCTTCTTGTAGCGGAGCTGTTTCAGCGCCCTCGCCGTTGTTGTCAAGGTCTCCTTTTCTGGCCACAACAAAATATGGCTTTGGATCCAGTTTGGTGAATGTTACTCTCCCTTTCTGGTCAGTTAATTGCGCCTCTTGTACCGGATTCGTTTCTTCTATGTAGTTTTCTTCTGTGGCATAAAGAGTCACAGTAACGCCCTCTTCTGCATTACCAAGGCTATTCAACACGGTGATTCTCAGGTTGGTGGGGAGCAACTGAGTGGAAGACGTAAGCAGCACGAAGCATGCAATCATTAAAATATTTAAGCCTGTAATTCTGTAAGCAATTCTTTTCATTGTTTTGAGATTTATAACGGTTTTAAGTTTATCAGTCAATGGTAAACAAATGTGAGATCAATTCTCTATGGTCTTCAGCAGGCTCATATTGTCTGTCGAAGTAGATATTAGCCAACAGCTTAATATAGCTCGGCTGATCATCGATCAATATGTGCTCCACAAGAATGTTACCAAAAAGTTGTTTGGACAGCTGGTCAGCGGCACCGATAGGTGGTTTTAGGTAGTGTTTCTCTCTGGTTTCAACTGTGTCGTTCTTTTCCGTGATCGTCACATCGCTGTTTACCTGCCTGTAGCCCAATGTTTTGCTGATATCAGCCAGGTAGTCGAACAGAAACTGAAACTCCTGCTTATCGAAATCAGGAGAGTAGGTCAGCGCAAATCCGTTGGACGCCGAGGAGGCAAATACATGCACATTGGGCTCACTTTGAACTCCTGCTTTTTTGAAATGATAGGAGCGGCTGTAGTCTGAGATCATTTTGGCGGCACGGCCATCCAGCTTCCATTGCTCATAGCCCTGCAGGTATTTTTCATTTCTTACAATTACCTCTTGAAGGATGAGCGAAGTTTCGCTGACCTGATTGTTGAATAATTTCTGATATAACTGATCGAAGAATGCCATTTCCGAAAGATAACGAGATGCAGGGTGGATTAGTTAAAACAAGAATAGATTTTTATAGATTGGCTTAAATAATCAAACAAAGATGAAGAAAATATATTCAGACGAGGCACCTAAAGCCATAGGGCCCTATTCGCAGGCGATCAGGTCAGGTAGTCTCGTATTCTGTTCGGGGCAAACACCCATTGTGCCCGACACCAACAAAATGGTTGACGGCGAGATAGGGCCGCAAACCCGGCAGGCACTGATGAATTTGTCGGCCGTGCTGAAAGCAGAGGGTTTATCTTTGGCCGACGTAGTGAAAACGACGGTATTTCTTAAAAACTTCAGAGACTTCCCTGCCATGAACGCTGTGTATGCAGAAGTGTTTGGAGAGCATCAGCCTGCCAGAAGCACAGTGGAGGTAAGCAGGCTGCCCCTGGATGCATTGGTGGAGATTGAATGCGTGGCAGAGACCAACTGATAACAAAAGCCTAAAGAGACTTGTTGTTATGTTATGATTTCTATCGCTTTCGTTTTGATGTCAATGGTTGGGTTGGGTGGAGAGAAGTCCGGCGACCCACTAGTGCCGTTTGCCTGGAAAAACAGAATCATCCTTTTCTTTCATTCTGAATCAAATGCTGGCATCGGCGTTGAGCAGGTGGCGCTTTTTAAAAAGCAACAAAAAGAGTTTGACGATCGTGACCTTGTGTTGGGGGTCATTGAAGGTGGGAGAAACGGGGCAATTGGCGGAGCATCGATTGGTGCCAAAGATGCCGCCACGTTGCAGCAAACTTTTAACCCCACTCATAGTCATTTTTTAATCGTTCTGATTGGAAAAGATGGCGGTGTTAAGCTAAAGGAACAAACTGTGGTGTCAGTAGAAACAATTTTCGACCTGGTAGATTCTATGCCTATGCGGCGGGCAGAGATGAGGAGAAACCAGTAATGTTAGGCGACGGTGCGACTGGGGGCAGGCAACTAATTTTTATTCAAGGTAACTTCATTGGCAAGCGGTAGCCCCTCGTTGAAGCTCCTGATGTTTTGCAGCGTCGTTAACGCAATTTGCTCCAGTGCTTCACTGGTAAGAAACGCCTGATGCGCTGTAATCAGCACGTTGGGGAAGGTCATCAGGCGGGAGATAACGTCGTCGTCAATGATGACATCGGAGAAATCCTGGAAGAAAAGGTGTTCTTCCTGTTCGTATACATCAATGCCCAGGGCCCCGAGGCGGTGGCTTTTCAAAGCATCGATAGCGGCCAACGTGTCAATCAAAGCTCCTCTGCTGGTGTTGATCAAGAGGGCTCCCGGTTTGATGTGTTGCAACGCTTCCTGACCAATCAGGTGGTGGGTTTCAGGTGTCAGCGGGCAGTGAAGCGATAGGATATCAGACTGAGCAAGTAGCTCGTTCAACGGGTAGTACACAATGCCCTTTTCAGTGAGTTCCGTATTTGGAAACGGATCGTAGGCTATCACCCGGCAGCCAAATCCCAGCATAATGCTGGCAAAAGTGGCCCCAATTTTACCGGTGCCAATCACTCCAACAGTTTTACCAAAGATATCGAACCCGGTCATGCGCTCCAGCGAGAAATTCCCTTCCCTCACCCTGTTGTATGCTTTGTGGGTTTTTCTGTTCAGCGTTAACAACAATGCGACCGCATGCTCGGCCACGGCGTGAGGAGAATAGGCGGGTACCCTCACGACCTTGATGCTGGCTTTGGCAGCGGCTTCCAGGTTTACCTGATTGAACCCGGCACACCTGAGAGCTATCAGCCGAACCTTCTTACTTTTCAACACTTCAATGACTTGCTCATTGATAGCGTCGTTCACAAAACAGCAAACAACTGCTCCATCAGGAATGACTACCGCAGTGATGGGGTCAAGATTTGCCTCTATGAATATGAAGTCAAATTCCTTGTTGGCTTTTTCGAAGTATTCTTTGTCGTATGATTTGGTGCTAAAGAATACGATTTTCATGTTCGTTTGTGCTACTTGGACTTTCTCTTGAATCCTCCCTTTTTCGCTGGTGCTGCTTCGGCCAGCTCCACGCATTCGGCGTAGGTCAGCTCCTTGGGCTCTTTGCCTTTTGGGATCTTCACGTTCTGTTTGCCAAACTTGATGTAAGGGCCAAAGCGACCGTTTAGCACCTGAACTTCTTCGTTTTCAGTGAATTTCTTGATGAGCCTGTTGGCTTCCAATTCTCTCTTAGCCCTGATAATCAATACAGCCTCTTCCTCAGTGACTGTCATTGGGTCAAAATCCTTGGTAAGCGAGTAAAACTGACTTTTATGACGAATATAAGGCCCAAATCTGCCGATAGCAGCTACCATTGGTTCCTCTTCAAACAGCCCAATCTCTCTGGGAAGCTTGAATAGCTCAAGGGCGTCCTCCAATGTTATATTCTCCATCAGCTGCCCTTTTTTCAGGCTGGCGTATTTGGGCTTCTCGTCTTCGGTTGCTTCGCCAATTTGGGCCAGCGGACCAAAACGACCTAGCCTGACAGTCACTTTCTTGCCGCTGGCCGGGTCAATGCCCAGCTCTTTGCTGGCACCTACTTCCGACCGGTCAACCTTTTCGGTGCTTTCTACCCTTGGGTGAAATTTGCCATAGAAGGAGTCAATCATTGTTTGCCATTCCACTTTGCCAGAGGCTATGTCGTCAAACTCTTTCTCCACCCGGGCAGTAAAAGTGAAGTCGATCACATTCGGGAAATGGAGCACCAGGAAGTCGTTGACTACCATGGCCAGGTTGGTGGGGAAGAGCTTCATTTTTTCGGCACCATAGTTTTCAGTACCTGTTTTGGCTGTGATTTTGCCGTTGGCCAGCGTCAGCTCCCTGTATTTTCTCTCCTTGCCGTCACGAGACTCCTTAATAACGTATTCTCTTTTTTGGATGGTGGAAATGGTTGGTGCGTAGGTCGACGGACGGCCTATGCCCATTTCTTCCAGCTGTTTTACAAGACTCGCTTCTGTGTACCTTGTAGGTGGGCGTGTAAACGATTCTTTGCCAGTTATTTCCCTCAAAGTCAGCTTTTCACCGACCTTCAATGGTGGCAGCATGCCTTTTGCTTCTTCTTCATCCTCCTCGTCGTCGGTCGACTCTATATACACTTTAAGGAAGCCTTCAAATTGGATCACTTCTCCGGTGGCAGTTAGTACCTCATCGGTAGTGGAAATGCCAATGGAAGCGATGGTTTTTTCAATTTGCGCATCCGCCATTTGGGAGGCGATTGCTCTTTTCCAGATCAGGTCGTAAAGCCGCTGTTCATTTCTTTCTGCACCGGCTGTGTGAGCCGAGAAGTCCGTAGGCCTGATGGCTTCGTGAGCTTCCTGAGCACTTTCCGACTTGGTTTTATACTTTCTGTTTTGAACAAAATCGTTGCCATACGATGACTTGATTTCGTTGGTGGCACCGCTGACGGCCTCGTCTGACAGGTTGAGTGAGTCAGTTCTCATATAAGAGATCTTACCCGACTCATAAAGCCGCTGAGCGATGGTCATGGTCTGACTCACCGAGAAGCCCAACTTACGGCTGGCCTCCTGCTGTAGGGTAGAAGTGGTGAATGGAGGTGCTGGTGACCTTTTAGTAGGCTTTTTCTCTAAGTTTTTGATAGAGAACTCTGCGCCGTTACACTTCTCAAGAAAGGCTTGTGCTTCGGCCTCGGTCTTAAATTTTTTGCCAAGCTCTGCTTTCAGTACCTTACCACCTGCAAGCAGAAAATTGGCTGTGATTTTGAAAGAAGACTCAGAGTTGAAATGTTCAACTTCTCGTTCTCGGTCCACCACAAGGCGTACGGCAACGGATTGCACCCGGCCAGCTGAGAGACCAGTTTTTATTTTTTTCCAGAGAATGGGAGACAGCTCGAAACCAACCAGGCGGTCAAGTATGCGGCGGGCCTGCTGGGCATTTACCAAATCGATATCAATGCCTCTTGGGTTCTGAATGGCATTGTCAATTGCCTTCTTGGTAATTTCCCTGAAAACGATCCGCCTTGTGTTCTTATCGTTCAGGTCCAGCGCCTCCTTTAAATGCCACGAAATGGCTTCTCCTTCACGGTCATCGTCACTAGCCAGGTAAATCATCTCAGCTTCCTTCGATAATTTTTTCAACTGCTTGATGACTTCCTTCTTATCGGCCGTTATTTCGTAGGTCGGCTTAAAACCATTCTTGATGTCAATCGCTTTATCGCCTTTGGGCAGATCACGAACATGGCCGTAACTCGACGTAACTGAATAGTCCTTCCCTAAGTATCCTTCAATTGTTTTTGCCTTTGCTGGCGACTCGACTATTACTAGGTTTTTCGACATTTCTCTGGATTTTTTCCTTTCTACCAAAATGGTGAGGCGGTCAAATATCTTTAAAAAAAAACAAAAAAATCAAATGGCGGGGATATTGGTAGACTCGTTTTGCTATATTTCCCCCGCCATACTGACTTTTATTTAACCACGTTATAAGAGAATGGTTAAGAAATTATTGATTGTCCGACATGCAGAATCAGGAGAGACCGACCATGGGTCAAAAGACATCGAAAGGTATCTAACCAGGTCAGGCCAAAGAGAGGCAGTTCATACCGGTATGTACATAAAACGCCATGATTTGATCCCCAACCTGATGGTTACCAGTGCGGCTGTCCGGGCGTTTCAAACTGCGCAGATTATAGCCGAACAAATCAAGTATCCGGCCGAGGAAATTCAGGAAGACCCGGAGCTGTACGACGCCTCGGTGAGAATTTTTTTAAGAATTGTGAATGAGCTGGATGTAAATTGCCAAAGTGTACTTTTTGTAGGACACAACCCCAC
Organism: Imperialibacter roseus; assembly: GCF_032999765.1. Classification (GTDB taxonomy): domain Bacteria; phylum Bacteroidota; class Bacteroidia; order Cytophagales; family Cyclobacteriaceae; genus Imperialibacter; species Imperialibacter roseus. The sequence goes on along the minus strand of NZ_CP136051.1, from coordinate 4,060,664 downwards.
CGTTAGTTATATGGCAGAGCTGCTGACAGGCGAAACTGTGGGAAACATGGAGCCGGGCAGTCTGGTTGAAATTCATTTCCCCATGGATTCATGGAAAGAGGTGTCGCAGAACACTGGCAAGCTGATCCAGTATATCACGCCGGGTCAGATTGAAGAAGACGAACACAAGCCGGACAACTAAATGCGGGAGCTTAATATACTTGTGGCTCCAAATGCCTTCAAAAGCGCCGCTACAGCCTTCGATATCGCTGAGGCCATCAAGAAAGGACTTCAAAAAAGTAAATGTCAGTCCAGAATAGTTTGCAAACCAATAGCCGATGGTGGCGATGGCACCTTGCCTATTCTAGTGGATGCGCTACAGGGGGAGATTTTCAAAAAGGAAGTATCGGGGCCGTTAGGAAGGAAGGTGATGGCACCTTTTGGATACATAGCCAGCAAGCAACTGGCAATCATTGAAATGGCTGATGCTTCTGGCCTGCGGTTGCTCTCAGAGACGGAAAGGAATGCCATGAAGGCAAGTAGTGCAGGCACAGGCGAACTGATGAAAGAGGCAATCGACCTGGGTGCTACACATATTATATTATGTATCGGCGGCAGTGCAACCACCGATGGCGGCATGGGCATACTCACTGCCCTTGGCTATAAATTCCTTAGCAGTAGTGGAGAAGGGCTCGCCGGATCGGGCGAAGCGCTTAAACACATAGTTCAGATTGTTGAGCCGGAAGGCTTAAAAAAATTGCATATAACTGTGCTGTGCGACGTGAGCAATCCCCTTCTGGGTGCTTCAGGGGCAGCTGCAGTTTACGGGCCGCAAAAGGGGGCGTCGCCGGAGCAGGTAGCTCAACTTGATAATGGACTGGCTCATTGGGCCAACCTTATCAGGCAGCATAGGGGGGTAGACGTCACTGGTGTGAAAGGAGGAGGGGCTGCCGGGGGTATTTCGGCGGGGCTGGTCGGCTGGATGGATGCTGAGCTGAGGCCGGGGGCCGAGTTTATACTGGAGCTTTTGGAAATGGACAAGGCAATCAAAGAAACTGATGTGGTGATCACGGCCGAAGGCAGCCTTGATGAGCAGACAGCGGAGGGCAAAGGGCCGTTTGCGCTGTTGGAAATGGCAGAGAAGCATCGCAAACCTGTAGTTGGATTGGCGGGACGTATTCCAGGGGAAATTCCCGATAGTGAGCTCAGAAGATTTTTGGCGCTACTGCCTGTAGGGAATCAGCCAGAGAGCCTGGAGACTGCAATGGCCAACACGCTTATTAATATAGAAAGAACGGCCTTCAACCTTGGGAACGTGCTGGCTTTGCAGCAGCTATAAGCTCAATAGTAAGTTTCTAAACTCCTCGGTGTCGTAGCTAGCCATGCCAAACTGCTGCACTTTCACCTGGCCATCGGGTGCTATCACAAAAGTGGTCGGAATCGACTGAGAATGAAAAACAGCTGGCAGCCCGCTCACCAGGGTATAGACCGGAAAAGTATACTCCTTCTTCTGAATAAATTTAATCGCCTTTTCTCGCTCATCGTCCAGCGAAATCATAACAAACACCACTTTGTCACTCCCCACTTTGTCGTAGAGGTCCTGGATTTCTGGCATTTCTGCTATGCAGGGAGGACACCAGGTTGCCCACAGATTGATGAAAACAGTTTTTCCCTTTAGCTCATTAAAAGAAGAAACTTTCCCATTTAGATCCTCTAGCTGAAATTGATAATCCGACTCGGTGAGCGACAGCGTACTTTCGGGCTCGCTGGGCGCCATGATGCCTGTCGCCAGAATACCTCTTTGCAATGTGCCGATGACTTCCGTATGCAGGCCAGTGAAATATAGCGTGGCCATAACTCCCAGAATTACAGCCCATTCAATAATTTCCCTTTTCTTTTTTTTATCCATTTTGCCTTAATTCATTAGAAGTCAGTAAGTTTTTAGTCTCCGCAGCAATCAATACAAAAAAAGTCTTCATTTGATTCCGAAAGCCTTTATTTTCGAGCCCTGTTTCGAGTAATTTCGAAGATCACTTTGAGCAAAACACGTATTTAACAGACCCTAATCAGAAGTCAAGGAAGACATGAGCCAGGCACATTACCTCAAAATCGCAGCTGAATTAAGCATTTCCCCAAAACAGGTCGTAGCTACCGCTGAGCTTCTCGACGAAGGCGGAACCGTTCCTTTTATTTCCAGGTACCGTAAAGAGAGGACAGGAAGCCTCGACGAAGTTTTTATTGCAAAAATACGTGACCGGATTGGGCAACTGCGTGACCTCGACAAAAGAAGGGAAGCCATCCTCAAGTCGATTGAGGAGCAGGGCAAGCTGACTGATGAGCTGAAAGCGCAAATTGATGCAGCAGAAACCATGTCGTCGCTGGAAGATATTTATCTGCCCTATAAGCCCAAGCGCCGCACCCGAGCCACCATTGCCAGAGAAAAGGGACTGGAGCCGCTGGCACTTTGGATCTTTGAAAGGCAAGCTGGTGAATTGGCAGGTGAGGCCGAAAAATACCTGGATGAAGAAAAAGGTGTGGCATCAGCCGAGGAGGCCTTGCAGGGAGCTCGTGACATTATTGCTGAAATAGTGAATGAAGACCCCGATGCCCGAAAGAAAATGAGGGAGCTGTTTAATCGCAGTGGCGTTGTTTACTCCAAAGTGATGAAAGGCAAAGAGGAAGAGGGACAGAAATATAAAGACTACTTTGAGTGGTCTGAGCCCCTTGGCAAGGTGCCATCTCACCGCCTGCTTGCGATGAGAAGAGGTGAAAAGGAGATGATACTTATGCTGGATATGTATCCGCCGGAGGAGGAAGCGACTTTGTTGCTTGAAAGACAGTTTGTGAAGGGCAGCAATCCCGTGGCCGATCAGGTGAAAGAAGCTGTCCATGATTCATATAAGCGCTTGCTGAAGCCTAGCATGGAAACTGAAGCACGGCTCGGGTCAAAAGACAAGGCTGATGTGGAGGCCATTAATGTGTTTGCCGAAAACTTGAAGCAACTGCTGATGGCTGCCCCGCTAGGGCAAAAGAGCATTCTTGCTGTCGACCCGGGATTCAGAACGGGGTGTAAAGTAGCTGCTTTGGACAGCCAGGGTAAGCTGCTGGACTTTGAGGCCATTTACCCTAACGAACCTCAAAAAGCTGTGCAAAAGGCGGCAGCCACGGTTGCCTACATGGTGGAGAAATATAAAATCCAGGCCGTAGCCATTGGAAACGGAACGGCAAGCAGAGAAACCGAGCAGTTTATCAAATCTATCGGGCTGCCTTCGCATGTGCTGGTGGCCATGGTGAACGAAAGTGGCGCCTCTATCTATTCTGCGTCGGATGTAGCCAGAGAAGAATTCCCCGATCAGGACGTGACTGTTCGTGGTGCAGTCTCCATTGGTCGCAGACTTATGGATCCGTTGGCTGAGCTGGTGAAGATAGATGCCAAGTCGATAGGCGTTGGCCAGTACCAGCACGACGTGGATCAAACAGAGCTAAAGAAGTCGCTGGACGATGTGGTGATGAGCTGTGTAAACGCTGTGGGCGTGGAACTGAACACAGCAAGCAAGCAGCTGCTGACCTACGTGTCGGGGCTGGGGCCACAACTGGCACAAAATATCGTTGAGTTCAGGAATGCTAATGGGCCTTTCAAAGACAGGGAGTCGCTGAAGAAAGTACCCCGCCTGGGCGACAAGGCTTACGAGCAGGCCGCTGGCTTCCTTCGCATCAGGGATGGCAAGAACGTACTGGACACCAGTGCAGTTCACCCGGAACGGTATAATTTGGTGGAGCAAATGGCAAAAGACCTTGGTTGTGGCGTTACTGATTTGATGACGAGCAATGAGCTTCGACGGAAATTAGATTTGAAAAAGTATGTATCTGAGGAGGTGGGGCTTCCTACTTTGACAGATATTATTGAGGAACTAGCCAAACCCGGTCGTGACCCCAGGGAGTCGTTCGAGGTATTCTCTTTTACTGACGGAGTGAATGAGATGGCCGACCTTAAAATGGGCATGAAGCTTCCGGGCATCGTCACCAACGTGACCAAGTTTGGTGCTTTTGTGGACATTGGAGTGCATCAGGACGGCCTGGTTCACATCAGTCACCTGGCCGATAAATTTATTAGCGATCCGTCGGAGGCGGTTAAGCTACAGCAGAAGGTAATGGTGACAGTGGTAGAAGTTGACCTCGCCAGAAAACGGATTGCCCTGTCGATGAAAGCCGATCCATTTGCCACAGGCCCTGCTCCCAGAAAGGCAAGTGATAAAAAAGACGAGCGACCAGAGCCAAGGAGGCAGGAGCGAAGAAGCTTTCAGCCTCAAAAACCACAGCAATCAGATGAGCCGGATGGAGATTTGCAGGCTCAGTTGGCTAAGCTGAGGGGAAAATTTGGGGGATGATTGAGTAGCGTCGAAACTTCCTTATTTTTTATACGTATAAATTTTTTATCTTTGTCGTATAAAATAATGGAAGTATGGACGCCAAGATCACTTTGAGTTTTGATGCAAGTGTTATTGCCTCAGCCAAAGCATTCGCCGAGGAGAATAATATTAGTCTGTCCAGGCTAACAGAATACCTCTACAGGCAAATGACATCCCGGCACTATCAGTCGCTCGAAGACCTGGAGGTAGCGAAGTGGGTGATGATGGTGGCAGATGGGCAGGCAGAATACAAAACTTCAAAGCCAAGAAAAGCGGCAAAAAAAGAGTACTACGAAAGCCGCAAAAAGAAGTGAAAACCCTGATAGATGCCAATGTATTGGTTGCGGTGCTCAATAAGGAATATCCAGTATTTTCCAATGCAGCGAGAGTGTTAAGTTTGGCGGGAAAGCAGGGTTTTGAATTGTATGCCACGCCGATGAGTCTCGCCATCGCTTTCTATTTTTCATCTAAGAAAAGTGGAGCAGTGCAAGCGAAGAAAAAGCTTGCCATTCTGAAAGAGCATATTCTCACGGCCGTTATTGATGATAACGCTGTTAATAGTGCTTTGACTAATAAAAGTATCCATGATTTTGAAGACGGCATGCAGTACTATGCTGCACTGGAAGTAGGGTGCCGGTGTATTGTGACTGAAGACAGAGATGATTTTTACTACTCCACGATAGATGTTGTGAGTTGTGAAGGGTTTTTAAAGAAGTATTATTTTAATACCTGACCATTGCAAAGGATGCCTTAGCTAATCGATTGGTTGTTAGTGTTTTTCTGCGAAATAATAGTTATCTTCTTGCATGAAAACCCACCCTAAGTTTTATCTGTCAGCTATGCTGCTGGCCTTTGCCATTTTCACTAGCTCGTTCAGGTTCCACGGTTTCAGTGCCGAAATAGCCAGCCTCTTGCTCGAGTCGGCGAACGACAAGCAGAAAGCCAAACTGCTCATGGCCTTCGACGATACCAAAAGATTTGATTGGGCGTATGTGCCTCCTTACCAGGTTGCCAGAAATGGGCTGCCGTTAAAAGAAATGGACGACAGTCAGAAAGACCTGGTGAATCAGCTATTAACTATGTCGCTCAGCGAAGCAGGCTACAAAAAGGTCAAAATGATCATGAGCCTGGAGGAAGTGCTGGCTGAGTTGGAAAACAACCCGAAGCGTGATCCGGAGATGTATTTCGTATCCATTTTCGGCAAGCCTGGAGGGAAAGAACCGTGGGCCTGGCAGTTCGACGGGCATCATATCTCTCTTCACTTCACAGTCGTAAATGGTGAGGTGTCTTACACACCAAGGTTTTTGGGATCTAACCCCGGTGAGGTGAAAAATGGCCCTAAGGAGGGCCTGCGGGTGCTTAACAGGGAAGAAGACCTGGCTTTCGAACTGTTGAATTCGCTGAAGGGAGCACAAAAGCAGCAAGCCGTTTTTAGTGGAAGCACTTTCAATGATATTGTGTCTAAGACTGTAGCGCAGGTAAAACCGCTTGACAGGGCAGGCATTGCCTATGATCAGCTTACGGATCAACAGAAAAATATGCTATGGGCAATCGTTGATGAATACCTGGCTGTGATGCCGGAAAAAGAAGCGAGGGCAAGAAAAAGCAACATACTGAAAGAAGACGTCAATCTCATTATGTTCGGGTGGGCAGGTAGCGATAAACCCGGTGCACCACATTATTACAGGATACAGGGGCTCTCTTTCCTGATTGAGTTTGATAACTCACAGGGTAACGGCAATCATATCCATACCGTTTGGCGAGATTTTGATGGTGACTTCGGGAGGGATTTGATCAAAGAGCACTATGTAAAGGTGAAGCACTAGAGCGATCAGCGTAGCATAAGCTCATATTTCTGCTCCATCAGGGGTTTGCCGAAATCCGAAAATGGCTTTTCCTCAGTCAGTCGAAAGCCATGCCGCTTGTACAACGAGGCAGCCGCAGGAAGCTCGTCCACGGTGAGAAGGTAAGACGATTCGTACCCGAGGCTGTTCAGTTCGTTCATATACAAATTCATTAGCTTCTTTCCCAGTCCGATACCCCGGTAGGGCTTTTCCATTATGAAGTACCTAAGCTGGGCTGCTTTGCCCCGGTGCATCAGCAGAAGAAACCCTATGATTTTTTCGTTGTGTTCACAAACCCACACCCGATCAAGGTTGGCGTCATATTGCTTGTAGAACTCTACAAAACTTTCGGCCACATAAGATTCGAAACCCAAACTGTAACCATACTCTTTCGAATAGATATCGCCGTGCATGTAGATCACATATCCTATGTCCCCTGGCCTCAGCTCAGTTCGTATGGTCACACTTTCAAGGGTGATGGCAGCTTTCATAAAGTCTTCGCTAAAATTGATTTTATGCTTTGGAGCTGAGTAGAAAGAAGGTCAATTTCTTTTCGGCTCAGTTTTTTCAGTAACAGCGCTATGTCGTCATGTGAGGCTTTGTCGAGCCTGGTAAACTCTCGTTGCCCGGCTGGCGATAGTGAAAGCAAAAACGCTCTGCCGTCTTCGTCCGACCTGGTTTTCTTCAAAAGGCCCTGCTTCAACAGCTTGTCGACTATCCTGCTCAGATAGCCCTCATCCATTTGCGTTTCTGCTTTTATATGCCTGGCAGTGCAGCTACCGACTATATTGATTTCGAACATGACCCGAGCCTCCGACAAAGAATAGGGGCTATCAAGTATGTGCTTGTCGAGCAGGCCAATGACACTGGTGTAAAACCTGTTGAAATCACGAACAATGCCTATTGCTTTTTCAGCTTCGATCATGTCGCCAAGTAAATGATAATACTTGACTTTGTCAAGTATTTAAATCCTTGTAAGGGAGCTAATGATTGATTGGTACTGGGGATATTCTTGAATCAGTTTGTTTCTTTCAGCCATTTCAAAGTCTTGAAAGTCAAAGCCCGGTGCCACTGTGCAGCCTACCAGGGAGAATTTTCCGCCAGCAGACACTCTGGAGGCAAACCAGCAGTTGGCAGGAACGACTGTCTGAGGCTTTTGGCCTGCTGAAAGATCCAGGCCAAGGCGAACCTCTTCAAGCATGCCACTTTGATCAATCATGTATACGGAAAGCGGGTCGCCATCGTAAAAGTGCCACGCTTCATCTGACTTTATGCGGTGAAATGCAGAAAAGTTGCCGGCTTCCAACAGGAAGTAAATGGCAGTGGAAATGCTCCTTTGACCAGCTTTGGTGGTGGTGACTTCAACACTTCTATATGTCTCTTTAAAATATCCGCCCTCAGGATGAGAGGCGAGGTTCAGTTGGTCTATGTAATAATTAGCGTTCCTGTTCATTCAATTTCCGGAATTAATTAATAAAAGCGTTTGCTACAACTAAACGATTAGTTTATCTTTCAGCATGAGAAACGCTGGCCTTCTTTTTCTACTGGCTATCTGCCTTTTTGCTTGCGAAGACAAGGAGGAGGCAGCGTTTGAAGCGTTTGAAAACGAAGATTTTGAACAATCTTTGGTAATTTTTAAAGAATTGTCAAGCCTTGATCCGCAAAACTGGTATCACCTCTACAACATTGCCCGAAGCCTTGAGGAACTGGGCAGGTACAATGAGGCTATTACCTGGTATGGGAAGTCGCTGAGATACAATGAAAAGGCCAATGAGATTTTGATAGCCAGGGCAAGGTGCCTGTTGAGAACAGACTATTTGGACGGAGCAAAAACCGACCTTTTTCGGGTGTTGCAGAGAGACGAGGAGAATTTTGAAGCAAATTATCTGATGGGGCGTGTGATGATGGCAGACAATGACCCATGGAGTGCTTTGAGCTACTATAACAAAGCCATAAAAAAGGATGACAGTGATGTTACACTGTTCTATCATCGGGCAATAGTGATGGGTACTGTCGGCAATGGATACATGGCCTTAAGGGATATTAACCACGTGATTTCTCAAAAGCCGGATTTCAACCAGGCCTATTTTAATAGAGGAATATTGCAAATGAGGGCGGGTAAATATGCAGAAGCCATTGAAGACTTTGATAGGGCAGAAGCACTTGCGTATGCCCCGGCCGACCTGTACGTCAGGCGAGCCGATTGTAAATCAAGCGTTGGGCTCAATAGCGCTGCCTGCACTGACTACAAAATAGCCTCAGATATGGATCCGAAGCACTACAAAAAGGTGTTTTTAGAAATGTGTGCAGTGTCTTCCAATTAGAGGCTTAGCCCCTAATCGGAATAACATGCAGTGAATTCAATCAATAGTCAGAGTATTCTGCAGGCACCAGGAACTTCGTCACATTCTTCGAAACATTGTTCTGATACTTGGGCATCGTTTTTAGCTTATCCCACTCCGGAGCAGCCGAAAATGCCTTCCAGTGCTCGTCTCTGCTCGCTTTGTTGTCAAAGGTGGTCATGTACATCAGGTTTGGCATGGTAGAACCAGAAATTACTTCTCCATAGAATACCGCATTGAATCCAAGCCTGTCGAAAAGGGTGACCTCTCCATCATTAAACATTTCTACTTTGTTTAGATGGATTTTTTCGGTAGCCGATTCGTAGCTCCTGAGCTCATATATTCGTTCACTTCTCGGGCCGGTGAGGTTCGGTGTTTTCATAAAGGGCATTCCGGTAAAAGCCTGAAGTAGGGTGCTCTCAATCCTGGCGTACGGAGGCTGGTTGTAGGCAGCGTTGATATATTCACTTCCAGCCGTTTGGTATTGTGCGTCCTTCGAAAGCGTATTGGCCAAGGCGCTGAATTGGTCGTATGAAGGAAATGGGATCAGCACATAGACCTTACGAACAGTGTCTGTCTCGCTAAGTTTGGTTTTAAATACGCCAATCGACTTGATATTGGCCCTGTGAAGCGCCGGGATAAAAGCTTCCTTTAAATACTTGTCAACCATTTTCTCCTGTGTATCAGAAGCAAGGGTATATACTTTTAGTTGGTAAAACTCCCTCTTCGACTTCTGAGCGAAGGAAGCGGATGAAAAGGCCACCAGAAAGGTGATAACTAATGCAATGCCTGAAATTTTCATCTTAGTGACGTTTAAGTGAGTATGAATTTTGGTAATCTAAGTTGCAATCTAATAACTCATGTCGTGGATTCATCAGTATTTAGCGAAATAGTGGGGTATTTTACATTTGTGGCAGAACATTTTTAACTTAGACTAAATTTTTGCTACCAATGAGAAAGTCTTGTGTATCTACCGCCACTATTATTTTATTTTTTTCGTTTGCCGTTTCGGCTCAGAAGTTAAAGTACAAAGATATCTTTCCTCTGATGCAAGCCTCTAAATGGGATGAAGCTGAACAACAACTGGATTTGTTTATCGCCGACCCCAAAAACAGCGAGGAAGCCAATGCTCATTACAGCCTGGGCAAAATACTTGAACGAAAGGCATTGTCTGAAAATATCGTTACCGATACTGCCCAGATGTTTGCCCACATCGATGCCGCTGATCTCCATTATAATAAGTCACTGAAGCTGATAGATGAAAAGGAGCTAAAGAAAAACGAAGAGTATTATCAGGAGTTCAACAGAAGGGATTTGAGAACTGGTGAGTTTGGGATCAAAGTTTCCGATGTTCATCTCGATATAGAAAACAAGGTAAAATCCCTGCAAGACAGAAGGAACAACGTCAGGGCTTTCCTAAGGGAGGCATCGGTGGCGAGAAAATTTTACGATGAGGCACAAGAAATACTGCAAAACTTTAAGATTGACTTCTCAAACCAGTCTTCCTTCCTCCTGGGGATGGACAAGGAAGTTGAGCAGGAGTTTGTGAAGCTCGAAGGAATTGTAAAAAACCTTGAGAGTGCCATTTCTAATGCTGAAGCGGCGCTTGCGAAGATACCGTCAGCCGGGCTTGCCCATACCCTTGCGAAAAACACGCTGTACGATCTGGCTGATTTCAGCAAAGGTTCTCTTGATCTTACCAGGGAAGGCAGCATTGGCTATTGGGATTTGAAGGCTTGGACAGAGATGACAAAATCTGAGCAGAAATCTAATATCGGCCCATTCAGGCAGGAGCTAATTGCTTATGATCGTGACCTGGTGGCAAAAAAGCAGGCCTTTGTTCAGAACCCATCTGGCATTAGCGGGCCCTTCGAATTTGATCCGACAATTTTGGCCAAAGTCAGAGGCTTTGGCGCAAATACCCTGACTGAGAAGGTGGTGAGTTTCAAAGTGGAAGAATTGAACTACCTTATTGAAAAACAGCCAAATGTGATGCCCGATAGCACTAAAGTCGACGACCTGTATATGGCTGTTTCAAACCTCGTTGACAGGCTGGATAAAATGAAAGAGTTTATTGCTATTGACAAACAAAAGGCTGAAGGAGGATTTCAGCGGAATCCTGTCTTTTTTACGAGTAGGTATGTTTCTCCCGACCAACTGCTGAGCTATGCAAACGAAAGGGAGAGCTTTGTTGATTCAGAGCTGAGCTTGTGGAGAAAGATAGCTGAGGGCTTGAGGAAGCGTAGAAATTGGTTGATTGCCCAAAATGGTGATTCGATTGCTTTGGCTGTAAAGGATAGTATTGCTAGCCCAACGGGGTTTAGCACAATACACATTGCAGACAGTGCTGGCCTTTATGTGACCGGGCTGAAGCTCGTAGGTAAAGATTTGAACTTTGTAGTGGCAAAGGCGACACCCGCCTACACTGTGGAGTGGATGTTGAACGAAAAGTTACCGACACCAAACAAAGACTTCTCCTATAAGCCTAAAAACGCCGGGCATGCCCCAACCGCTGATGGATTCAGGACTTTTTATATTCACTATCCACTGAAGGAAAAAACTCATCTTTTTATCACTACCGTCGACAATGCAGGGAAAGCGCTTTGGAAGGCTTCTCTCGACCTCGATCATCCACCGGTTTCGGTCTCTTTTAACAAAATGGTGATGGAGACGATCATTTACCTCGAAAAACCTGCAGGTGACCCAACTACCGATCTTGCCTATATAGTCATCGACAGAACCGGTAAAGTAAGGAAGTAGCCCTCTCTTGCGTTTTTGCCGCTTTTAAGCCTGCGAGTGTCAGGCTTTTTGTATTTTAACAGCTCCGAATATTATTCTGACAATACCCGCTAATTCCCTTCTTACAGTAGGTTTTACAGAGGCCTTGGATGCGATAATTCTGATTTTGAAATTGCATACGATTGAATTACTTTAAATTTAACAATTCCATAACTGAATGGTGTATATTTTATCATATATACAATATTTAACCAAATTTTGTAAAAATTTCAATTTTGCCGTAACATTGCCTTTGATAATCACCTTAAATCAAAGGTTTTTTTGCAAATCACTTAGTAACTGGTTCAAAATTAAACTTAACTATTATGTCAAAATCCAAACTAGAGTACATTTGGCTGGACGGATACAAGCCTACTCAAAGTTTAAGAAGTAAAACTAAAATCGTTGATGGTTTTAGCGGTAAGCTTGAGGACGCCCCGATGTGGTCATTTGATGGAAGTTCAACAGAGCAAGCTCTTGGCGGCTCCTCAGATTGTTTATTAAAACCTGTCTTCGTTTGTCCTGATCCTGCTATTGAAAATGGATACCTTGTGATGACCGAAGTTCTCAATGCCGATGGAACCGCTCATGTTACCAACGGCAGAGCAACGATTGATGATTCTGATGACGATTTCTGGTTCGGATTTGAGCAAGAGTATTTCCTTATGGATCCTGAAACTGGCAAGCCAGTTGGATTCCCTGCTGGAGGCTATCCTGCTCCACAGGGACCTTACTATTGTGGTGTAGGTGGCAAAAACGTCTTTGGTAGAGAGTTTAAGGACGAGCACCTTGATTTGTGTTTAGCCGCCGGTCTAAATGTTGAAGGAACCAATGGTGAAGTTGCTGCAGGTCAGTGGGAATGGCAAATTTTTGCCAAAGGAGCCACGCAGGCTGGAGATGAAGTGTGGGTTGCAAGATTTCTTATGGAAAGACTTTCTGAGAAGTATGGCTTGTACATTGAGTACCATCCTAAGCCACTTGGTCAGCTTGACTGGAATGGCTCAGGCATGCACGCAAACTTCTCTAATACCTACCTCAGAACCGCTGGCTCCAGAGAGAAGGTGGAGAAAGTTTGTGAGGCTTTCAGAGGTGTGGTGAAGGAGCATATTGCGGTATATGGTGCTTACAACGATCAGCGTTTGACAGGTAAGCATGAAACTGCTTCTATCAATGATTTCTCTTATGGTGTTTCTGATAGAGGTGCTTCCATTCGTATTCCGGTTTATACCGCAACTCATGGATGGAGTGGTTACCTGGAAGACAGAAGACCAGCGTCAAATGCAGATCCCTACAAAGTAGCAGCGAGAATTATCAAAACTGTTAAAACTGTGAAATAAGGTTTCAATACCTATTTCCTTTAGAATAATGGCCTCCTGATTTCAGGAGGCTTTTTTTTTGCCTCATCATGGCTGGTTTCTACCACAGTGAAGCTTTTTTTTGCGGTCACTCATTGGCTCCCATGGCATTGATTCTACCGATTGATTCCCCGACATTTTATTCTGGTTGTCGAAGTTTTGAATTGAAGCATATTAACCACTTAATATTCTGAGATTCTTCCAGGGCTCGAAACTAAAGCTAGATGTACTGGTTTTCAGGCGAAATAATTATTTGTGGGTGTGACAATTAGCAGATCGGTTTTAGGCATCGTTTCCATCGGGTAATATTTTGATAAATTGCCAATAAAGCACCATGTTTAATGTGATTTTTTTAAAAATAACCCATTTTTTGAATATATCATAATGTAAAACCTCTATTGTTATGAATGTGTTAAAATCAGCGGTCGTACGGGTGACATTAGTAGCAATGATTTTAATAAATGTAAAAATGGACTTTTACTTGGGTAAAAAATGAACTGAAAAATGAATGATTTGCAATTTTTGATATAAAATTGGGTCAAAATTGAATCACTAGTCATTAACTATTGAAAATTATTCATTCAAATACATTTAAACCTAACACTAACAAGTAGTAGTATGATGAAAGTCTTTACACCCGTTCTTGCTTACGTTAGCTCAGCTCAGGACTCCTTGGCAGTCGACAGTGCTGTGGCTGAAGTGGCCGAGGCTACCATGGTGGTTGCCTCTGAAACCGCAGCTGAAGTTGTGGATTACAGCACACAGATTGCTGATGTATTGTTAACATCCAACAACATTTGGATGATGCTGGCAACTGCATTGGTATTTATTATGCACCTTGGATTTGCCGGGGTAGAAACTGGGTTTTCTCAGGCAAAGAATACGGTCAACATCCTATTCAAAAACACAATCACACCTATTATAGGGATTCTTACCTATGCAGTGTGCGGATTCTTCCTTATGTACCCAGGATTTGACGTGCCTGGCTGGTTTGCTTTTGATGGAGCCGGCTGGTCAATGTTCTGGTTTTCTCCAGCAGACGCTGACGTGACAACAGGCTACGCAGATGGCGGCTACACCTACTGGACCGACTTCTTGTTTCAGGCCATGTTCGCTGCTACTGCTGCAACTATAGTATCTGGAGCCGTTGCAGAGCGTATCAAGATTTCGACTTATTTGATTTTCACTGTTATCTATGTGGGGCTTGTGTATCCATTAATCGGCTCATGGAAATGGGGCGGTGGTGCGCTTGACGACATGGGCTTTTATGACTTTGCTGGTTCTACACTTGTTCACTCTGTAGGTGGATGGGGAGCGTTGGCTGGTATTATACTTCTCGGGCCTCGTATTGGCAAGTATGTTGACGGCAAAGTGGTCGACAAGCCAGGTGCCAGTGTGCCTCTTGCAGTTATTGGTGTATTCATGTTGTGGCTGGGCTGGTTTGGTTTCAACGGCGGTTCTGTGTTGTCTGCTGATCCCGGACTGGTTTCATTCGTTCTGGTTACCACTTCATTGGCAGCTTGTACTGGCGGTATCGGTGGTTTCATCGGTGGCTACCTTCTGTTCAAGAGACTTGATATTGGTATGATGCTAAATGGTATCCTGGCTGGCCTTGTAGGCATCACGGCAGGTGCTGATGTGATTAACCCGGGTTGGGCACTCTTTGTAGGTCTTGTGGCTGGTATCGCTGTAGTGTACTCAGTTGTACTTCTTGACAAACTGAAACTGGATGACGTAGTGGGTGCAGTCTCTGTTCACCTTGTTTGCGGTATATGGGGCACACTTGCGGTGGGTCTGTTCTCTACAAATCCTGAGCACACTTTCTGGATTCAGCTTAAAGGAGTAGTTATCTGTGGTCTGGCTGCGTTTACTGCTGCCTTCCTGATCTTCTTCATTCTTAAGAAAACATTTGGTATCAGAGTATCTGAAGAGCATGAGAAGTCTGGTCTTGATAGCCATGAGCATGGTATCAGAGGTTACACTATCATCTATCCTGATTGATAATCGATCGAAACTCACAATAAAAAAAGAGGCCTCCTTGCTTGCGGCGGCAACCTAACGAGCAAGAGAGGCCTTATCCAAAAACTTTAAAAAAACAGATTAAAGCTTATGAACACTTTTACAAAATTACTATTCCGTGGCGTATTCGCTACCATTTTTACACTATCATTATCTGTGAGCGCTTTTGCTCAGGAAGAAGAGGAAGACGATGCTCCACTTTCAATTTCCGGTTCAATCGACACTTATGTAAGAACAGCGCCAGGTTATGAAGGTGCTGCCCCAGGTACTTCATTCGCCAATGGCAACGGCTTTTCAATGGGTATGCTTGATTTGATCGTTTCTAAGGAAGTTGGAAAGGTAGGATTTGTAGGTAACGTTGTTTTCGGCCCACGTGGTCAGGAAGCAGCCTTTGGTGCCCCAACCGGCTTACAATTTGTCAATCAGCTTTACGGCTACTGGAATGTAAGTGACAAAGTGAAGCTGACAATGGGTGCCTTTAATACCTACCTTGGGTATGAAGTGATTTCTCCAACAGCGAACTTCAACTATACCACTTCTTACATGTTCTCATGGGGACCTTTCAACCAGGCTGGTTTGAAGGCAGATTTCGCCCTTTCTGATAATTTCAGCTTGATGCTAGCGGTAATGAACCCAACAGATGTTTTGGAAACTAACACTTTTGGGAATCACCTGACTGCTGGACTACAACTGGGTTACTCAGGTGACTTTGGAAGCATTTACTTGAATTCACGTTATGGTGACTACAGCGGAAAATTGTTCCAGGGTGATATTACGGCTGGTTTCGATATCTCAGATGCTTTCTTCCTTGGTGTGAACGCCACAGTACTTGAAGACGATGGCGCTGGATTCTCAGGTGTTGCGCTTTATCCTCAAATTGGTGTTTCAGATAATTTCTCTATCGGCGTTCGTGGCGAGTATTTCGCAGTTAAAGGTGCTTACCTTGGCGGAATTGGTGCTGGCCCTATCGGTTACGATACTAATGGAGACGGTAGTGTTATCGATTTGACGCTTAGCGGAAACATTTCAGTAGGTAAACTGACTTTCATTCCTGAAGTTCGTATTGATGCTACTTCAGAAGACACTTATGTAAACAAAGACGGTGAAGCAGGCAAGTCATTGCCTTCGCTACTATTTGCAGCAATCTATTCTTTCTAAATTATTTAGTGATATCAGTTAATAGAAGGCCCGTGAAAGCGGGCTTTCATTGTTTCAAGGGGTTGCTATTTGGTTGGCAACATGCAATAAGTGACATGCCACAATGCCAGCTGTTTCAGTTCTCAGTACTGACTCTCCCAGGCTCACAGTCAAAAAGCCTTTGGAAATAGCCTGGTCTATTTCGGCAGCTGAGAAGTCTCCCTCGGGGCCGATCAATATCAAGTAGGAGGAATGCTTCTTCACTTTTGCTATCAGGTAGTTTTCTATGGGCTGGTCGGCAATAGCTACAAAGTTTTGCCTTCCCTCTTGAGCTGTTTGTATTAATTCATCCAGTTTAACCAAACCGTTCAGTTTTGCTTTAATGAAGTTCTTAGATTGCTTCAATGCGCTGATGGTGATTTTCTCTGCTCTTTCCAGCTTCAGTTTGGTTCGCACCGAATGCTCGCATTCAACAAATGTGATTTCATCCACACCCAGCTCGCACACTTTTTCCAGAAACCATTCAATTCTGTCGGGCTGCTTTGTTGGTGCAATGGCAATGTGAATGTGATAAGGCCTGGAAAAACTTTCCACACTCAATACCTCCAGTTGAGCAACTCCCGGTTGATCGTTGACAATTCGGCATAGAAAGCGCTCACCCATTCCGTTGGTGAAATAAACCTGGTCGCCTTTCTTGTGCCTTAGTACTTTCAGGCAATGTTGCGACTCTTCCCTGTCGAGTGTAACGATGTCGTTGACGGAGGATTTTTGAGGATGATAGAAAATGTGCATAGTGTTATCTTGGGGATGCAAAATACATTGCCTGGAATTAAGCATCAAAGAATTCAATGCGACGGCTGTAATTTGGTCAAATCGTTCATCAGGATCAAAAAATGATTAATTTCGAAGTTGGCAGAAATGAGCGCACTAACAGTTTTTTACATACATAAATATCCCTGAAAAATGGCAAGACTGAGGTTTAAGGCACTGGAGGCCCTTAGCATGAGAAAGAAAGTGGAGTTCAAGCTTCCCTCATTGAAAATATCTGACTATTTCGGTCAAAATGCTTTTGGGGTACCTCAAATGCGAAGTGCACTTGCACCAGAGGTGTTTGAGAAAGTGGTGCACGTGAGCCATGGTAAGCGGGTGGACAAAGACACGGCTGATGCAGTGGCAGCCGCTGTAAAAACCTGGGCCATGAACAGGGGGGTGACGCACTACACACACTGGTTTCAGCCTTTGACAGGGGCCACCGCCGAAAAGCACGATACATTTTTTGATTCCACCAAAGGCATCGAAGAGTTCAAAGGCAGCGCCCTTGTTCAGCAGGAGCCAGACGCTTCTTCCTTTCCAAGCGGGGGGATCAGAAGCACATTCGAGGCAAGGGGCTACACAGCCTGGGATCCAAGCTCGCCCATTTTCATTTGGGACACCACATTATGTATTCCCACCATATTTGTTTCGTTCACAGGGGAGGCGCTCGATTACAAAGCACCGCTGCTGAAAGCCATCGAAGCTATCGACAGGGCCTCTACCAAAGTTTGCCGGCTGTTCGACAGAGCAGTGGCCAACGTGACTCCCACACTTGGCTGGGAGCAAGAATACTTTGTAGTGGATAGAGCCCTTTACAATGCCCGTCCTGACCTGGTGATGTGTGGCCGAACGGTGTTTGGCCACAATCCGGCCCGTGGTCAGCAGCTGGACGACCATTACTTCGGGACGATCCCCACCAGGGTGCAAGAGTTCATGAAAGAGTTTGAGGTGGAGGCACATAAGCTGGGTATCCCCATCCGCACCAGGCACAATGAGGTAGCTCCATCGCAGTTTGAAGCAGCCCCCATGTTCGAGGAAGCCAACGTGGCTACCGACCACAACCAGCTTCTCAGAGACATTATGGATAGGGTGGCTTTTAAGCATGACCTTAAAGTGTTGCTGCACGAAAAACCATTTGCCGGTGTGAACGGAAACGGCAAACACAACAACTGGTCGCTCATGACCGATACCGGGGTGAATCTGCTTCAGCCCACCAGCAGTGCCAGGGAGAACCTCCTTTTTCTGACTTTCTTCGTTGTGTCCATCAAAGCGGTATACGAGCATGCCGATTTGCTCAGGGCCAGCATTGCATCATTTGGCAACGACTTTAGGTTAGGGGCTAATGAGGCTCCACCAGCTATTATTTCTGTTTTCATTGGGCAAACGTTGAGTAATGTGCTGGACGAGCTGGAGAAAAACGGGAACGTAAAAATTGAAAAAGGTGATAATCTGTATATGAAGCTGGGTATTGATCAGATACCAGAAATCATCATGGACAATACCGACCGCAACAGAACGTCGCCATTTGCTTTCACTGGCAATAAGTTTGAGTTCAGGGCGGTTGGCAGCGAGTCGAATGTGTCGAACCCGATGATGGTGCTTAATCTCATTGTGGCCGATCAGCTCAATAAGTTCTATTCGGAAGTAACTAAGCTGACCAACAAAGGCAAAGACCGCAGGCTGGCGATTATCGAGATCCTGAGAAAGTATATCAAAGAATCGAAGTCAATCAGATTTGAGGGTGATGGTTATTCGGAGGCGTGGGTGAAGGAAGCTGAGAAACGTGGCCTTTCCAATGTGCGGGACACACCAAGAGCCCTCGATTTTTACCTTTCTGACAAGTCCACTCAGCTATTCAGTTCCAACAAGATATTGAATGAAAAGGAGGTGAAGGCTCGTCATGAGATCATGATTGAGAACTACATCAAAAAGGCACAGATCGACTCCAGGGTAATGGGAGACCTGGCGCTGAACCATATCATCCCAACAGCCATTGCTTATCAGAATAAGCTCATTCAAAATGCAAAAGGCCTGAAGGAACTTGGGGTGGACAACAAGGAAATCATCAGCTATATTGAAGAAATAAGTCAGCACATTTCTGCCCTTCGCAAAAATGTGAATGAGATGATCGAAGAAAGGAAGAAGATCAACAAGATTGACGATTCAAGGAAGAGAGCCATTGCCTATTGTGATGACATCAGGCACAAGTATTTTGATAAGATCAGGTATTCTGTTGATAAGCTTGAGTTGTTTATTGACGACGAGGACTGGCCGCTTGTGAAATACAGGGAACTTTTGTTTCTGAAATAAGTAAGCATTTTCTAGTGTAAACAGTGTTGAAAAATATTCTGAAAGCCTTTTTTGTCGTCGTAGCTTGTGTCCTGGTTTCTCATTTTATTGGTGGGTGCATGGAATTTCGGATGTCGCTAAGGGAAATGGACGACTACTACGCTGGGTATCAAAAACCCAGGATTGTGTCATTTCCTTTCGACGGACGAACCGTCAACTATGCTGAAGCTGGCGATAAAACGAAACCTCTCGTGCTGTTCGTTCATGGTTCTCCGGGTTCCTGGAGCGCCTTCGCTGACTTTCTCAGGGATTCTAGTCTTGTTGCTAATTTTCACCTGATTGCACCAGACAGGCCCGGGTTTGGGCATTCTAATTTTGGAAGAGCCGAGCCTTCACTGAAGAAGCAAAGTGAGTTCCTGTATCAGGTGCTCAACAGATATCCTGAAAAAAAGGCTATCCTGGTGGGACACTCGCTGGGAGGGCCGGTAATCGCCCAAATGGCGATGGACTTTCCTGACAATGTCAGGGGACTGCTGTTTGTAGCTCCGTCCATTGACCCTGCACTTGAGCCGGATGAATGGTTCAGGCCACTGCTACGCAACTTCGTTGTCCGCACTTTTACACCCATAAGTTTGGTAGTATCCAATGAAGAAATTATCGACCTTAAGGAAGAGCTGGAGATGATGACCGATGGCTGGAAAAGCTTAAAGACGCCTGTTTATATGCTACAGGGTGACCAGGACACGCTTGTGCCTATGGAAAATGCCTACTACCCCGGAAAATTCATGCCCGACAGCCTTATTCACATTCAACTACTAAGCGGCGTCAATCACTTTATCCCGTGGTCGCATCCCCAGGAGATCATAAAAGGTATCAACTACCTCAAAGCTTTGCCTTAGCGGCAATTTGGGAATGTAGTATTTTTGGTATCTTTATTGAGAAGCGTTTCTTTAGACTGGAATATTATGAGACTAACCAAACACACCCTTGAGCTTTTTGTGGTTCTGCTGGCTATTGGCCTGGCTGCCAGTTCCTGCACCAAATCGGTATATATCAATACGCTGAGGCCTGCGGAGATTACCTTTCCTTCGCACGTGAACACGATTTTATTGGTCGACAGGACGGAGTTTGAAAGGAAAGGTCTCGGTATTGTGGAAGGAGTGCTTACCGGAGAGATGCCAGGTGAAGACAGAGCTGGTGTGCAGGAAGCGATGAATGCCTTTCAGCAACAGCTGATGGCCAGCCCCAGGTTCCAGTTGAAGCGAGCCAGCGAAACGTTGAAAGGCAACAGCATGACGGGCGCTTTTCCTGATCCGATTTCCTGGTCAGTGATCGAGCGTCTTTGTCGGAACTATGATGCTGATGCTGTGATCGCCGTCGAAATTTTTGATACCGACTTCATCGTCACCAACGGGAAGCGTGATGTCGAAAAAGAAGTAGAGAAAGATGGTAAAAAGGTAAAGGAGAAGGTGGTTGAGTATTTTGCCGAAGGCGTGGGTAATGCAAAAATAGGTTTTCGACTTTACGACCCTCTTGAAAAAACGATTGCAGACCAGCAGCTCTTTAACCCTTCTAATAATTGGAGTGCTACTGGTGCCAATGTGAAAGATGCCATGTCGCAGTTGATTCAAAAAACAGAGGCGACCAGGCAGGTTAGTCGTACGGCCGGCTCTACCTATGCCTACAAAATTGCCCCCATGCCAGTGCAATTAAGCCGGTTTTATTATGCTAAGTCCAAAAAGACGCCAGAAGTGAGGCAGGGTGCCCGACAAGCTCAGGTAGGGCAGTGGCAGGGTGCCATCGACACCTGGCGGGGCAGACTTAGCCAAAGCATTAAGCGGAAAGAAGGGGGCAAGCTGGCCTACAATATTGCCGTGGCCTACGAAGTGCTGGGAGATTTTGATAGCGCCAAAGAATGGGCGTCAAGATCTTACGTTAAATACGAGAACAAGAAAGGGCGTGGATACAATAGCACCCTGAACCAGAGGATATACAATGATCAGCTGCTGCAACAGCAGGGAGTCAGGGACTGATCTACTTTTCGGGCAAGGTTTCAATTTTACGCATCAGCGCTTCGGCTTCGGCGACTTTTTCGTCCGATTTTCGACGGTTCACACTGCTGAGTTTAAACGACTCTTCAAGCAGCTTTCTGTGCTTTTCAATGAGTTTTTCTTTTTCACTTTTCTTTCTAAAGAATCCGAATGCCATGTTTTGTGATTTATAAATCATATAACAGGATGATCGGTATAATGTTTTTAGTGATGGTATTTTGCCGAAATATTATCACCAAGGAATGGTAATCACACTTTTTTTGAGAAAAAATTAATCGCTACTTTCAGGGTCTCGACACCTTTAGCTGTTATTAGATTTTTACCACTGGATTTTACTACATCGAAAACTAAATGAGAAACTTTCTAAGAGCTCTCCCGGCTCTTTTTATTCTGCTCTTTTGTGCTTTTTTTTCGCTCTCTGCACAGAATTTTCAGTTCAAAGGTTACGTCAAAAATAGTGTTACAGGGGAACCCATAGAGGGGGCTAACGTGTATGTTACGAACCTGTCTACAGGCGTTATCACTGACTCAACCGGATATTTTTCTATGTTTTTGCCGCAGGGCACGCACGCTGTGGAGTTCACTTATGTGGGGTTTGAGTCGAAGAAAAGGAATATTGCCCTAAACAGGACGGTTACTATCAACATGAACCTCGAGGAGTCGTCGCAGCTGCTGCAAGAGGTGAGTGTGAGCGGGCAGGCTGAGGATCATAACATTTCCAGCTCGGAAATAGGGGTGAGTAAGATGTCGATGAAGACCATCGAAAAGATGCCTTCTTTCATGGGAGAAGTGGATGTAATGAAGAGCCTGCTGATGCTGCCCGGAGTGAGTACGGTGGGTGAGGGCACCACTGGGCTGAATGTGCGAGGGGGCAATATTGACCAAAACCTGATTTTGCTGGACGATGCCCCTGTTTTCAATAGCTCCCACCTGATGGGCCTATTTTCAGTGTTTAATCCCGACATGGTGCGAGACGTTACTTTTTACCGTGGGGCTATCCCTGCGCAGTATGGAAGCCGGGTGTCGTCGGTACTTGACATCAAAATAAGAAACCCTGAAACTGAAAGGCTGAAACTGGCGGGCGGGGTTGGGCTTATTTCTAACCGGCTGATGCTGGAAGGCCCGATTGGAAAAAGTGAAAAGCTTAGCTTCCTGATAGGTGGAAGGGCTTCTTTTTCTGATTATCTGCTCAAAATCTCCCCTAATAAGTCCATTCAGGACACCAGAGCCAATTTTTATGATGTTACGGGCAAGCTGTTGTACAAGCTGAACAACAACAACAAATTGCAGGTGTCTTTCTACAGGGCGCATGATGGGTTCAAGCTGGCATCCGATTCTCTGTCGGCCGTGGAAATTAACGCTTCTTCTTCTCAGTTTGCCTGGGAAACAGCCAACGCCACCGTCCGTTGGGATCATGCCTTTACGGACAACTTTATTGCCAATATCGTTGGTGTGTACAGCGACTACAATGCGATCATATCGAGCCCCGAACCTACCAACGGCTTTGACCTGACCTCGGCTGTAAAGTACCGCAAGCTCAAATCTGACTTTAGTTGGTTTAGCTCCGGAGGGCATTCGGTGATGTTTGGTGCGGCTGCCACCAAGTACATCATCGACCCTGGTCACCTGGATCCTAACAGCGACCAGTCGAATATCAATGAGCTTTTGTTGCAGCAGGAAAACGGTCTCGAGCTGGCTGCATTTGCCAGCGATGAAATCATTTTCAACGACAAAATCACTTTGATGCTTGGGCTCAGGTATTCCTACTTTCATAGCGTAGGAGAGAGAAATGTATACTCTTATGACCCCACTCAACCATATTCGCTAAAGACCATTACCGACACAACGTTTTTTAGCAAAGGCGAAAAGATCGCAAGCTATCATGGAGCCGAGCCCCGGTTTTCTTTTAAATACAGCCTGAACCCAAGCAGTTCCGTTAAGATTGGATACAACAAAATGCGCCAATACCTGCAGTTGGTTTCCAATACCACAGCCGCTTTGCCGATAGACAGGTGGCAGCTGAGCAACTCTTATTCAAAGCCTATCATAGCTGATCAGTTATCTGTTGGTTATTTCAAGAACCTCAACAGTAATGAGTATGAAGTCTCGGCGGAGGTGTTTTACAAAACCACACAAAATGTAAGCGACTATAAGGACGGCGCTGAGTTATTGCTGAACCAGGCGCTCGAAACGGCTATACTTCACGGCAGCGGCTATGCTTATGGGCTGGAGTTTCAAACCAAAAAGAATTTGGGAAGGCTTACAGGTTGGCTAAGTTATACCTATTCGCAGGCACGTCAGCTGGTAAAGGGCGACTTCGACGAAGAGGAGATAAGCGGGGGAGAGTACTATCCCACAAACTTCAACAAGCCTCATATTCTAAATATGTCTGCTACGTGGAAGGAAAGCGCCAGGGTAAATTTCTCTGCGAACTTCACTTACAGCACGGGCAGGCCAGTCACATACCCTGACGACAAGTACTATGTATACGGACTTTTCATTCCGAACTATGTGAGCAGGAATCAGTACAAAATACCGGACTATCACAGACTGGATCTTGCAATGACTGTTGGGCCCGATCCGGCCAAGCAGACCAAATGGCAGGGCAGCTGGACATTCTCCATTTACAATGTTTACGCACGCAAGAATGCCTATTCAGTATTTTTCAAGCCTAACAATCAGGCTGCCGTGAATCAGGCCAATGCCTACAAGTTGTCTATTTTCGGCACCATTTTCCCTTCCATCACCTATAATTTCTCCTTTTGATAGCCATGAAGAATCTGATGACTGTACAGCATATGCCTAAGGCTTTCTACATAAGTTTTCTCCTTTTTTTAGCATCCTGCATTACCCCATTTGATCCTGATTTGACTCAGGAAAACCCCAAACTGAGCGTGGAAGGAACGGTGACGGACCTGGCGGGGCCTTATGCGATCAAACTGAGTTACAGTACATCGTACACCAGCGGTGATAAGAAAAATGAGAATACAATCAGAGACGCAAAAGTCTTCATTAGCGACAGCGAGGGCAACGAGGAAGAGCTGACCTACAGCGGCAACGCAGGCACTTATGTGACCGCAGCCGATGGTATTCAAGGTGTGGCTGGCAGATACTACACGCTG
The DNA here is from genome assembly GCF_032999765.1 of Imperialibacter roseus. Classification (GTDB taxonomy): domain Bacteria; phylum Bacteroidota; class Bacteroidia; order Cytophagales; family Cyclobacteriaceae; genus Imperialibacter; species Imperialibacter roseus. Next base: position 4,036,526 of record NZ_CP136051.1, on the reverse strand, counting down.
AGGGTTGAACTTTCCAATGGTAAGGCCTATGAGTCATACCCGGAGCTGATGCCCCATGCGCCGGAAATCGATACATTGTATGCTGAGTACAGGGACGTGACCGGGGAATTTGTGCAGGGTGAGTTTGATGTTTACCTCGATGCCACCGATCCGGCAGAAGAGGAGAACTATTACCTGTGGAAGTGGAAGCACTACAAAAGACTTGACTACTGTCTGACATACATTCAGAACTTCCCTTCTCCGCCGACATGGTATGCCAGGTACTGCTGCGACGAATGTTTCGAAATTGAAGCTTGTGCCGGTTGTGTCAATATTGGGTCGGACGCACTGGTGAACGGCGGGAGGATCAGCAGAGTGCCCTTGATGTCGTTTGAGTACGACAGCCGGGAGCCTTACTATTTGCAGGCTGAGCAGTATTCACTGACGGAGTCGGCCTACAAGTTTTGGAAAACAGCCAGCGACCTGATCAACAATGCCGGTGGTGTTTTCGACAAGCCGCCTGTGACCGTAAAAGGAAACCTTTTCAATGTGGCCGACCCCGATGAGCAGGTGTTGGGGTATTTTGGTGCTTCCTCAGTAAAAGTAAAGGCAGTGTACTTTAGGAGAGACAATATTCCTTCGTTTCCTTATAGCTCAACACCTCTCTACAATATTGACACACGGGGCTGCCAGGAATGTGAAGAATCGATTTACAGAACCGGAAGAAAGCCATCAGAGTGGGATAATGCGCCGACGTATTGAAGCGATAGAATAGGCCTGTTCCAATGTTGCCGTAATACTCGGAAAGGCTTATATTTTGCACTTACCCATTGTGGAAAATTACTGCCTTTAAATAGAGTAACATCTTGTAATTGATTTCTTTATTCTCAAAATATAGGGAGTTTTGAAGCAGAGTTGTTCTCTATTTTAGGGTAAGGATCTACTACTTTTATGCAATACAAATGAGAAACCTCTTGAAGGTGCTTCTGGCTTGTGTCTTATTGTCGGTGTTGACGTCCTTTCTATCAGTTGCTCAAAATTTCCCCTTTAGTGGCACTGTTAAAAATAGCGTTTCAGGCGCTCCTTTAGAAGGTGTAAACGTCTACGTGACTAACCTTTCGACAGGTGTAGTAACTGACTCAGCCGGGTATTTCATCATGTTCTTACCACAGGGAGTGCATGCTGTTGAGTTTTCTTCTGTTGGTTTCGAGAGCAAAAGACGCAATGTGCCTGTTCATCGTGCCATGACCATCAATATTGACCTGGATGAGTCGTCTCAACTGCTGCAGGAAGTGAGTGTAAGTGGTCAGGCGGAAGACCATAATATATCGAGTGTGGAGCTTGGCGTTAGCAAGATGTCGATGAAGACGATTGAGAAAATGCCGACTTTTATGGGGGAAGTGGACGTGATGAAGAGCCTGCTCATGCTTCCGGGCGTGACAACGGTAGGGGAGGGAACAACAGGTATTAATGTAAGAGGAGGAAATATTGACCAAAACCTGATATTGCTCGACGATGCACCGGTTTTTAATAGTTCTCACCTGATGGGGCTGTTTTCGGTGTTTAATCCGGACGTTGTAAGAGATATCTCCTTTTACAGAGGGGCGATTCCGGCACAGTACGGAGGCAGGGCCTCTTCTGTACTGGACATAAAAATAAGAACGCCAGAAACCGATCAAATAAAAGCGCAGGGTGGGGTTGGGATCATAGCCAACCGTCTTTTGCTAGAAGGGCCTGTCAATAAGAAAGTAAGCTTCCTGCTGGGAGGCAGGGCTTCTTTTCCGAACTACATTTTCAAACTTGCTCCCAACAAAGCAATTCAGGACACCAGGGCTAACTTTTATGATGTAACGGCCAAGGTGCTTTATCAAGTTGATGATGACAATAAAATCCAGCTGTCATTGTATCGATCGGTGGACAGGTTTAAGCTGGCTTCTGACTCACTCTCTGCACTGGAGGTCAACGCTACATCCTCTCAATACGACTGGGAAACTACCAATGCTACCGTTAGGTGGGATCATGCTTTTTCTCCCGACTTCATAGCGAACGTAGTTGGTGTTTATAGCGACTACAATGCGTCGATTTCCAGCCTCGTTCCGGCTGTGGGCTTTGAGTTGCCGTCGGCCATAAAGTACCGAAAAGCAAAAGCCGACTTTAGCTGGTTGAAAGGCAGCCATACCATTATGTTTGGCGGTGCCGGCACCCAATACATTCTGGAACCGGGGCATCTGCAACCCACCAGCAGCGAATCGAACATCAACGAGCAGCTGCTGCAAAATGAGTATGGACTGGAACTGGCGGGGTTCGCAAGCGATGAACTCATCGTTAACACAAAGCTGACTGTAATGGCTGGTCTTCGGTATTCCTATTTCCAAAACATGGGTGACCGGGATGTGTATTCTTATCAGCCTGGCGTACCTTACTCGCATGAGTCAATGGTGGATACCACACACTATTCAAAGGGAGAAAGGATCAATAGCTATGGTGGCGCAGAGCCCAGGCTGTCATTAAAATACAGCCTTAACCCGACAGCGTCTGTCAAGCTGGGTTACAACAGGATGCGGCAATATTTGCAGATTATTTCCAATACCACTGCCTCAATGCCCATCGACAGGTGGCAACTGAGCAATCCCTACTCCAAGCCCATCATCGCCGATCAGGTGTCAGTGGGCTATTTCAAGAACCTCAGAGAGAATGTGTATGAGCTATCGGCAGAGGCTTTTTACAAAACCACCCAAAACCTAAGCGACTATAAAGATGGTGCTGACCTGCTGCTGAACCCGGCCTTGGAAACTGCCATTCTTCATGGAAATGGCTTTGCTTATGGTGTAGAGCTTCAGGCGAAGAAGAACATGGGAAGGCTGACCGGCTGGCTAAGTTACACCTACTCGCAGGCAAGAATCAGGACGAAGACTGATTTTATTGAGGAGCAAATTAGTAACGGTAACTACTACCCGACGAATTTCAACAAGCCTCATATACTGAACCTATCAGCCATATTTAAGCAAAGTGCCAGGGTGAGCTTTTCAGCGAATTTCACCTATAGTTCCGGCCGACCGACGACCTATCCGTTGGACAAGTACTACTACCATGGAGCGTATGTGCCTTATTATGAGAACCGCAACCAGTTTCGCATTCCCGATTATCATAGGCTGGATTTGGCTATGACAATAGACGATAAACCAAGCAGGCAAGCAAAGTGGAAGGGGAGCTGGGTATTTTCTATCTATAATGTCTATGCCCGAAAAAATGCCTATTCGATTTTTTTCAAGCCTAATAATCAGCTTTACTATGTCCATGCTGACGTCTATAAGCTCTCTATTTTTGGCTCCATTTTTCCGTCAATCACCTACAACTTTACTTTTTGATGGGATCAAGAAGCCTGACTTTGTATAGAAATAGATTGACAGGTGTGTTGACTGTGTGTCTTGTTGTGCTCACCACTTGCATTACCCCATTTGATCCTGAATTGACCGACGAAGAGCCAAAATTAACAGTAGAGGGTCTGATTACTGACCAGCCAGGCCCTTACAGGGTGAAGCTAAGCTACAGCACCACTTATACTTCAGGCAACGCTAAAAGTGACTTTACGATTTATGATGCTAAAGTAATCATCAAAGACGATGTGGGGAATGAGGAACAACTTACCTATACGAAGGGAGGCACGTATGAAACGAAAGCTGATGGAATACGAGGAGAAGTTGGGCGGAGCTATTCGGTACAAATAGAGCTATCCGATGGAAAGGTTTATGAGTCTGTGCCGGAGATGCTGCCAGCTGTTCCACCCATCGACACCATATACGCTGAGTACCGGGATATTTCCGGCGAATTTTTGCAAGGGGAGTTTGACGTTTTCGTCGAGACCAAAGATCCGAAAGATGAAGAGAACTACTATCTGTGGAGGTGGAATAACTTTGAGCGACTGGATTATTGTAGGATCTATACAACGGGAAGTGGCGCATTCAAGCTTGTAACTTATGCGGTGCCTTGTTGCGGTATTTGCTTTGACATTGTCAACTGTCCGGGTTGTGTAAATGTGGCTGCTGATAAGCTTATGAATGGGAATAGGATATCAAGAGTACAGTTGCTGACTTTCCCATATGACGATCGAAAGCCTTATTTCGTTGAGGCAGAGCAGTATTCGGTGAGTAAAGCAGCGTACGAGTACTGGCAAATGGTAGACCACTTGACTACGAATTCAGGGGGAGTTTTTGACAAACCCCCTATCACAATAAAAGGAAATTTGTCAAATGCTACCGACCCGGATGAGAGAGTTCTTGGCTATTTCGGAGCATCGGGACTAAAGACAAAATCAGTTTATTTTAGTAGAAGGGGTATTCCGGCAAATCCTTACAAAAAGCTTTGGTATGACGACTTCGTTGAGGACAAAAGATTCGGATGCCTGGAATGTGAGGAGGTGGCAGGAGTAAGAACTGGAATCACCCCAGCTCATTGGGACGATGCGCCTACTTATTATCCAGTTGTTTATTGATGTAGTATGTTGGAACGATTTAGCCCAGGCAAAGTAAATGCAAAATGGAAGCTGCTCAGCTTGTTGTTGCTGGTCGGCTGCATAACTCCCTTTGACCCCGAACTGACCGATGAAAACCCCAAACTGACGGTCGAAGGTCTCATTACTGACCAGCCAGGACCTTACAGGGTAAAGCTAAGCTACAGTACCACTTACACTTCGGGCAACGCTAAAAGTGATTTTACAATCTACGATGCAAAGGTCATTATCAAAGATGATGCGGGCAATGAAGAACAACTCACTTATACAGCGGGCGGCGCTTATGAGACCAAAGCTGATGGAATCAGAGGCGAAGTGGGGCGAAGCTATTCGGTGAGGATAGAGTTGGCTAACGGAAAAAATTACGAATCGAAGCCCGACTACCTGGCGGCAGTGCCGGAGATAGACACCATGTACGCTGAGTACCGGGATATCTCAGGCGAGTTTTTGCAAGGTGAGTTTGATGTTTTCGTGGAGACCAAAGACCCAGAAAATGAGGAGAACTACTATCTGTGGCGCTGGAATAATTATGAGAGGCTGGATTATTGCAGAATTTGGAGAATAGGAGCCCCGGATGCGGGCTATATCACGTTCGGCACCTATTGCTGTAGCCGGTGCTTTGGTATCACCAATTGCCCAGGATGCGTTAATGTCGGGTCAGACAAACTGTTGGATGGAAATACAATAGCCAGAGTGCCTTTGCTTACTTTTCCTTATGACGATCGCCTGCCTTATTTTGTTGAAGCCGAGCAGTATGCCCTTAGCAGGGCTGCGTATGAATACTGGCAAAAAGTGGCGCAACTAACTACCAACTCGGGTGGGGTATTTGATAGGCCTCCGATCACCATTAAGGGCAACCTGTTTAATGTGAACGATCCCGAAGAAAGAGTGCATGGCTTTTTTGGTGCGTCAGGGCTAAAAATGAAGTCCGTTTATTTTAGCAGAAGCGGTATTTCAGACAATCCGTACAGAAAGCTGTCATCGGAAATTATTCTGGACATGAGATTCGGCTGTCTGGAATGCCAAGAAGTAGCGGGTGTCAGAACGGGAGTCACACCCGCCCACTGGGAAGATGCACCAACTTACTATCCAGTTGTTTCCAGCAATTGATTAACGGAAAAGTGTGCAAAGAACCTGACTTGGTGTTGTCTACAATAGTTGCTTTAGGAAAACGCCGCTTTATTCTTTCGAATAATTGATCTGATTCGTTATCCTGTTTTTTCTGTTGTAAAACTTCCAAAGACCGATGCGTTCATCATTCAAATACTTTCCTTCCGATTCCACAGTGCCATTGTCATGGTAGTATTTCCATGTGCCTTGTTTTTGGGAGTTCAGTAGTTGCCCCTCAGAGGCCAGCTTGCCGTTGGGGTGGTAGTACTTCCATATGTCAGAGGTAAAGCCGTTTTTGTAATAGCTTTCCAGCTTTAGGGTACCATCTTCATAGTAAGTTATCCTTGAGCCGTAGCCGTCTTTTAGGGTGCCACCAGGCAATACCTCCCCTTTTGGTGTAAAGTATTCGCTGACTGCCAGTAGTCGGCCATTGTCCCAGTTTTCGTCCTGTATGAGTTGCTCATTTTGGTAAAACCTGCCCCAAATGCCGTCCTCCAAATCCAGCCTGTAGCTACCGATAGCAGATATTTCTCCTGTAATATAGTAACTGACCCACTGGCCGTCTCTCATGTCATTTTTGTACTTGCCTTCGGTTTCGATTGGGCCAGCTTCGTAAAAGTATTTCCACAAGCCAGTCTTCTGATCACGCAGGTAGTCGCCAATGGAATAGAGGTTGCCATTCTCAAAGAAGCTTGTCCATGTACCGGTCTTCAGGTCGTAGGCATATTTGCCTTCAACGCTCTTTTTGCCCCGGGCAAAAAACTCCTGATAGATGCCGTCCTTTAGGCCATTCTTATAGTTGACATTCAACTTGAGCTGACCATTCTCGTAGTATTGCTGCCAGTTGCCGGTTGCTATGCCTAACTCATATTCTTCCGTCTTTTCCAGTTTGCCACTCGGGTAGTAGTACGACTGTTTTCCATCCAGCGAACCATTTTTATATTTCTCTTTGGCTAAAATCAATTTGAAAGGGTCGTATTCTACCCAAACACTGTCTTTCTTTCCTATTTTGAAGACTCCCTCAAGCGCCACACTTCCGTCGGGATAAAACTCCGTAACCGGGCCGTGAAGCGTATTTTCTTTGTAATTTACTTTGGACTGCAATTGTCCGTATTCGTCGTAAAATTCGGCCTCACCGTCCAGTTTATCATTCTCATAAAACACTGCGGACTTCAGGTTACCTGTTTCATAATACTCTTTCCAAAGACCTTCTCGTTTGCCCTCGTTGTATTTGCCTTCGTAAAGCTTAAGCCCAAAGCGATAGAACCCTTCCCAGTCGCCAGTTCGCAGACTATCTTTGTACCGGCCTCGTTCCTTGATTTCCCCATTTGAATAAATACTGGCATAGATGCCGTTAAGAATACCTCCCTTGTAGCTCTCCATTTGGTTGCGGCGGCCATCTGTGTTGTAGAAAAACCAAAGGCTGTCTTTCTTATCATTTTTGTAAAAACCTTCTGCCAGCAGCTGGTTATTGCCTCTGTAAAAAAGCCACAGGCCTTCCTTTTTACCATTCTGTACCTCGCCTTTGTAAGTGGCAACGGTGTCAGGAAAAGACATCGTTTGGGCCTTCAATCCGGGGAGCAAAAAGCAGGATAGACAAAAAATGCTTAAGGAGTATATCAACAAATAGCTTGCGGGCTTATTCATCCGGGGTTTGATTGTTGTCCGATTACTTTGGTATTCAAAAACAATGCTAGATTATTCAATCCTTTAAAATAGACATAAATTTTTTAAAACCTTTGGTAGCGAATTCATCGAGATTTGGGATCTCATGGAGAGGTAAATAGTAGCTGAGCCGCAAAAAGGTGGATTTTTCAATTAAAAGTGTTTGCACGCTGTCGGAGGGGTTTAAGTCGTGAAAATTACCTGAGAAAATGTCGTTTTCCCAGGGTGAACCGTCGACTTGAAAACGAATTTTTTCAAAAGTAAGTGCCCCAATATTCTTTAAAATGTTTGGTTTTCTTTCCTGCCAAAACCCACCGGCCACGTGAAGCGACAGGGTGAAGTAATGCCCCCACCAGAATAACAGCCGGATATTGAGCACATCGTGACGGGTCATAAGCCGTGGATAGTCCAGTACAATATAGGGGAGACCTTTGTAATTTTCTCCTCTCGATACCTTTCCAGCTTTTACCAGGGTGTCGGGTGGTAAGTGAAGGCTGCTTTCACTCAGCATTATTTGCCTAAATTTTCCTTCTACTGCAGAGAACCGGTCAGCCATCTTCGAAATTACCTTTCGTTTGGTCAACAGCAGTTCGCTGTCACCCATCAGGTCTATTTCTTCTTTGGAAAACCCGTCTTCTACCATCTGATAAGTGCAGAAGCCCAGGTAAATCCGCTACCAAATGCAGCGAGGCATACTAAGTCGCCTTCCTTTATTTTTCCTTCCTGCCACGCTTCACTCATTGCAATGGGAATGGAAGCGGCTGTAGTGTTGCCATATTTCATGATGTTGTTGAATACCTGGTCGTCCGACAGTCCCATTTTCTTTTGAATGAACTGGCTGATGCGCAGGTTGGCCTGGTGCGGGATCAAAAGGTTGATGTCTGTGCTCTTAAAGCCATTCTTGTCCAGTGCCTCATTGATCACCTCTTCAAAGCGGGTAACAGCGTGCTTGAACACAAAGTTGCCATTCATGTAGGGGTAGTAGCTGATGTCTTCGGGGTCATTTTCGACGATTAGTTTGTCCACCCAGTGCTTGGTGCTTGGGCCTATGAGTGCCAGCTCCTTCGCATGCTTGCCTTCGGAATGAAGGTGCGTAGACAGGATGCCCTGCCCTGGCTTGTCGGCTGCCTGCATCACCACGGCACCTGCTCCGTCGCCGAAAATAACTGAGACGCCACGCCCTCTGGTGGTCATGTCGAGGCCGCTGCTATGGAGCTCGGAGCCTATCACCAGGATGTTGTTATACATTCCGGTTTTGATAAACTGATCGGCAATAGAAACTGCATAAACAAACCCTGAACACTGATTTCGGACGTCAAGCGCACCAATTTCTTTGATGCCAAGCTGCTCTTGCACCATCACACCCGGGCCTGGGAAGTAGTAGTCGGGGCTGAGCGTGGCAAAAATGATGAAGTCAAGATCGTCGGGCGTAATTCCGGCGTTTTTGATGGCAATCCGGGCAGCCTTGGTACCCATGGTTGACGGAGCTTCATCCGACTTTGGGTCTACAAACCGGCGCTCTTTAATGCCGGTTCTTTCCTGAATCCATTCGTCAGTGGTTTCTATTAGTTTTTCAAGGTCTTTGTTGGTCACTACGTTGTCGGGCACATAGTGGCCAATGCCTGCTATCTTGCTTGCTCTCATTTGGGTGTTGAGTTATATTTATACAAGAATAATAAACGAAACAATTTAAGTTCTATTCAATAACAAGGACTTCGATACGGCGGTTTAACTCACGTCCTTCTTTTTCATTGTCATTCGACGCCAGTGGTTGTGTGGCTCCGTAGCCCACCTCCTTAATTCTATTCTCTGATATTCTTCTTTGCATCAGGTAGCTGCCCACTGCTCTGGCCCTGAGTTTCGATAAATTCTGTGTACTGGTTTTTTCCTCCAGAGCGTCGGTGTGTCCGCCAATCTCAATTCTCAGTTCAGGGTTTTCACTCATTACCTTGAAAAGTGCGAAAAGCTCGGGCGTATAAGCAGAGCTGATATAATCAGATCCCGGCTCAAAGTATATATTACTCAAAATGGCCTTATTGCCTTTGCTGAATTTCTTTCCCAGGTCACCCAACTCAGTGTACTCGGAAATTGGGGCTGTGGTTTCTGTGCTGGCACTGGCAACTTTTGTAGTCGTTTTGGTTGGAACGGCTGATTTGCCTTGCTGGACTCCCTGCTGATGGGTTTGCTGAGCAAGGATGGTTTCCGTTAAGTCGATCTCAAAAACTTTGTTCAGTATGTTGGTGGGGCTGGTCTGATCCACTGAAATACTCTCTGTTTTAGCATGCAGACCCATGTAGGTCAGGTCGAATGTTTGGTCAAATCCTGACGTAAGCAAGACCTCAAACTCTCCGTCCTGATTGCTTTCAGCCGAAAGTGTGTTGAGGTACTGGTTGTCGGGCGTTACTTTCACCAGCACCCCTGCCAGAGGCTGCTTTGTAGAGCTGGCGATTACCCTGCCCTTCATTGGAATCTTGATTTCTTCTACGAACAGGTAAGCATCGAGAAAGCCAACTGTTCCGGCCCTGTCCGAACTAAAGAAGCCAGTTTTGCCGTCTTTGTTGAACTTGAAGAAAATTTCATCGCCGGGTGTATTGATAGGATACCCCAGGTTTTCCGGAGTTCCCCACTTGCCTGTAGTAGGGTTTCGTGCCGACTTGAATATGTCGAAACCTCCAATGCTCGAGTGGCCTCTTGAGCTAAAATAGATGGTGGAGCCGTCTGGTGTAATGTAAGGGCTGTCTTCGTCAAACGGAGAGTTGAGTTCCTGTAGCTCAGTAGGGGCTGACCATTGGCCTTCACCCTGCCTTGTCACCATATAAAGGTCGATGTCTTTGTCGGGCTTTTTTGATTCGGCCGTATAAACAAGTACCTCTCCATTGGAAGTGAAAAAGCCGCTGACCTGCATGCCCGAGCGATCTATCTGCTCCAAAGGCTTGGGCTTTTGCCAAACACCATTTACTTTTTCCGATTGATACAGATCACCCTTCTTGTCTTCGTAGTAAAGCAGAAGTTTGGTTTCGTTGTCGAAAAGCTGAAGGTTGACGATGTTTCCTTTCATTTCTTTGAAAGCCGGGTAGCTCACTGGTGCCGACCATTTGTTTTTCCCCTGCCGCTCAAAAAAGTAAATAGTTGACCTTTGCTTTCTTCGGCGGACACTCTCGTCGTTGCCTATGCTCGCAAGCATCAGCTTACTTTCATTGTCAAACAATATAGGGTTCTCTTCAGAATTGAGCGTATTGATAGGTGCCGGCAAATGGTGCACTGAATAGGTGGATGGATGCTCGATAAAAGATTTTTTAACAATAGCGTCTTCAATAAACGCCTTTGTTTCGTCGGTAATTACTTTGCTTTTGTAAGCCTTCAGGTCGAGGAATTTCTGCCAGGCTTCTATGGCCGCACCATAGTCGTACCGTGCTGCATAGATCCTTCCAGCCCAGTAATAGAAAAATTTGTCGCTGGTACCCAGGGTAGCTTCAAACTGAAGAAATTTATCGAGTGGTTTGGCGGGGTAGTAGGTGAGTAGTGAGCAAATCTCGGCGTAGTACTGGGCCTTTCTATCGTCGGGTGATCCAGTCAGGTATTCGTTGAACAACAGGAAGGCGGTTTCTAACTCCTCATCATAAAAAGAATCCTCTGCTCTCACATACGTGCTGTGCTTGCCTTGTGAGGAGCCTGCGTAGGGAAGCAGGACACCCACTGCAAGGAGGGCTAGTGAAGTAATGCGTAAATAGGTCGAATTTTTCATGCTGGTATACAAATACAATAGAAATCGGGTTGGTTGATACTTCTGCAAAACGCTATGAATACGAACTTGTTCAAGATACAAATTGTCTCAGGATAATGATAAATCGTCAATTAGTCAAAGAGTGTATAGTTGCCGAACTGATCCGAAGGCGCAGCCGGCAAGATCAAATCAGGCGCATCATACTTTATATTATTAACTCTTGATGACACAGGATGGCGCTGCATTTGCAGTGCCGGAAAGGGGGTTAGCATGCTCACCAGCTCCTCGAATGGCGTAGCTTTGTTGAGCCAGGCACTTTCACGGGATTTCTCAATCATTACAGGCATCCGGTCACTGGCTTCCGATACCAGTTGGTTAGCAGCACAAGTAATTAATGTAAACGAATGCATTTGCTCTCCTTCATCATCTTCAAACTCCTCCCAAAGACCTGCCATTGCAAAAGGCTGGTGCTGCTTTTCAAAAAAGTAGTAGGGCACCTGTCCTTTTTTGCTCACTTTTTTCCAATCGTAAAACCCATCAGCTGGTATCAAGCACCGGCGCTCCATCAGAGCGGTTTTTGCACTTGCTTTCTCGGGAATCTGTTCTGCTCTTGTGATGTAGAGCCTTTCACTGATGCTTTTATTGTTGGCCCATTTCGAGATCAGTCCCCAGTAAAAAAACGAAAACCCCTTCGGTGAGTCGCTGGTAATAACTGGGGCGAGCTGTGTCGGCGCTATATTAAACCTTGGCTCATATGAGTCTGTTACATCAGCTTTAAATCGCCTGGCAACTTCTTCAGGTGGCTTACTCAACGTATAGCGTGAACTCATTCAATGATTGGTTTTCCCAAAGCTATCTAATTTGCCGTAAAAATACGACCGTAACACTGACTGTGAGTCATTTAACCATTTACTTGCCCTGAAGCCACCGCTCAGGGTGCAGGCAAAATTCGGTAGCCATTTGCTCCGACCAGTAGGTGCTGCCGTTTCGAAACTCTGCAAAACCGCAATGCCCGCCGTGCCGGGGTTTCAGCAATATGGTGTTTGCATTGGCGCTGAAGGCACTTTCCTCGTAACACTTAGCGGAAAGGAAAGTATCGTTTAACGCATTGACCACAAGCAGGGGCGTCTTTACTTTCGGCACAAACGGGGCTGAGCTGCACTGGGTGTAGTAGTCAACAGCGCCTTCGTAGCCGTGCAGGGGGCCTGTAATTAATTCGTCAAACTGAAAGATGCTTTTTATTTTCCGAACACCCTCAGTGTTGAATGATTCGGGGAATATTTCGGCTTTTCGAACCACTTTCTTAATCAATGTATTCAGGAATCTTCGGGTGTAGAGATAGTTGTGCCATTTGTCTATTTCAACAGAGCAACTCTCCAGGTCAAGAGGTACGGAAAACGCCACGGACGAGGCAATCGGATATTGGTCAGCGTAGGACTCGCCCAGAAACTTCACTGTCATATTGCCGCCAAGACTAAAGCCTACCAGTGAAATTTCGTTGTAGCCTCTCTTGACGGCTTCGGCCACTACTGCGTCCAGGTCTTCGGTAGCTCCGCTATTGTAGAACCTCGGCAGCCTGTTGAGCTCGCCACCACAGCCCCGTAGGTTCCAGGCCATCACGTCCCAGCCATGGGCATAAAAGGCCTTGGTCATTCCTTTGATATAGGGCCTGCTACTGTCCCCTTCCAGCCCGTGAGTGATAATTACTACCCGGTTGTTGCGATTTGCTGTGTGCTGTATGGCATAATCAATGTCAAGAAAATCACCGTCTTTCATTTCCAGCCTTTCCCTTCGAACGGCAGGGGGATTGGATACTTTTCTGAAAAGCGCAGGGTAAATCGTTTCGAAGTGCTTGTTTACGGAAAGAAAGGAACCCTTGTAGCTGGGTTTTTGGAGTACGGGCATTGCTGATTAATCAATAAATTTTCAAAAAAGCCATGAATACTGCTGTAGTTATTGCTAATATCGTAGCAGACGGGAACCTATGCACACGTTTGTAAACTGATGTTTGGGTAGATTCGCTGGCCGACCAAAACATTTTCCAACGAATATCATTTAATATGTTCATGGCTAAGCCTCAATTTTATAAATTTACGAGTCGCAACATGATAATGCATAGTTGTGATTAAAATTTCAATAACGCTATTTTTGATATAAATAAGGACAACGAATGGCTGAAGTAATCAGAATGCCAAAAATGAGTGACACCATGGAAGAGGGTGTTATCGCTTCATGGCTGAAGAAAGTGGGGGATACAGTGAAATCTGGTGATATACTCGCCGAAGTAGAAACCGACAAGGCAACAATGGAGCTGGAATCATATGAGGATGGCACCCTCCTTTATATTGGTGTAAAGGAGAAAGAAGCTGCCCCTGTAGACGGAATCATTGCTATTATAGGCAAGAAGGGAGAGAATATTGACGGGTTACTGAAAGATGTGAAGAGTGGAGCAGCAGGCAACGGCGCTGCTGAAAAGGCCGCAGAGAGTGCCGCCCCGGCACCAGTGGCCAGCGCACCCGCAGAAAAAATTGATACTTCAGGCATTAAGGCAACGGTGGTGACAATGCCAAAAATGAGCGACACCATGACGGAGGGAGTTATTGCCTCATGGTTGAGCAAAGTAGGAGATACTGTGAAGGCAGGAGACATCATTGCCGAAGTGGAAACTGACAAGGCTACCATGGAATTGGAGTCTTATGAAGATGGTACCTTGCTGTATATCGGCGTAGAGGCTGGTAGCTCTGTGCCAGTGGATGGTGTTATTGCTATCATTGGGGAGAAAGGTGCTGATTACAAAACATTGCTGAAAGCACATGAAGCGGGTGCTGGTTCAGCTCCGGCTGAGGAAAGTGCTCCCCAGGCGGCAAGTGCGCCTGCAAGTACTTCAAGTGCGCCAGCGGCTTCAAGCCAGGCGGCCACTGCAGATCATTCGTCTGACAATGGAAGAATAAAAATTTCTCCTCTGGCCAAGAAAATGGCTGAAGATAAAGGATATGATATCCGTCAGATTGCCGGCTCCGGCGATGGAGGCAGAATTGTGAGAAAAGACGTAGAAAGCTTTAGTCCTTCGGCGCAACCATCAGCTCCGGCTGCTGCACCAGGCAAGGAGGCGCCCAAAGTGGTATTGCCATCGATAGTGGGCGAAGAAAGCTTCGAAGATGTGCCGGTTTCTCAAATGCGGAAGGTCATCGCCAAAGGTGTGTCCGATAGCAAATTTACTGCGCCGCACTTCTATGTGACCATGGAAATCAACATGGACAAGGCCATTGAAGCCAGAACAAGCCTGAACGACATATCGCCGGTGAAGATCTCGTTTAATGACATGGTAGTCAAAGCAGCAGCGGCGGCTTTGAGATTGCACCCCGATGTAAACGTGTCGTGGAGAGGTGATAAAATACGGATGAACAAACACATCCACGTGGCAGTGGCTATGGCTATACCGCCGGATGGGCTGCTGATGCCTGTTGTTCGTTTTGCAGACAATAAGTCACTGTCGCATATTTCGGCTGAAATAAAGGAATTCGGGCAAAAGGCTAAAGCTAAGAAGCTTCAACCTACCGATTGGGAGGGAGCTACCTTCAGTATTTCCAACCTTGGTATGTTCGGTGTAGATGAATTCACAGCTATCCTGAATGCGCCTGCCTCCTGCATATTGGCCGTAGGCGGTATTAAGGAGACTGCGATTGTGAAAAATGGTCAGCTTGTGCCGGGCAATATTATGAAAGTGACGCTGACTTGCGATCACCGATCAGTGGATGGAGCTATGGGTGCTGCCTTCCTGCAGACGCTGAAGAAGTTCCTCGAAGATCCGATCAAACTGCTGGTTTAAATAAAACACTGTCTTTTTGACACATCAAAGCCAGCAGGTATCATACTTGCTGGCTTTTTTAGTTATTGTACCAATCAGGGAAACTAAACACAGCTAAAAAGCGGTTTCTCATTATCATACACAAAATGGAAAAAATCAGATCAACAACCGTGCTGGCGGTTCAGCATAACGGGGAAATTGCAATAGGGGCCGACGGACAAGCTACCATGGGTAATACCGTTGCTAAAAACAATGTTAAGAAGATCAGAAAGTTGCTTGATGGTAAAGTAGTAACTGGTTTCGCCGGCTCCACTGCTGATGCCTTTTCGCTGCTCGACAGGTTTGAGGAAAAGCTGAATGCTTACGGCGGCAATATGAAGCGGGGCGCTATTGAGCTGGCTAAAGACTGGCGAACTGACAGGTACCTCAGGAAACTGGAGGCGATGCTGATCACCGCCAGCAAAGAGGAAATCCTTGTTGTGTCAGGCACTGGCGACGTGCTGGAACCAGAAAACGGAGTGGCTGCGATAGGCTCAGGTAGCATGTATGCTCAGGCGGCTGCTATTGCTCTCAAGAAGCACGCACCACAACTGACAGCTGAAGAAATAGTGAGAGAGGCGCTCAATATTGCTGCTGACATCTGTATTTATACCAATCACAATTTGATAGTAGAGAAACTCTAAAAGACACATGTATACCATATACCATAACCCGAGATGCGGCGCCAGTCGGGAGGCGCTGAAAATATTACACGAAAGAGGAGGAGAGGTAAGGATTGTGGAATACCTCCAGAATTGCCCGACCAAAGTTGAGTTGCGGGGCCTGATCGAGAAACTTGGAATCAAAGCTGAAGACCTGGTGCGTAAAAAGGAGCCTGTGTTCAAGGAGAAGTATGAAGGCAAGACGCTGACAAGTGCGCAGTGGATCACCGCTATGGTCAACGACCCCATTCTTATCGAACGCCCGATCATCGTAAGGGATGGCGTGGCGGTGATAGGAAGGGGAGAGGAAGAGATGGAGAAGATACTGAATTAGGTGTTTTCTGGGTTAGAAGGCCCGCTGCTTCGCTGGTTTTTATTGACTCATTATAAATGATATATTTATAGTTGTTTGAGAAACACCATTATGGAAGGTTTAGTGATCAACAGAACTAAAGAGTGGACTGCCAGTGACTATCAGCTACTGGGTGAAAGCGCTGCGCCTTGCCAGTTAATTGATGGAGAATTATTTATGAGTCCCGCCCCAACACCTGAACATCAACGTGTCGTTCGGAGGTTGTTCAAGATATTGGACAGCTTTGCTGCCGGCACAGGAGAGGTCTTTTTTTCCCCCATCGATTTGTATGTAGACGATAGGAATGTTTTTCAGCCGGATCTGATCTATATAGCAGAATCAAACGCTAATGCTGTCACAAAAAAGGGTGTCGAAAAGGCGCCAGATTTGATTGTTGAAATAATTTCCCCTTCAAATAGCTATGTTGACAGGTATACCAAGAAGAAGGCGTACCTAAAAATGGGAGTGAAGGAATACTGGATCGTCGACCCGGCTAATCAAACGTTGGAAGTATTTTCGGAGGATTTGGATGTCGTCGATAAGCCGTCCTTTTTTCTTTCGCAAGGTGGCATTGTTTCCAGTCGTGTGATCCCGCAACTTAAGTTTAATCTCGAAGATATCTGGAGCTAAAACAACTGTCGATAATTGATAATCAACTATCGACAGTCCCCTATTTTTTATCCAATCGCCTTTTTCAAATCTTCGATAAGGTCATCTGCACCCTCAATGCCCACACTCAACCTGATTAACGAATCACTCAGTCCGTTTTTGATCCTTTCCTCACGGGGAATAGACGCATGTGTCATGCTGGCCGGGTGATTGATCAGCGATTCTACACCACCCAGGCTTTCCGCCAGTGAGAAAAGTTTAGTAGAGCTCAGCACTTTGTTGGCTGCCGCTATTGTTTCGTCTTTTAGTGTAAAAGAGATCATCCCTCCAAAGCTCCGCATTTGCTTTTTGGCTATGGCGTGACCAGGGTGGTCTTCAAAACCCGGCCAGTATACTTTGCCCACTTTTGGGTGGTTCTTCAGGAAATGTGCGATCTTCTCACCGTTTTCGCTGTGGCGTTCCATGCGTACGTGCAGCGTTTTGATACCACGCAGCACCAGGAAGCAATCCTGGGGGCCGGGAACCGCACCGCAGCTCTTTTGAATAAAGTAGAGCTTGTCTTTCAGGTCTTTGTCGTTCATGACCAGACAGCCGTGGATCACGTCGCTATGGCCTCCGAGGTATTTGGTGGCAGAGTGCATCACAATATCTGCTCCCATGTCAAGCGGGTTTTGCAGGTACGGCGAAGCAAAGGTGTTGTCCACGCACACGATGATGTTTTTACCTTTGGCCAGGTTGGCCACTGCCTGAATGTCCACGATGTTCATCAGTGGATTGGTTGGTGTCTCTAACCAAATCAGCTTTGTGTTGGCATTGATGTATTTGCTGATATTTGCTGCATCCTGCATGTCAACAAAGTGAAACTTAATGCCAAATTTTTCAAAGACCTTGGTAAACAGCCTGTAGGTGCCTCCATACATATCACTGGCAGCTATCACCTCATCGCCGGGGGCCAGCAGCTTGATAACTGCATCGGTGGCAGCAACTCCACTGCTGAAACAAAGGCCATATTTGCCATTTTCCAGAGCTGCAAGGGCTGTCTCCAACGCCTCACGGGTTGGGTTCTGAGACCGGGCGTACTCATACCCCTTGTTTTTTCCCGGTGCTTCCTGCACGTAAGTGGAGGTTTGATAGATGGGAGTCATTATGGCTCCTGTGGAGGGGTCTGGCTCTGCGCCGGCGTGAATAGCTTTGGTTCCGAATTCCATATAAAGTGAATTATTTGGGTATTATGTGGTTACTTGTGCCGCAAAGTTAGGTTTAGTCAGCTTCTTTCAAATGCTTGTACGAGAAATCATTCGCCGCAGTCCCGCATCCCTGGTGCTTATTCTTTGGATGGCGGCCATGCCACTTATTTTTAGCACCATCACGGGTTATCAAAGCTGGCAGCACGCTGAATGGCTCACTGGCCTAACGCAGCTACAGTGGGCTTGGTTCTTTTTGCTGACTGTTTTTACCATGGCCTTTGCTTTTACTCCCACCACGTTTGTGGCAGCGCTTAGCGGCTACTTTCTGGGCTTCGAAAGTTTGTGGTTGCTCGTGCCTGCTTATATGCTGGCGTCTTTACTTGGCTATGCGGTGTCGCAGTTAATTGGGGCTAAAGCTGTTCAGGCTGTTTTTGATGCTTATCCACGCTCAACGGCTGTGCTGGATGGCTTGAAGAAGAACGACCTTCTGCTGGTGATCATGTGCCGCATTTCACCGGTGCTTCCATTTGCTATCATGAACGTAGTACTTGGTTACACGGGCATACGGATAAAACCTTTTTTGTTGGGCGGGTTAATTGGTATGCTTCCCCGAACGGTGATGGCTGTGGCTATTGGGATGCAAATGGAGGCTTTGGCCACAGGGAGCCTGTTCTCGTTGCTATGGATTGGATTACTTGTGGTAAGCTTTGTTGGCTTGGGGTGGGTTTTTAAGCGTTCAATAAATCGCTCCCAAAGCAAGAACGGCGTCTAGCTGGCCAGTATGAAAAATCAACGGCGGACCAAAGGCCCGCCGCTCATCAAACTGTAAACTGTAAACTGAAAAATAAGACAATCAAGTAACCAACCTATGGTTCTTCATTGCACCGACCTAACCTAAATTTTCCAACGATCTTTGAATGAGCATGCAAAAAGCTCACCTGATATTGTCATACAAACATGCCTTTGCTGCCGTCTTTTATGTTGCCTTTATCTTCTGTGATATACAGCATATTTCCTTTGATGAACTTTAAGCGCCTGAACTGATTGGCATTGTCCTTCGATAGTCTTTAAACAGCTTCATCATTTTTGGAGGATGATTTCCAGTCAATGAATATGAAGTACTTTTCACAGGATTGCCTTGCCAATTCTCCATGAGAATGAAAGGTGCAACGAGGAATATTTCGGCTAAGCATTGCCCCATCGGCAAGCTTATCCGCTCTTATTCACGAGGCTTTATTGGTTAGCAATGATGCCTTAGCTGGCAATAGAGAAGGTAAAGCCTTTTGTCGGGAGCGACCTCGGCGGATTTTGTAGGGTGTTCTGACGGCGCAGAAAAGGGAATATCAAAATTGAATGGATACGAGGAATTGGCAATATTGGGCCAGCCGATGTCGGGTATTTTAAATTTGTGGTACGAGAGGCTTGATTTTTCCTCCAGCTGGTTGCTCAATTCAGACTCTACCTCGAACAAGTCTTCTTTTCCAGACAAGCTTTCCATCCACAAAAATTCCGTGGTTGATGCCAGCAGGAACAAAGAAACTATTATAAGGAGATGTTTCTTTAACAATTGATTGGTAGTTATTGCCCAGCTCAATTCAGCACCATATTCATAGCACAGAAAGAACTATGTAAAACTAGTAGTTAGGCGCTAAAAAGTACAAGGGAATACGAGAATATATTACAAGTAGTAAATATCAATGGCAAGCTAGCCGACAGTGTCTGTTAGCGGTAATTTTCATTTAGTCCCCAGAAGAGAACACGCCCCCCGGAGCAAACTAAGAGCTACTTCACCTTTTCAAACGGCACATTGGTGATCCTGTAGCTGCGCCAGTCGTTGAAGTCAAAGTGCCACCACTCGTACTCATACACTGTAAAGCCTTCTGCTTCCATAGCGGAGCGGAGGAGGTCTCTCATTTGGCGCTGCTTTTCAGTGCCACCGGTATATTCGGGGTAAGAGCGCTCGGTCATTTCATCATACACTCCTGTCATTTCTATTTCCTGGCCTGTGGCAAGGTCGTACAGAGTCAGGTCAACTGCGCAGCCCCGGTTGTGCCTGGAGCCCTGATTGGGGTCGGCAACGAAGATGCGGTCTTCCACTGGGGTGATGTCCCAAAATATCTTCGTGACACTCCAGGGACGGTAACCATCGAATACCATCAGTCCTAAGCCTTTTTCCTTCAATGAGGCATTAATCTTGGCAAGTGCCTCTGCTGCCGGTCGCTGCAGAAAAGCCCTGGCCTGTGTATACACCGGTCGGCCAACAAGGTTGTTGTCGGTGGCATAGCGGATGTCGAGTTTGATGCTGGGATCCAGCGAAACAAGCTCCACCAGGTCAGTTTTTTTGAAGTCACCTTTTTCCTTCGGAGGATTTTTGGGCGAAGGGTGTGAGAGGTCAGCTTCCTGAGCGAACGCAGT
This sequence comes from Imperialibacter roseus, assembly GCF_032999765.1. Taxonomy (GTDB): domain Bacteria; phylum Bacteroidota; class Bacteroidia; order Cytophagales; family Cyclobacteriaceae; genus Imperialibacter; species Imperialibacter roseus. The sequence goes on along the minus strand of NZ_CP136051.1, from coordinate 4,016,466 downwards.
TTGAATCAGTAAGCCACAAAGAAGGAGGAGCAAAAGTCTTTTCATGGTATTAAAGATAACAGATCAGATTTGAGGGGGTCAATTTCACATGAACTCATTTAACCATTAAGAGCAGGGCATTGAGGTTCTTACCAAAAATCTGGTTTGGTGGTGATTCCACCCTGCGTTCTGCAATCTCCACAATAATCACGTGCAAAGCTATAAGCGTAGGGCTTGCCCATTAAATCATAAGCGGCTTCTATTATCATGGCGTTGTCGCTAATGTCTTCGAGAAAGGCGCAGGAAGGCTGTGGGGTTGTTCTTGGTATTCTGATGTCGCATGTAAACTCCAATTGACAGCCCTTGGTAATTGGGGAGGCCTGAAGGTCGAGAGGCAATTCACCCTTGTTTATGAAAAAGCGTTCTTCATAAACTTCTGCTACGCCGAAATTTCCAAGGATCACTTCCGACCCTTCACCTTCCCGGCTTATGTTGCCAATTACTTCACCCGGCAGAGGATCAAAGAATGTCCCTAGCCTCTCGGTTACCTGCCTAAGTTGGTATAGATAGTCATATTCCTTCGCACTAAGCACTCGTTGCCTGATTAATATGCTATAGCGAACGGATATTTTTGGGGAGTATTTTGGTATAATGGTAAGCTCTTCTCCCTGAATAACGTCTTCGGCAAGTGCTGTTGATGTGCCCAGTAGTATTCTGGTGGAAGGAACGGTGAGGTAGCATATATTGACTGCCTCTTCAGCAGTTCTCTGCACAGGTTGATTGTTTTCAAAGGTAAAACCAGAATTGAAATAAGAACGATACTCGTAGGTTTCTGAATACTCCCAGCTATAATACCGGGAATTTCCAGTGTCATCGTGAGTGTTCAGCCTTATGCTTAGCCCCAGGTTGTCATTTGAGAGTCCGTAAGTCAGGCTGTCGATGGGAGGAGTGCTTCTCACCGTGACAGGTTCCGAGGTATAGGTTGCACCGGATGCAGTCTGCACTCGCAGGGTGTAGGATGCTGTTTTGTTAACTGGCATGTTTTGCAGCGCATATTTACCCAAGTCCAGTTCCTGCAGGGAGAAACTTTCTCCCTCGGAGGATTCAATCATCACCTGGGCGTTTTTTTCTGGGATGAAAACGCCACGAGAGGTCAATGGCCTGGAATGTGAAAGAGTGACAATGGCGGTGGAGTCTGTAGCATTGACAAAACCATCTACCACAAAAAGTTCTGCTGTTTCTGTATCGACGGATGGGTTAAATGGATCTGTACAGCTTACTACAACAGGAAATAGAATAGAGAGAGAAATAATACTTTTGCGGAGAACAACGCCAAAGGTTAATTTATATGTCTTTTTTGCTTTCAAAAATATAGTCAATGGATTGGACAATATAACACCTTTGAAAGCTAAAACAATTAGTATGGTTGTTGGAAATTGCTGTAGTTGACGAGTGATTTATAAGATTTAGCATGCCTGAGTTTTCTCTGGAAAAAGCCGAAGCTACCCGGCAGGCAGGGAAAGCTCAGCTGAATCATCCTGGCGGTTGTACAATTTTGGGTTAAGATGGCAAGTAGCTGCGGCTGAAAATTAAAGCCCGTATCGTTTCTTGAAGTTAGCCAGAAGCTCACTGTAGATAGCCTTGTTTGACAATGCGGTGGCCAATTCATGCATGCTAAGCGCACCATATGTGTCGCCCTGGTATTCGAGATGATAAGCGGTTTCCAGTGCGGTGATGGCGGTTTTTATGTCGCAAACATCAACCAGCGCCCGGTTGGGTTTGTCGAAGATGATCGTCATGCTGTTGGCCGACTTAAGTCCTTCACCCATTTCACGAACGGTTATTTGAAAACGATTAGACTCACCACTTTTGGCGTACTGCCTGACGTTCAATTTGTAGGTATTGCCTTTTACTATTTTGGTGCCAAGCAACTCGCTATTCTCATTCAAAATACTGAGCTGGTAGTCATTCGACTGGCTGTTGGGATTTCGGGTCCACCACCTCAAGCACACCTCCTGCACCGGACCGACTTTTAGATTAAAGGCTTGTGGATGTGAAAATTGAAGGTAGGGTACGTTAGCGTCGTATATTTCGTGGTGCTGATCGGTTTCAAACAAATGCCGGAGTGTAGGCCTGCTGTCGCCAGAAACACCGTCGTGGTTGTCAAAGTGGTAACCGGGCTTTTCGTAACCAGCTTTTAAATTGAACGGCTCGATGTTAATGGTCGTGTCGCCCTGAAACTCGAAGAAGCTACCCGAATAGTGCGCAAGCAGCAAGGTGCCTCCTTTAAGCTGCACCGTATCATCCCAGTTGAGGAAATCATAGGTTTTCAGGGGCTCGTTGCCCGCAAGGGAATAGGCGCCATCAGCGTAGATCACCTCAAAAGGATACAGTACCGTTGATTTTGACTTTTCCACATAGCTGGTGATGTGCGTTTTGGGGCTACATGAAAAAAGCGCCAGTACAAAAAATGTTGTTATGAAACGAGAAGAAATCATTGTCTAATGTTTGAGAAAAAGTTTAATCTACTATCGGCATTGTATCACAACCTGCCCATCAAAGTCTCGCCGTGGTTTTGCAAGGATAAAAAATGCGACACCGAGGTTAAAGTAGCTTAGCCAGGCAGGCAAGCACTCAGGGGCTGCAATCTTTAGCTCAGATTAGAAATGATGATTTACGTGAATATCCGAAAAAACTCCCGGAATGAACAGAAGACGGTGATTTAATAAGGAGACTTGGCTGGAAAGCACTCGCTATTGGGGATAAGCTTACACTGGCTATCATTCCTGCTGAGAAACGCTTTGATCCTGCGATAGCTTACCTGGCAATCTCCCCAGCCTTGATGCAATTATTTACTCCCCGACAGCGGAATCAACTGTGCATTCAAATCAGGATCTTCCATGTCCTTGTCGAATGGGAACATGGGCCTGTTGATTCTTTTGAACTCCAGCCTTTCGAGGGCCTGATCTACACCTCCTGGGGTCGTCGCCATGACCCAATCGGCTCGCATGTCGTAGAGCTCTGGCACCAGGTAACCGATTTTCACCACTACAATGTCTGATGCACGGGGATTGAGGCCCAGGTTGGTAAAGTCGCTTTCCCGGTGGTAAGGCTTCCGCTTTTTAGTCACTATCACGCTCACGCTGCCGATTTTCACCACGACTTCTGTTTCTGCACTGGCGTCTCCCGTTTCAATGGCGGTTACTGTTCCGGTGAGCTGAATAGGGGGTGAAAAACGAGCGTCAACCGCTGCCCCTGCGGTGCCGGATACCTTGCCGCCAACGCCAGCGGCCACCGCCTTGTCTACAAACTCAGGGCCTGGGATGGAGGCGTAGATCAAAGAAGGGCCATCGGCTGATTTGAACTCCGGCCGGGCGAGTATTTGGGCCAGCGTCCAGGTAACGTCGCCGGCACCACCTGCTGTGGGGTTGTCGCCCATGTCGCTGATCATGAAAGGATGCTTGTCGCTGGCAATGGCCATGTCGAGGCTTTCTTTCAGCGTGGCAGTAGGGGCAATAAACTCAAACTCATTTCTTACCTCCCAGAAGGCATTGGCTAATGACTCAGCGGTGCTGGTGACTTTGGCCTTGTCGTCGCCGGTCACCATCACCACGGCGTGGTTGCGGGGCTCATCCGCCCAGGCGTAACCAATCCAGATGGCTGCATCTACAATGCCTTCCTGATCCGCCGCCGGAGCTACTTTGGCATACAAGCTTTTGCCGGGATCAACCCTGGTGCTGGTTTTTTCGCCTGGCAGCAAAATTGGCACAGGAATCCATGCCTTGTAGGCTGGTTTGCCTTTGCCGCTTTCAATTCTTTCCAGCAGGTTTTCCACCGCCCGCTTGTCCGACTCCCTCGAATCTTCATGAGGTGCCATGCGGTAGCAGGTGATGATGTCGCTGTTTTGGGCCAGCGTTTTTGATACGTTGCCATGGAGGTCCATCGACGTGGAGATGATTGTTTCATAGCCGACCACTTCCCGCACTCTGGTGATGAAATCTCCCTCGGGATCGTCGAGGCCCACCACACTCATGGCATCGTGGATATCGAAGAAAAGGCCGTCGTAAGGCAGGCTGTCTTTCAGCATGGTCAGCGTTTTGCCCACCAACGATTCGTAGGCTTCCCTCGTCACGGCGCCGCCGGGAATGGCGTGGGCCCTGAGGGTAGGAATCCAGTTGGCTCTTTTTCTGTCAAGCGAGTCCGGATTGAGAAATGAGTAGAAAGAAAAAACGTCGTTGCCTACCCTTGCCCGGAACATTGCCTCATCGGTAAGTGCGGGGGAGAAAGTGCTCGACTCAATGGCCAGGCCTGCGATGGCGATACGGGGAAGGGGTTTGGTGTCGTCCGGATTGTTTTGCTGGCTGCAAGAGGAAGCGAAGAGGATGGCTGCAAAGAGGTAGAGGCTAATTCTTTTCATATCGGTTGGTTCGGTTCTTTATTCAAATGTAAGGTGGCCTGCTTTTAAAGCAAAGCAGGATTGTGAGGTGTGGTTCATTTCTTTTCAGAATAGATTGGTCGGCGCTATTGTGTGGTGTCTTACGGGAATTGTGGCTTTTTCCAGGCCTTTTTGGTACCGATATGCCGCCCCGATGGGACTAGGTTGTGCGGTGAAGAAGCGTTGGTGTACCGATATGCCGTCCCTACAGGACTCGGAGGTAGGGTTGGGCAGGGGGTGTTTACTTCTTCCACTGATTCCCTCAGAGTCTCTCGCAGAGGACTCTGAGGGAGTACACCGGATGAGAGGTTTTAGGCGATTTGAATGCACCTACTTCTTCCACTGCTCCAACTGCCTTTGCTGTTCCGTGTAGGGCAGGCCTTGTTTTATCCAGTCTTTGGCAGGGTGTCCTTTGAGGTAATGGCCAAACCATTGCAAAATTCTGTTTTGGTAGTCATAGCGGTTTTTGTCTTCTCTCAAGCCATGGCCTTCTTTGGCATACACCAACAGCACCATCTCTTTGTCGGCCCGGCGGGCAGCATTGTACATTTCTATGCCTTGCCGCCAGTCCACGTTGGTGTCGGCGTCTCCCACTTCGAAAAGGAGAGGTGTTGTCATATTATCGATGTTCATCACCGGCGAGTTGCGCATGTAGCCATCGATGTTTCTCCATGGCGGCACCATCATGCGCTCCTGGCTTACCTCGAAATGGTAATTTTCGGGTGTACCTCCAAACGACCAGGCCACCATGCCGTACATGCTCACCAGGTCTGTTAACCCGGCTCCTGCCACAATAGCAGCGAAGATCTTGGTGTTGGTGGCTGCAAAGGCTGCCTGATAGCCGCCCCATGAATGCCCTACGAGTCCTACTTTTTTAGGGTCGACCAGGCCTTTGTCAACTACAGTTTTCACAGCGATCTCCATGGTTTTGGTAGAAGAGATGCCGGGGTCTCCCGCATCGAAAAGAATGTCGGGCTGCAACACGAAGTAGCCCTGGCTTGTCCACACCCGGTGGTTGTAGTAATGCCACTGCGAGGGGGCGATGTAGCGATGAATGTTTTGCGACAGAAACTCATACACATAGGTGATCATCGGATATTTTTTACCTGGCTCATAGTCATCGGGATAGAACAGAGAACCCTGAAGTTTGACGCCGTTGGCATTGGCGTATTCAATGAGCTCGGCTTTGCCCCATCGGTAGTCTTTTTGAAATGGATTGGTGGCAGATACCTGACTGCCTTCGCTACTGCCGTTTTTGGAAACGAAATAGTCGGGAGAGTCTTCAAAGCTCTCCAGTACGTAGGCTATGGTAGCGGCCTCTTTGGCTTTGATCAGGCGAGTGGCCCGCATATCATCCCAGCAAAGGCTTTTGAGTTTGCCCTGGCTTAGCACAGCATAGCCCTCTTTCTTGCTCCATTCGCCAGTTTGGTGGATGTACATCGGCTGCTTGAGGTCGATGTACTCCTGATCATTATCGATGGAAACAAAGCGGCTGATGGTTTTGTCCTGCGCTCCGTTGGTCAGGTTGGTCGCTTTGGAACCGTCCACTTTGAGCGACCAGGTGTCGTATTTCGAATGCACGTAGACAGTGGTGCCAGCTGCATCCCAGCCGACGAAGCGGTAAGGCGGCTTTTGTTCTACCGGGTGGTCGTCTTCCTTATCAACAAATGAGGCAGAGAGGCTGCCTGTGAGGTTGATACTTTTGCCCGACTGGAAGTTGAAAGCATGGTAGTTGTCATCTTTGAGGTAAACCACCGTTTTACCATCGGAGCTTACATTGTAGAGGCGGTTTACCTGCTCCAGGATCTTTTGTTTTTGGCCGGTTTGGCTGTCGATCGTGTAAACGTCGGCATTGGATCGGCCAAACATGCCGTCAAACTCATAGGGCGTTTCGTCGAGACCGAGAACTATCGACACGTCCTTCTGCCACAGGGTTTCCTCCGTGAGGTCATCCCCCAGCTGCACAAACTTGTTGCCTGTCAGATGCCACACGGCCAGGTAGCTCTGCACCCTTTTTCGTTCTGCCAGCTGTTTTTGCTCAGGGATTACATGCACATCGTTACTGTTCCAAATCTCCAGCGCCGGCGCCTCTTCGTACAGGGCTTCCTTTTCCGGGTCGGGTGTTGTTTCTTCGCTTTCGTCTTTTTTGGAGGGCTTCTTCAGCCAGGTCATGGTTTCGAAAAAGACGGAGCTACCGTCCTTATTCCATCTCAAATTCGAATTGCTGACGATGCGGGAGTTAGCCGGAAAATCAGGGATGGTCATTTGATCAAAGGTCAGGGGGGAAGAGGCAGCACTTGCCAGTTTTTTCCAGGCTAAAACGATGTGCGTGGAGTCTTCGTAGCCCTCATTAGTCACCGACTGGTACACGGCCAGGTCGTCGCTGTTTTTGCGCCAGCTGAGCCCTTTGTAGTAGGCAGCGGCGCTGTGCAGCAGCTTTACCGTATTGCTTTTTCCATCAAAAAGCTGGACACCGTTGCCTTCTTTGCCTGCTGTTTCCATGGCCATGGCCAGCAGCATGCCTTTGTCCTGCCATTTGTATTCGGCCACATTGCCAAAGCTGAAATCTTTGCTGGTGGCGAGGTTTCTCACCACAATATCATTTCCTTTTCCGCTGCCGTACCTTTTCAACACCACGAACTGACCATTATCACTGAAATCGAACCCAGCCACTTCTTTCACTACCACACTGTCGCCCGTTGCCAGGTTGATCAATCCGAAGCTGGTATGCACAGGCTTCTTGTCTTTCTCCAGCTTCTTGCGTTCGGCTTCCGGCAGGTTGATGAGGTAGCCCAGCCATTGGTTGTCACCAGAAAAGGCGGCGTCGGTGCCTTCCTTCAACACTCTGACTTTCTCGTTGGTCAGGTTGTGGAGGCGGAGTTCGTTTTCCTTGTTGTTTCTGTCGATGGGATACACCAGCCAGGCGCCATTGGCCGACAGCTGCCCGTCGTTGCCCAAGCTTTCCCACTGACCGAAGTCGGTGGACGTGAGGGCCTTGAGTGAGTCCTGTTGAAATGCGATGACCGGGTGTAGAAGAACGATCGAGATGACCAGTGAAAGCAGTAAAATGAGTGGTTGATGAGTCCTTTTTTTCATTGCAGTGAGTGTTTGACAGAATGATATTAAGGGATTGTCTGCAAAGTTCCAGCAAGGTTGACGCAAAGTTATATGTATGGCGCTGAGAAGATGGCTGCCTGGAGCCGCTCAATTACAAACAACAGCATCCTACCCATGAGGGAAGTTGGGCATACAAGTGTTAAAAGCCGAACAACTCCTCCATTTATGGCAGCATTTATTTCACAGCGGCATGCGCTCCTTGCTTTGCGCATCATGGTCGGCATCATTATGATGGCTCATGGCTTTCAACGGCTCTACTACGGCACGGTGGCTGACTTCGGCGGCTACCTCGATTCGCTGGGGCTGATGATAGGTACGCCCATCGCCTGGAGCATTACCCTGTTTGAGCTAGGGGCTGGTGCAACGCTTGCCCTTGGTTTCTTTAAGAAATGGATCAGCCTGACCTGGCTGCTGGTGATCGTGCCGGGCATTTTTCTGGTGCATTTACCGAACGGCTGGTATGTGGTAGGGCCCAGCAGCGGCGGCATAGAATATAGCTGCCTGATTGTGGTTTGTTTGCTGGTATTGGCAGCGGAAAGAAGCTAAAAAGCCTCGGCTGGTTTCCAATAATCGTGCGCCATGTCCGGACATTAAAGGGGTTACTCTTGTGGCGGAGCACAGAGTAACCCCTTTAATTCTTGCCTTGCGGACCAACGCCTAATTCATGTTGGCATTGGGCAGCACCAGCAATGGCACTCTGGTCTTTAGTGTCATGCTGCGGGTGTTGCTGCCTTTTAGTAGCGACTCAAGAAAGCCTGTTTTGTGAGGCACTATTACCAGCAAGTCGGCCTGAAATGCCTCTACCCCCTTGACAATGCCTTCGCCAATTTTTGAACTCCCGATAACGCTGTATGAATGATCAACATCCTCCAAAAGGTTATCTACAGCGCTGATCATCTCATCCTCAACGGCCACGGCAGCCCCAGCCTTTGCTTTGGTGTCTACATGGAATACCTGCAGCTCTGCGGCGAACTTCCGGGCAATTTCCTTCATCAAATCAAGGTGGTTGTCCTGGTCGAGGCAGGTGTGCTCATAGGCATACAGAATTTTTTGTATGCCCTTGAAAGGAACGTCGCCGGGTACCACCAGCACCGGGCAATTCAGTCGCTTGATAGCTGCCGTGGTGGTATTGCCAAACAGTTCGTATTCTATCAGGTTGGTCTCCATGCCCATTACTACCAGGTCGGCGTTACGATCAGCAGCGAATTGCGACAGCTCTCCGATAGTATCACTCGCTTTGCTAACCCAGCTCACTTTCAATCCGTATTTCCTGGCGGTTTCGTTCGCCAGCTTTTGCAGGTCGCTGTTATTGTGGTCGATCATCTGCTCTAAGGCGGTGGGGCTAACAAGGCCGTTGGCAGCATGGGGGCTGAGGTGGTAAGAATTGAAAAGCACCAGGTCGGCTTTGACAACCGACGCCAGGTTGGCGGCATATTGAAGTGCGTTATTGGCGGCGGGTGAATAATCGGTGGCTATAATTATCGTGTTCATGACTGATGTGGTTTGTTGGGTAAATCTGGCATTTATCCACCGGCCACATCATGACCTGTGTCAGCAGTTGAGGTGATTTTTGTGGGTGTGGAGGCATGGGAATGCTGTCGTGTGAGACACACGCCAGAACGGCAGAAGCCGGGAGTGCCGAAGTGGCATGTGAGACACCTGCCAAAACAACGCACGGCAGAACAACAGGCAGTCCCATTAAAGAGGTTACTCTTGAACGATAGCAAAACGATTAAAGAGGTTACTCTTGCATGGGAGCAGAGAGTAACCTCTTTAATTGCTACGGAAAGGCCAGAAATGCTACCTGTAGCTCGCCCAGCTTTTTGTAGCCCAGGGCGTTCATGTGGATGGGGTCGTGGTAGTACAAGTCTTTGTTGTAGACGTTGTAGCCGCCCAGTGTAAACTGATCGAGGTAGGGGATGCCATGGAGTTCACAGATCTTCTTTTGCATGTTTACGTGCTCCGCCATGCCCTTTGGATAAAACGGATCGTAGGCTCCTCTGTCGTTAAAGGCTTTGCTGGAGGTGAAAAAGTAGATAGTGGCCTTTGGGTTGAGTTCGTAGATCTTTTTGATGCAATAGTTGATGCCGCCTGCCTGGGTGATTAGCTTTGTCTTGTCGTAGCCGTCAAACTCGGTGTAGTCGGTGTAGGTGCCTACCGCCCGGTTGTTGGTGTAGTCGTTCGTAGAGGCCCAGAGGATGTAGATGTCAAACACACCAGCTTCATCTACCTGCTGCTGCAGCGACTTGCCCTGCAGCGACGAAAAGCCAGCGCCCGGCACGCCATAGTTGGTGATTTTCATGCCCAGCTGTCGTTCCCATTGCACCTTGGCACTGTCGCTGGGAGGAATCACCGACACCGAGCCACCAAACACCGCCACCGACTTGCCGTAGTTGGGCGAGGCGTTGATGGCCGCTGCGTCCGGCCGGGTTTGGGCCAAAACACTGCCCGGTAGTAGGAACAAGAGCACTGCCCAATAATTGATATGTTTTTTCATGGTTTTAGGTGTTTTTGGTTGAGCCATCGCTTGATTTGTCGATTAATATGGCTTCAATGTAAGAAAAATGGGGGAGGTGGCGCAGAGAATTGGGTGGTGGGCGATGCAATCGCCTGTCTTGCAGACCTTCGTTTGGGCTGACGCTCAGCGGACGAGGACGGGGGTTAAGCACCAACCCATCTTTTGCTTACTTTTTCAAGATCAATTGATTTTGTTGGTTTATTAACCCAGCCCTTTACGAAGCTTATATCGTTGGAGTCTGGTAATTGCGTTCGTGAAAGTTTGTTAATCCTGATGCGGCTTGGTAATGCAGCAGCTTCTCCAACAAAAATTGCCTCACGCCTGGTAAGAGAAGGCAACATTTTTGTCAAGCCAACTAAACTATCAGGCAAGAACCTAGAGACATGCTCTTGGTCGCTGGAATTGGTCAGTCGAAGAATTATCCATGAATTGCATTGCGATAAAACAGTTGCCTCGACATCAGAAGGCCTTTGGGAAATGAGCATTAGACCAATACCATATTTCCTGCCTTCCTTCGCTATTCGCCTTACAGCTTCCTGAGCTTCTTTGTATTGTGCCTCACCGTGATTCGGCACGTATCGGTGGGCTTCCTCACAAATAAATAAAACAGGATCTTTCTCTCTTTCATCTCTAGTTTGCCACAACTTATATTGAAATAATAGTCTTGCAATTAAAGCGGTCAAAGGTCCCGCTACCTCATTAGGCAGACCTGAAATGTCGACGATTCTAAGGTTCTTGTCTCCAACGCCACCTACAAATTGATGAAGTACTGTTTCTAGCGTAGGTGACTTTGCGCTATGCTCCTCCATTAAAAATGATAGTTGTGGATTAGAACGTAAGACTTTCAATTTTTTAAGAATCGATTCAATTGATTGCCTGTTTTTATCACTAGGAGTAAGTGACTTTGATTCATTTGCTTTACGCCCTTGAACTTTATCGAGATGTTTTATGACTTCTGAAAGTTGAAATGGGACAGGCTTGTCTCTATCAAAATTTAAAATATCACTCTCTGTTTTACCTGCACAGGGAACTTCAGAGTTGGCCTCACCTAATGGATCTAGACCAACATTTTCAACCAGACCTGTATTAAATAATCTGGCATATGTTACGGCCTGATGTACCATATTGGTCTGTGATGTTGCTTCAAACTCTGTTTTACCAATTACAAGCGATCTGAATTCATCACTTGACATCAACCAGTAAGGTAGCTTCAGTTGTTCTGTCTTCATCGCTGTCGTCGAGGCCTCATTATATGCTTTGTACACAATTGCTTTACCTTCAAATGCTTTGGCATATTCACCATGTGGGTCAATAATTACTATTCTGGGTGATATGTTTTTGCCACTTGTTTGATGAGACAAAACCGAGTGAAGAATGGATGCTACAGTTCCGGATTTTCCTGAGCCAGTAGAGCCTAAAATGGCGCAATGATGTCCAAATAACTTGTCAATATTTGCTCTGCAGACAGCGTTATTACCTCCTACGTAGTTGCCGATTGGAACCATTGGATCGTCTTCACTTTCTCTTAAGTCCTCTGCTGCTCGATAGATGCTTTCTAGTTCATCATTAAGGCACAAAAATGAATCCTGCAATGGAAGTGGATAAGTTTCAACTCCTCTAACAAATGCGAGTTTCCGATCCTTGGAACTCCAAACACCTTGACCAAACAAATCTGCTTCCAAAATCCTTTTGTCATCGCCAGGCGAAATGGTTGTTTTCCCTTCTTCTGCAAGGATGTCGGACTGCATTCTTAGCATCCTAACATATGCGAATAGTATTTTTCTTCCGAAGTGTATTTTGATAATACTACCAATTTGGCCTATAGAATACACTTGGCCGTAGACAGACCTAGTAAGCTCCGTTATCCTAATATCCAGTTCGATTCGAATCTGGTTTCCACTTACTTCTACAATTTTTCCGATTCTCAAAGACGGTAGCGTAACAAATAGTTCTTCAATCATGGTCGCCAGTTAAGATAAAATTTGTTAAACCTGAAAATGTCCACCAAACTAGATCCTTCTTGTCAGCGGGCTGGAGCGGGGATGTAGAGTTGTAATAGACTCCTTTTTGGCCTGCTACATAAATTCTGTTCCCGAATTGCTTATCTGTAAGCCATGTATCAAGTGTTTTGTTAATTTTAATAGAGCCATCAGGACTTTCTTGTGCAAATGCAATTATCGTGGTTCTATTGTCTCTACTTGATAAAGCTGCTTCTATTTCTGCATTGATATGGTCGTCTCCGAAGCTATAGCCACAAGTAATCAATACATTGTCATCGTTGGAATTCAGTGCGTTTCTGAAGCCATTAAACAAGTATGAAAATGGGTCTTTTTGGGTCTCCACATATTTTGTGGCCTGAGGATAAATCATTATCTCAGATTTATTTGCCAGATACTTTGTCCCGTATCTAGTTCTTACTAAACCTTTCTTTTCATCTCGGTGCCAATCTATTGACCCGTGAAGCTTGTAAAGCAGACATTTATTGGGCAAGCTATGGTTATCTTGAAATTCAAATTGCGGATTCCAATAAGCAATTGCACCACCAGAAAAACCGTCAACAACCGTGAACTTTTCTAACCCCAACGCATCCTCAAGCAATGTGTCATAATTGGTGGAAAAGAATGTGAGCTTTGATCGGGACAGCAAGTTCGATCTGTTAGAATATAAGGCTTGAACAAATTTGATATGGTGTTCTATTTCAACAATTGGCTTAGTAAAGCTGCCAACTACTTCTGATCCTTCGTTTGAATAACCATACCTAACTGTCTCCCCAATCGCAGAAATTATTGACCTGTGAAGGTTTAATAATTCATTCTTCGTTACAGATTTCCCCCCGACGGTTGCTGATTGTGTTTTTGATCTATCCGCTAAGGCGATTAGATCACCAATGTGACTTAAATAGTGTTCAATATGTGACTTATCCTGAAGTTCTACAGTTAGTGAATTATATATTTCGATATCCTTGTCTACTTTGGAAGCAACAATGAGATTTTTTATCCGATCGGTTAATGGGTACATCAATGGGATGTTCGATTTGTAACTAACACCAGCACCCAAAAGCCAATTTTGTCTACTCGAGTCAAGTTGCTTTCTTAATTCCTCTGTGATTGATTCAAAGTCGTGGCCTGCCATTTTAGTCATTTAGTTCCGTGGTTAATTTTTGCAATTGATCTCGCTCTGTTTTTTTTGGATCTATTTTTTAATCGATTTCCGATCCGGAAAAAATCCAACTAGTTCGACTTCTTGCGCACTAGGGCATATTTCTCATAACACGCTGATTATATTCTTTTTTTATATCCCCATCAATTTACTACCATTTTTCGATAAATCATCTAACCTTCTGTTTCGGCACCTTCCTGCATATCACAGCCAACCCGGATTTACCCAAAAAAGCCCTTTTCAACCGTTCCGAAGCGAGGTAGCACACTTCAGAACAGAACCGGTTCATCTTTTTACCGAGTTAGCTCCCTTCCGAACGAAGCTAGCCTACCATTTTACCGAACCTGTTCATCTTTTTACCGAACCCACTTCGTTTTTTGATTACTGTACGGAGCTATGTAAACCGCAAACGCACAAAAAAGTGCCTTCTACCCCCTCGCAGAGGGGGGTACCCCCCTTCCAGATACCCCCTCTCCCTGATTTTTGTGACAGCTGTCATCTTTTTGGTCACACCTGTTAACTCCGGGCAGGCAGCTGTTATGTTTTTGGAGGCACGGGTATGCTTTTTGGTGACAGCGACTAGTTTCGAACGGACAGCTGTATGCTTTTTGCTAGCAAGGGTAGGTTATCTGGTGGCCGCTGTTACTTCCGAGCCGAGGGCTATAGGTTACTTGGTGACAATGCGCTGGAAAATGTGTGAAGACACACATAAGGACGGGATGTAGGGATTAAGCGCAAGCCTGCGCTGGCCGGTCTACTCTGCCCGGCGGGCGCTTTGCGGCAGGTGGTGGTGGGTGGCTCACGGCCGCCTGACAAACGTTTTATTCGTTCGTTAGAAAATCTGTTACCAAAGAGTTCTTGTCAGACTCCATTTCACTTGTCCAGCTGTCTATCCACCATCTGCCTTTTTCAAAATGAAGTTGGATACTATTCAATCCTCTGATGTTTGAAGCAGTATTCAGGTCCGTTCTCACTTCAAAAGCACTCCATACCTGGGCCATGCTTCCAAAGTGACTAACTTCTCTTTTGAGCTCTTTTTCGTAAAAATCCTCTTTGGTTGATAATAACAGCGGAATGTATTCTGCTTCTAATGAGTGTGATTCCACATTCCCATTTTCATCTAACTTTGTAATGACAGCATTTTGTGAATGAATGTAACTATCTCTTTCAAATTGCCAGGGCTTTTCACTTGAGCCTGAAATCACATCATAGTAGGCGTCTATGATGGCGCTTATTGATTTTACGTCATCAGCATATTGTTCGCCTGTTGTTTGTCCAAACACTGACGAACTAAATGCCAATGCAATAATGAATAGTATAGTTTTTCTCATCATTCTAATTTTTACCAATATCCGGGCATAGGTCGATCCATGTCCCTTTTTTTATGATTTGGTTAATCTACCACCAAATTCTGAAAGATGGCAGAAGTAGCCAGCGTCTCCGGCAAATTAAAGGGGTTACTCTTGTGCTTCCGGACAGAGTAACCCCTTTAATTGGGTAGGGAGGTCTGGAAAATGTGTGGAGACACACATGAGAACCCGACATAGGGCTCAAGCACAAGCGGCGGCTTTGCACCAGGGGGCTACCGATAGATTGCGATTCTAATACAAATTAGTCTTTTCATCGTCTTTTATCATCTCATCCAGTTCTTCGGACGAGATATCAAGTTTTCCATGGTCAACCAGGGCTTTGCCCAGGGTGGCAATAGAGCGTTCTTGTCTTTCATCAACGGTCGTCCACAAGTTAGACCTGATGATACATTTGGCGCAGTGCATAAATGCCTCTTTCACTGTTACAATGATTGCAAATCCCGGTTTTTTACCCTGGCAGGATAAGAGCTCTAAAACCTTTTCGTCAGTTACTATTTTAGCCTCTCCATTCACTCTTAAGGTTTCTTTGATGCCAGGAATCAGAAAGATCAACCCTATGTTGGGGTTTTGAATGATGTTGGTCAACGTGTCAGCTTTGTGGTTTCCTGGTCGATCGGGAATAGCCAGCATTTTATCACTCAATATTTTCACAAACCCAGCAGGGTCGCCTTTTGGGGAGACATCTAAATTACCCTTCAAGTCGGAGGTGGCTATGGTAATGAATGGTGATTTTTCAATAAAAACCCGGCAGTGCTCGTCGATATAGTTGATTGTTTTCCGAGTCACTATTTCGCTGGGGTATCCCATGATGTCACGGAGTTCCTGCTCGGTAGTAATCACTTTTTCGAATGTCAGTTCCATAATTCACTGGTTTGATTGTAGGATAGTTGGATACAGAAGCTGCATCTCCTTTTTATAATCCCCTTAAGTTAGCACCAATTTTTGAAAAATTACCGGGATGTGGTGCTGAGGGGATATGTGAAGAGACGCACTGAAACAGTGAGAATAGGAAATTTGGACGTCAGATTTTGTGATGAAGACTTAATTGCAGCTGGCCTTTGCGCCAGTTGTCTGTGGTCTGATTCATGAAGCCAAGCTGAATATTAAGCCCGGGTTTTACCACGTAGCCCATGGCGGTGTAGAACCTGTTGCGATCAAAAATTTCCACCGTACGCTCGTCCCCAATAGCTCTTTGGCCGTTCACGAACAACTCGTTGTAGAGCGCCAGGTATACGGCGTTTTCATCCAGGGTCGACTTGTTCAGAGGAATGTTGATTGATAAGTTGTAGCGGTAGCGTGTTCTGAAATCGTGGCCCTCAACGAACCGTTGCTCAAATCGAAATCGGTGATTGGTGTAGAAACGGTTACCCAGCTGAACCGGAAACAAAGCCTCCTGATAGATTCGGTTCTCACCTGTGGTCGACTTATCCGATCCGTAGGTGCCGGTAGTCACATTCCCGTAGCCAAGTGTGAATTTAATGTTGGCGCTTTCAGGTTTATATGTAAGTCCTCCTCGCACCAACAGCTGTTCCATGTCACCCGCAAGGTTCCAGTTGCGCAACTGCACATCACCCTGCGCACCCCAGGGGCTCTCCTTGAAGGTGGTGTTGAAGAAGTACATGTACCAGGCACCTACTTTGTCTTCATTAATTTGGCTCTTCGCATTCCGTGGAAGGAACAAAAAAATACTCACTGCTATTAGAAGGAAGCTCTTTTTCATTTTTTGAATAATAAGGTATAACGACACGGTGAGGGCATGAACCAGACACTCATTTTGCCCAATGCCAATCTACGGAGAAGTCAGGAAAATAGTAGCTGCTTTTGTACCAGCGGACATGAGCAACAAACTCCCCTCTTAGAAGACAGGCCTTTTTAGTCGGCTGAAGATCCGCATTAGCACCCAGGGAGTGCCCTGCCAAGATAATGTCTCCGTCGACGGTGTCCATTTCCTTACCAATCCGTTGCGGCCATCCAAAATCCGGCAAGGCTTCATCTGAAGGCATTTTGGGACAATGCACCTTGTAGCTAGCACCCAATTCTGTTTGTAAAGAGGTCACTAACTTTAGGTCTGCTTCGTAGCCTACATCGCCTCCGCCGTGAATAAACAATACATCCTTGTTCATGTTCAAAATGGGGTTTATGAGCCAGGGTATCGTGTTAAAATTGCTTCTTTGTTTTCACACTGCACGATAATAATTGGCCACTTCCATTGCTTTTATTTCAGCCGCTCCAAACGGCCTTTCCGTTTCACGATATTTTTATAGTCCCACTGCACATGTTTCGACTTTTCGAGCCACTGCTGCAGCTTGATTTCATCTATTTCCGCCACAGATTGGAAGAAAATGGAAGCATCTTTGAATTTTTCGCCTCTTGTGTTCAAACCCTCTTCATCAAAATCAGCCCCGCTCCAAAACATCAGGCGAATGCCTTTTTTTGCTTGCTATACCCAACGATCGGATTCCCTTCCAAAAACCAAACAGGATGGGCGTGCCAAATCTTGCTTTCTGCATCTGATAGGCCTTTATCGATCTCTGAAGCCAGGAGGTCGCAAATCTCTTTGTCGGAAGGTGATTGAACCTGGTTGTAAGCTGAGATTTCTTGTGTCATTTTTCGAAAGGCATATAGGTGATTTGTGTTGCGCCAAATTAGTACAACCGCCTTTTTATATCCTCATACGCTGTTTCAATTAGGGCGGCGATTGCTGATTCATTGCAGGGCTCGTTGGGCCTTATTTTGACGTGCCGCATTCTCTTCCCGCTTCCTTCGAGCAAGCCAAATCTGTCGGGCAAAAAAGCCCCGTAAAAAAAACCGACGTTTATGTGAGCGCTGTATGCATCAACATAAGCGAAGGGCGCATGATCCACACAACCTATTGGATGACCATCGTGAAAAATGTCCTGCACATCGTCTCCACAATTTTTGATTTCATCAAACCATCTGGAGGCAATAGGTCGCAGCGAAAGCGATTTGCTTGTCAGCCACTCGTCCATCGTGATATTCTGGAGGTCTTTGCCGGTGTATTGAAAAAGTTTTTCCATCGATAGTAATTATTAGCGTGCGCCTGACGAATTTTATTTGAAACAGATTACGTTTTCAGATCGGTGCCTGCAACCGGGAGAAGCGTATGAACTGGTTGATACTTTCCTTTCATGGGCCATTAATTTACTGCCAATTTCTGACGAAAAATTGATTCTTGCGGCTTAAATACTGTAGAAGGAAAGCGGCTCAATGAAAAGGTCGGTGTTGCTTTGGATGATCTTTGTCAGTGCGGGTTACCCCCTCCAAAAGAGGGGAATAACCCGCCAGACAACTTTAAACAACATTATCTTTGTATGAAGCTGCGTCAGTTGAGGCCGTCGAATCGACACTATTTTCCTGCGTACGCAAGGAACTTGTAGCAGCGTTCTGCTAGTTATTAAACATGCCCGTGAGAGGGTACAATTCAGCTTTTGAACCACCTGTTGGCGTCCAGAAAGTCTTTTTAAAGTGTACGTCTATTTGCAGGTCTCCTCTTCCGTCGTTGTCCCGCAAGTACACTGACCAGTCGTCTCTTGATATCTCGGTGAAGTTAAAGGTAATTGTTCCGGCTTCATTTTTTTCAACCCAGGCAGTCCCGGTAGTGGCCTGGAACGACCCTGCCGCATGAGTGACCCTTTTTACTGTTCGCCCTACCACTTGACCGTATTCAATAAAACCAGAAGTTGCGGATGTGGTCGAAATGGTGATTTTATTGGTATCCGCTCCCTGTTTCAGGTAGGCTGTTTTGGTGGCGCCAGTGGAGGAGGTGCCATTGATCACGTAGGCATTGTCGGCGAAGTCAACGTCGGAAGGCTGGTAGTAGTAGAAAACATTGTTGGTTCGGATGTATTTGCCGGTGGTGTTTTCGGCAATGGTCCATATCCACGTACCTGCCACGTTGTACCAGTTGCCTGAGAAGGATTCGGGCACCGGCACAAGTGCTTTGGTTGTGAACGACGTTTCGGTGCCATAGCCAGTACCATGGCTGCTGGTTGCAAATGTCTTGATATAGTACTTCGTGTCTGGTTCAAGACCTGTAAGGTCGGCGGTGAAGCTCCCCGTTCCATTGCCAACGCTTAGGTTGGTGCCTGTTGTGGAGTTGGGTGAGGTGCTGTAAACAAAGCCTCGGGTGGTCACTGGGCTTGTTCCTTCGGAAGTGACTGTGCCAACGGCCCTGGCACTGTAGAAACTGATCTCGGTCGCCTCCCCTGTGGTGACTGTGGGGGACTGCAAACCACTTGTTTCGAAGGTCACCTGGCTGCCATAGCTGGTACCATCCGAATTGATGCCATATGCTCTTGCGAAGTACTTTGTTTCGGGCTCCAGGCCGATCAGTTCTACAGAGAATTCGCCGATGCCCGTGCCGGCTGAAACCTTAGCGTTGGCAGTTGTGGGGAGTGCTGTTGTGCCATACACTATCCCACGTTCAGTCACTTCACCAACGCCTGCGCTGGAGATCACTCCCACCAGAGTTGCGGACTGAAAGGTGATATTGGTTGCTTCGTTGGTTTGTATTACTGACAATTGCAGGGGCAGGGTTTCAAAGGTAACCTCGTTGCCATAAGCCGTGCCTACACTATTTGTGGCATAGGCCCGCACAAAGTATTTTGTGCCTGGTTGCAGCTCCGTCAATTCGGAGGTAAAGGAGCCAATACTGCCGCCTTCACTTGTTTTTGTAGAAAGGGTTATATCTGGCCCTGCGGCGAGGCTCCACACGACGCCCCGGGCAGTAATTTCCTCGTTGCCATCGCTCGAAACATCGCCACCAGCTATAGCAGTGGTTTTAGTAATGGCTTTTATTTCTGCGGTGACCAACACTGGCACTATCGAAGGATCCTCTTTTTCGCAGCTCGTTGCTGCAAACAAAATCGAGAGCGGTACAAACACCTTTAGAAACTGAGAGAAAGCTTTCATGATGGGGCACGTTTTGGTTAGAAATCAGCCGTAATGAGGACTAGTTGTGTCCCCGAAAATTAGGCTTTAGCCAGCCATACCACTCTCAATTTTGGGTCAATTTATCTCAATTTTTGGCTTGTTATGAGCTTTTACAAACTCAGAGGGAGTCAAATGAAACTGTTCCTTAAAACACTGACCGAAGTAGGAGGGGGTGTCAAAGCCAACGATGTACGACACCTGGCTGACTGGGTGGCCCGCCAGCAGTAGGGTTGTGGCTTTCTTCAATCGGTATTGCTTGATGAAATCCTTTGTGGAAATATTGAGTATTGCTTTGAGCTTTCGATTGAGTGAGCTTTTACTCATCGAAACAGTTTCCGCCAATGCCTCGACGTTGAGCGACGTGTCGTCTAACTTTTCGTCCAGAGATTTTTGAAGCTGCTTGACAAAAACGTCGTCGACATGGTCGACCCCGCTCTCAGGCGACTTGGGAAATACCTTGTCCAGCAGGTACTTTCTCAAATTGCTTTGCTCCTGCAGCAAGTTTTTTACCCGCAACTCCAACTCCTGCATATTGAATGGCTTTGTCAAGTATTCATCCGCTCCAGATTCAAGGCCCTCAATCTTGGCCGATTGTGATGCTTTGGCGGTGAGCAGTATGAAGTTGATGTGGGCCGTGCGGGGGTCTTGTTTTGAAAGCTGACAGAGCTCAAACCCGTTCATCTGAGGCATCATCACGTCTGAAATTACAATATCAGGAAGCTCGTTGATCAGTAGGTTCCAGGCCGACTTGCCGTTGCTTGCCTCAAGGATGTGTCCGTGGCTTGAGAGGCCCTCTTTTATGAACGACCTGAGCTCGGCATTGTCTTCTACCACAAGTAAAACAGGCATACTGACGGGCTCTTCTCGGTCTCCACTATCAGCCATAGTCGTTTCTTTTTTGACGGGAGACGTATTTGTGGGCAGCTGATGGGCTGACTCGCTGATTTTTTGCGCAGGTAATACCAGTGTGAAAGTTGTTCCTTTGCCCAGTTGGCTTTCTACTTTGATGGTTCCTTCCAACAAATCCACAAGCTCTTTCACCAGCGCCAAACCTATGCCTGTGCCTTCGTGCTGTCTTGTAGAGGAGCCATCCACCTGATAGAAGCGTTCAAATATGTGGTCAAGCTGATCATGCGCAATACCAAGTCCGGTGTCTTCGATGCACAGCTCGACGAAATCTTGCTGTGAAGCAGGGCCAAGTGTGAGCATGACTTTTGCGTTTTTTTTACCGGGGCTGATAAACTTAATGGCATTGCCAAGCAGGTTGTAAATGATATTTTCCCATTTGCCGCTATCAAAAAGAAAATAACCTTCGGTTGCACTCGTCCTAAATGTCAGGTCGATGCCTTTCGACAATGCTTCAGCATGGAATGCGCCGACGCAGGCCTCCACAAACTGATTGAGGTCTCCTGTGGAGTTGCTGACGGGCATTTGTTTGCCTTCAATCTTCGATATGTCGAGCAGCTGGTTGACAAGGTTGAGTAGCTGGCGTGCGTGGCGATAGTTATTATCGAGCAGTGGTTTTATCGAAGGCGAAACGCCTGGGTCAGCAAGTTGTTTTTCAAGAGGAGATAGGATGAGGGTGAGGGGCGTGCGAAATTCGTGGGTAACATTAGAAAAGAATCGGGTTTTTAGTTCGTCCATCTCCCGCAACCTGGCCGCTTCCCTCAGGTTGAATTCGGCCTCCTGCTTTTCCCGCAACCTGTTCTTGTACACCTGCCAAATCGCCCTGATAATTAGTAATGCAAGCAGGGCGTAAGATAAATAAGCCCACCAGGTGCGCCAGGGAGGAGGAAGTATGGTGACTTTTACCTCTTTGACATGCTCACTCCAAATGTCCGAGGTATTGGTGCTTACCACCCTCAACGTGTATTTGCCGTGAGGTAGCTGGGCAAACCTGAACTTACGCTCATTGCCAATTTCTACCCAATTTTGGTCAAAGCCTACCAACTGGTAACGCAGCCTGTTTTTTTCGGGTGAATTGTACTGTACCGGAGCAAACTCAAAGCTGATGGTATTGCTATCGTAGGGTAAAATGAGTTCATCGAGCATAGCTGCACTGAAAGGGCTGCGGTTGCCTGCAAGGACAGGTTGATCGTTGATGAACAACGCTGAGAGAATCACCTGCGTGTTGCTGGTGTCGGCAACGAATGTCCTGGGATCAAATACCGAATAGCCGTTTGTGCCCCCCATAGCAATTCTTCCATCGGGTAGCAGCATTTGGTGGTGCCTGTTAAACTCTGTTTCAACCAATCCATCGGCCTTTGTGTAGTTGGTAATTCGTTCTGTCTCAGGATTGAAGCGGCTCACGCCAATATTGGTGCTCATCCAGATGTTGCCCAGGTTGTCTGGCACTATGCAGTTGATCGTATTGTTGGGCAGGCCATTGTTCGTGGTGTACGATGCCAGTAATTTGTTTTGAGATTTGCTCCATTTCAGCAGGCCCCCTCCCAATGTTCCTATCCACAAGTAGTCGGGATTTCTTTCATCAAATCTCACTGTATTGATAGAGTGCTTCCCGTTCGGTTTGATGTGCTGCACTACCTCCCCATTTCTTATCTGGTAAATCCCACCTATCGATGTGCCAACCCACAGGAATTTCTCATCGGCCAGAAGGTCTACCACAATATTATGGGCACTGTCGGGAACATTGGACTTGAGTTTCGTTAGCGACTGATCCACTGGCTTGAAATGAAAAATCGAAGCAACTGAATCAACAAGATATAAATCGTTGTCTGGACTTAGGGTGAAGGCGTCGGGCAAAAATTTAGGATGGTAAAACGGAGTTATTGACCCGGCGTTGAGCTTGAATATGCCTGGAGTATTGGGTGAGTTTTCAACTCCGAAAACAAGGGTTTCACTATCAAGATAATAGTATCTGAAATAGTAGGGTGTTACCTTGTCATAGCCCAGCGAAGCCACGTGGTCTTTGCTAACCTTGACCTCTCTCTCCAAAACGTCGGTTACAAAATTGTCCGAATAGAGGTAGGAGGTGAATCCGGGTAGCTCTAAGTTTACCTTGTACAGCCCGTCGGCGTCCATGCCGATCCAGAGGGTGTTGGTGCGGTCGACGAATAGCGCCGAAATGTCAAAGCTGCCGGGGTTCTTCCAAAGCCAGCTCACTTGATTGTTGGGCTCAAGCCGGTACACCTGTCGTTGAAAGACGAAAATGGGTCGACCCAGCCGGTCTTCTGTAATCAGGTAAGTTGGAAAAGCATTGACAAGATGGGCGACTTCAATTTGGATGAGGTCAAACTCTTTGCTGATGTTATTGAAATGCAGAAGCCCTTCCTTGCAACCGATAAGCAGGTCATTGTCTCCTTTTCCAAACAGGGTGGGTCTTTTGCGGATGCTGGCGCTGAGGTCGACTTTCAGGGGAAGCGAAATGGTCTCCGGCAGTGCGTTGGGGCTTTCGTATATTTTCAGCCCTTCGGGTGTCAACAGGTACAGCATTCCGGATGGCGTGATCCGAAAAGAATAGAAATCAAATTTTTCCCTTTCATACAGCACTTTGGAATAGGTTGCCAAACCGTTCGAGGTGCTGTCTATGATTTCGAACGATTCGTTGAGGGAAACATGCAACCAGTTGGCATTTCCGTCGTGCATCAACTCTTCGAGGTTGCGCCAATGAGTGCCCATGTTATCTGCACTATAAATCGCATTTGGCTCAATAGCCCGTTTTATGCTGAAGGTTTTTGGATTGAGGTAATCGACGGGGCCTACGACATGTTTTATCACAAGCTGCCCATTTTTATCGAGCAGCATGCGGTGGATGCGATTACTGGATAAGCCCACCGTATCGGACGAAAGTTGCCTGAGCGTTTGGAAACTGCTGCCATCGTATCGCACGAGTCCGTCCAGGGTACTTATCCACAAAAAGCCTATGCTGTCCTGAACAATACCAGTTACATAGCTTTGAGGCAGACCATTTTCAGGGTCAAACTTTTGATAGTTAACAAAAAGAGGTTGCTGGGCAGGTAGTCGTGTTGCTCCGCAAAATAATAGCGTCAGAATCAGCAGGCAATGTTTTAGCACATTGGTCGGGTTGGTGGCTTGGCCTGTTTTTCTTTTTAAAAAAAGCACATTCACCAAAGCGAAAATTCCTTTTAAGAAAAAGATTGAATGAAGATAAGCATACCCGGAGGCTGCTTTCCAACTGGTTGAGCGGGTTTAATTTGCATATATTTTTGATCGGAACCAACAATTGGGCTTATGACATTGAGGCGGCAATGGGATAATGATGTTGATGAGTCTTTATTTAAGGCGCTCACGTTTTTCGCCAGCTATAAATCTGCTTAAGGTTGCGTCCCAGGTTCAAATCCACTCTGTCGGAGCTCTTCTTCGGTCATCTGGATGATGTTCACATCCAGCGGCACCCTTTCCAGCGGTGCATCCAGAGAGTCCGTTTCCATGGTTGCTATTTTGTTCAGTACATCGAGCCCTTTGAACACTTGCCCGAAGATAGTATAGTCCCCATCGAGCCGAGGGATGCCGTCTTTGCGGTGCACAATGTAGAACTGGCAGCCAGCTGACAGCTTTTCGGGGTTGCCGTCTCTGCCCGCACCCACAGCACCATAGACGTGGTTGTGGGTGGGTTTGATTTCAGGGTCAAGCAGGTAAGGCGAATCGCTGAAGCCCTCGGGAGTGTCGGGGCAGCCTCCCTGGATAACAAAGTTCTCGATCACCCGGTTAAAGCTCAGGCTGTCCCAGTAGTTTTCATTGGCCAGTTTGATGAAGCTTGCCTTATGGGTGGGGGTGTCGTCGTAGAGCCAGAAGAGCATTTCGCCCTGTGGCGTGATGATTTGGCCCACATCGTAGCGCTTCGCTTCTTTTGGCGATGAAGTGCAGGCAAAGGCCACGATGGCTATTAATGGAATGAGGTGCTTGTTCATAAAAGGGCGAATTCTGGCTTGTGCTGTGCAACCTCCGGTGGTTACATTTGACTACCATAAAGTAGGTGATCTTTGGCGAATAACAAAGGGTGTTTTGGCAGATGGATCGGGAAGCCTTGTGTGAAGGCACAAACGGGAACAGTGGGCAGTTTAAGTCCTGCCAGTGGTCTTCGACAGGCTCAGACTGACATTCCTAGGACTTGAACCGTTTCAAAGCATTTTGTTGCTACTTTTAGTCTGGACTAATACGATTCACTAAAACATGAGATACATCATCCTTCTCTTTCTGCTTGCAGCCGCTGTGGCCCAAGCCCAAATCGACCCGGCCAACATCACCATTGCCAGGGATACCTACGGAGTGCCGCATATCTTTGCGCCGACCGACCCTGAAGTGGCTTATGGCCTGGCCTGGGCACACGCCGAGGATGACTTTGAAACCATTCAGCAGGTGGCACTCATTAGCAAGGGAATGCTGGGCTCGTACCTTGGTAAAGAAGGAGCAAAGGCTGACTATGCCTTCAAGCTGCTCAGGTGCAGGCAGCTGGTGGAGGAGCAGTGGAGCACGATTAGCCCTGAGCTGAAAGCCCTGATCAATGGCTATATCCAGGGGTTGAAGGCCTACGCTGATGCCCACCCCGACGAGGTGCTGAACAAGCATGTTTTCCCGGCCGACGAGAAGGACTATCTTTCGGCGGTGGTTTTTTCGGTGGCTGTGTTCAGCGGGGCCGATCGAGCGTTGTCCAACCTCTTTGCTGGCAAAATGCCCGCACTTCCCGGCTTCGATTCCCGGGGGTCGAATGCCTTTGCCATACACCCGAGCAAGACCACAACGGGCGAGGCATTTCTGGCCATCAACGCTCACCAGCCACAGGAGGGGCCGGTAGCTTTTTATGAGGCGCATGTGCAAAGTGAGGAGGGTTGGAATATGCTTGGAGGTGTTTTTCCGGGAGGCTGCGTCATTTTTCACGGCACCAACGAAAACCTCGGCTGGGCGCATACCGTCAATATGTTCGACAAGGTGGATGTATTTCAGCTAGAAATGAATCCATCCAACAGCAACGAATACCGGTTTGACGACCAATGGCTGCAGCTTGAAAAGCAGAAGGTGAAACTGAAGGTGAAGGGCATTCCTGTTCGGATTAGCAAAAAGGCCTACTGGAGCGTGTATGGCCCCACAGTGAAAGCCGACAACGGCACTTTTTCTGTGCGCATGCCGGCGCTTATGGATGTCAAAGCGCTGGAGGAGTGGTACAGAATGAACAAGGCCAGCAACTTTTCGGAGTTCTACAAGGCGCTGAGCATGACCAGCCTTCCCATGTTCAATATTGTGTATGCCGACAGGTACGACACCATCTTTTACGTGAGCAATGGAAAGCTGCCCCACCGCAACCCCGATCCACAGTACGATTGGGGAAGCACTTTGCCGGGGAATACTTCAGCCACCCTCTGGACAGCATTCAAAGGCATAGAGGAGTTGCCTCAGTATGTAAATCCGGGGGCGGGGTATCTTTTCAACACCAACCATTCGCCGTTCCTTGCCACGGCTCCGGCCGACAACCTCGACACGGCCAACTTTGATTCCAATGATGGCTTCTTTCGCAGGCACAACAACCGGAGCAAGCGGGTAATGGAGATAATGCCCGAAGGAAAACTCGACTACGATACTTTTAAGCAAATCAAATTTGACCAGCAGCTGCCGCAGGAACTACAATATGAAATCAACCTGGATGCCTTTTGGAACCTGGATGTGGGTAGGTACCCGGAGCTAGCCAATGTGATCAATAGTTTGCAGCAGTGGGACAGGAAAGCCACTGTGGACAGCAGGGGAGCGGCCGTTTTTCTGCTGATGTACTACAAACTTTACAGCAAGTATCGCAATGTTACCGGATTCCTGCCAGAAGAAGAAGCCGTGGCCACCTACCAATATGTACATGATTATATGATAGAACATTTCGACAGCGATACGGTGGCCCTGGGTGACGTGCAGAAACTGGTGCGGGGTGGTGTGGCATACCCCATCTGGGGTTTGCCCGATGCGCTAATGGCCATTCACTCACGGGAACAACCCGACGGCACCCGCAAGGCGGTGTCGGGCGATGCCTATATTGCCCTTGTGCGCTACCCAAAGGAGGGCTTGCCCCTCATTGAAACAGTAAACACTTATGGCGCCAGCATGCACCCCGATTCGCCCCACTTCAAAGACCAGCTGGAGTTATTTCAAAATCAGCAGCCCAAGCACATGACCCTCGACAAGGACGAGGTGTTGCGCACGGCGGAAAGGGTGTATCATCCGGTGAGGTAGCAGGGCAACGAGCTGATTTCCATGTATTTTGGCAAGAAAAAGCCATAAAAAAAGCGTACCTGGAAAGGCACGCTTTTGGCTTCTGCTCCAGTTAATTACCCGTTTGCACTCTCAATTAGTTTCTGAATCATTTGATCCAAATATTCATTTAAAGCTTGAAGCGATTTGGTTTTATAGGCATCTCTGTCTGCTTTTACCTGATGGCTCACTTCTATCTTCTTGTCCTGCGTAATCACAATGTTCGCATAAGATGGCTTATAACTATTGCTGGACACATATTCCTTAAACTTTTTTTGCTCCACTACTCCTTCAATGGAGATATCACTTTTAGGGCTGAATTGGATGATGGATAGTGCACCCAGGCCAGCGGCTCCCCCTTTCCAAACTACTCGTTCGAGTGTGGCTGAAGTTTCTATTTTTGAACCGAAAAACCCTTCAGATGAAGTGCCAATGGCTGTGGCAGCCAATACAAAGTCGACATTCCCTTTCATTTTGGCAGCTCCCGCAAAGCTACTGCCTTCTATGGTCACAAACTGAAAACTTACATTGGCTTCCAGCACAGGGATATCACCAAGATCCTTTGATAGTTTAGGTGTAACATCAAAAAAGGCATCTTTAGCTTTTCCTTTGTTGGTCACTCTTTTTACATAGTAGTCATACCCTGTTGGGGCGGTTGAGATATAACCAATAATTTGCGCCTGGCTCGGGGTGCCACCAGTCAGTTTGGTATAATCCTGGAACATTTCTGCTTTGCCAGCTTCCTCGCTGTCAACTATTTCATAACCTGCGTCAGCCAGCTTGCCCACCATTCTTTTGTAGGCCGCATCTGTAATTTCCTGAAAGTCTTCGGTCTCCAGGCCGACCAACCCCACAGACATCATTGAGGTGGCCTTGTCCAGGTCTGAGTTAGTGGCGGTTTCTGAGTTAGACGATAACACCTGATAGTTGACAAAAAAGTCTTTGATGTAAATCTTTTTTGGTGCCTTCTTGATCTTGTTTTCGCCATAGCCCCAGTCTTTGACATTTTTTTCATTGACAATTTGGCTATTGCCTAAAAAAGGCAGGCAGAGGAGTGCGAGAACTAATAGCTTTTTCATAAGTCTGAATTTTGTATGGTGACAAATTTAGGTCTATGAATGAGGCAATAGTATACCCCGGAGAGGGTATATGGTGCTACCGTTAAAACGCACATTTAGTGTATTTGAGGTTTTTCGGATACTGGTGGAAACTCACTTTTCCTCTTTCAGCTCCTTCAAAAAGTCAATAGACTCCTGAAGCCCTTTGTTGGGGAACATTCGCAGGAAGAAAACGACAATGCCTGCCACCACAGCACTGCCCGCTACATAGGAATAGATCCATTGGTTGCCAAACTCGTACAAGCTAACCTCCGCTGCCGCTTTGGCTACCACGATCAGAAAAGGCGCCGAAAATAGTGGTATGATGACCAGCAGGCTATAAGCGTCATAGGCTTCAAGCTTTTTCAGCAGCGACAGCTTCCGCTGGGCTTCTGCCACCGAGGCCTTAGCGTTGATCTTGAAAAGCATGACCAGCTGCCCAATGTCAAAAATCAGGCTGTACAGCGTGATGACGATTAGCATAATGGATGGGATGAGAAACAAGTGATCGGCGTGGTGCCGGAACGCAAAGCCCAGCAGAAAATCCAGGAACCAGATGCCCACTACAATTTGAAAAATACTTGTCCATTTGATCTCTGAAAGGCTCGATTTCACCTTACTGAAGCTGATTGTCTTTACCAGCTCCTTGTTGATTTTCACCGTTTGATCCAGGGTTGGGTTGGCGTTGTTCCATATGCTTGTTAGTTGTTCAAATTCCATGACCTTTTTATTTAGTTGTTTCAAAATGGGTTTTTAACTCTTCTTTGATTCTCAGCTTTCGGGTGGAGATGTTGGATGCCGAGAGCCCCATGACTTCTGCTATTTCTTTGTTGCCGCATCCTTCCAGCTGCAATACCACAATGGCCTTGTCGACAGGCTTGAGCAGGTCGATGGCACGGTAAAGATGCTCCAGGTTTTCATCTGTCGTTTCGGCCTCCACCTGCATAATTTCTCCTTCGCTGTATTTGCCTGCCTGCACCGCACTTCTTGTCGTTACTTTTCTCAGGTGAGAGATAGAAGTGTTAAGAGCGATTCGGTAGGTCCAGGTGGAAACGGCGTAGGTATTGTCATAATTGGGGAAGGCCTTCCAAAGCTGAAGCACGATGTCCTGCATCAGGTCTTTCTGCTCCTCGGCATCCCTGCTATATACCCTTGCCACTTTGGCGATGAGCTTTTTGCAGCTTTCGAGATAGTCGATAAAAAGAGCTTCCTGTTGTTCTGTTCGTTTCACCTTGCTAAGTTTAAGCGATTTTTCAGTGCTTTTACTTCATTATTCGCATGAGGTGCCGAAATGTCACAACAGTGGGGATTTTTTTCTAAAAAAAATAAACAGGAGGCGTTCCTGAGGACATCCTATTCGATGTGTTTCCTTAAGAGTGTATAGTATTTAGTGCTGTCTCCCGGAGCCAAAATGGGCATCGTATAGTCGCCTTTTGGCACAAAAACAGGCATTCTGTCGTTGGACGACTCTGCGATTTGGCCTGGCAGGTCATCCGCAATGGTAATATCTATCTCGTTGTCAGAGTTAAAATTTTTGAAGACGAACGGATGCACTTTATTACCAGGGATATTCAAAGGCGACAAATAAGAGAGGGTATCAAAGGGTCGTACAGGCGTGGGTTTTATGTTGCCAGTGCCCGGTGTTATGCCAGATTGAGACATTGCAACTGTCGCCGCTAAACACATGAATAGGGTAAACACGAGCCTGTTCTTCACTTGTTTTGCCTTTTGATTCAATACAATATATAAAAAATGCAACCAATTGCCTCCGAACCACGGCAAGGTCGCTGTCATCATTCTTTCACCCACAACAGCGGCTGCCTGATAAAGAAATTCCGGATCACTTCATCTTCTTCCGAGTCTGCTGGCAGCGTTTTCCACAGTTCCAGGTACTTATCATCCCCATAGGCTATATAGGAGAAAAGAAGGGCTGACTGACGCATGGGCCAGTCGTCAAAGTACATCACGTCGGGTGCGTAAGGCCAAGTGGCTTTGTCGGCAATGTAAGGAGCCATAAAATCAACGGCCTTTCTGACCTGCAGCGAGTCACCCACCTGGTATTGCCACACTTGGGGGTAACTTTTGCCTAAGATATGCAGCAGGGTATACGTCGCATCGAGGTTGAAGAGCGAGTAGCCATACGGTTTGGTGCGAGCCAGCTCTTTGGGAAACGAGCCATTGGCAGCCATTTGCTCGGGCAGCAGCGTTTTCTCAAAGAATTCTTTCGTAGTGATCAAAAGCGAGTCGTTGTCGGTAAACACGGCATATTGTGCCACCTGCATCGCCCAGCAGGTGCTGTGGTTGTTGCCATTGTCCCGCTCTTCGATTCCGTAGGAATGCGTGGTGATCCAGGTATTGAATTGAGTAAACCAGTCCTTCGTTTTCTCCAAAGATTTGCCCGTCAACAGACCGTTTTCTTCCAGTACCATCAAGGCCTGCACTACTTCCACGAGGTGAATAGCGTCGATGATGCCGATACCCCTGCCTGTTACCCGACCGAAAATAGCCTGGCTGTAGAGCATGTCCGGGTTCATGCGGGTATCCTCATTGACAAACCAGGCATTAGTATGTTCAATGGCTTTGAGTGCATACTTGTCGTTATGCGTGATGGTCCATGCCGCCACCAGCGTGGGTACGATGATGCTCAGCCGCCTCATACGGTTGCGGTGCTCGACGAAATTGTCGGGATTGGTGAGCCCGTCTTTCCTAATGTAGGGTCCGCCTGAGTTCTCGGGGTCAGGCCACCAGTAGTCGCCTTCGGAATAGAAGTCGTGCGGGCCACCGGCGGAGCGGGAGCTGGTGACTTCTGTGATGGTTTGTATGTCGGCGGACAAGTATTCATCAGCCGCTATGAGCACCCGGTCTCGCTCAAGTTCCAGGATCTCCTTTCTAAGTGGGCTTATTGAAACAGAGCAAGAACATGCAATCCATACGATGGCTAGCGATAATAACCAGGGTAGTTTTTTCATCATACTGCATTTTCAGTCGGATGCCCGATTTCCCAGTCTAACCCGAACGGATCGGTCAGTCGACCCAACAACCACCCATGCTCTTCGCCGACTGGGAATACTTCAACTCCGCCAGCTTTGATAGCTTGCGCAAACATGCTGTGTGGGTCAGCCACGGTAAGGATCATGCGGATGGAGTCACCTCCGACAGGTTGGCGTTGTTTCGCATCTGCACTTTGCTCCCAGCTGATCCAAAATTCGGCACTCTCAACTGCGAGTCTGACAATCAGACCGCCTGGCATGGCTAGTCGGTAGGTTTCTACTGCTCCGAAAGCATTTTTGTAGAAAGTGACGGCTGACTCACCCTCAGGCAAGGTTAGCCAGGGAGCGAGAGAGGTGGTGACGGGAGGAGGCATTTCAAAGAGGTTATGTGAGTGAGTGAATATAGTCAATAGTCACCAATGCCCGATATTAAAATGATACAGTCACGGGGCAATCGTATTTAAAATCATTTAGCTTCGAAATTCTTCTTTTTACCCTAATCCTAAAGGGAATGAGGAATTTCAAAGCTGTTTCACCCTTAAGGGTCGGGGTAAAAAACAGTTTTGAAATTTTTTTCAACTAGTTTGTTTTAAATACGATTGCCCTGGATATAGCCACTCCAGAAGTCCTCAATCGTACCGCAAGGTCTTGCTTGGGTCCAGCTTCATCACCCTAAGGAGCTCTCTGGCAACGGTACCTGTTGAAATGACCAACAACAAGACCAGCGTTGCCACGAATGGCGTGGCTGTCAGCGAGACATGGTAGCCGAAATTCTGCAACCACTCGTTGGCTACGTAATAACCGACCGGCCAGGCAA
Source organism: Imperialibacter roseus (assembly GCF_032999765.1). Classification (GTDB taxonomy): domain Bacteria; phylum Bacteroidota; class Bacteroidia; order Cytophagales; family Cyclobacteriaceae; genus Imperialibacter; species Imperialibacter roseus. The sequence goes on along the minus strand of NZ_CP136051.1, from coordinate 3,984,819 downwards.
TGGCGCTGGCAAGGAGAATAGCTGTCAGAAACTGTTTCGAGAACAGGTTGGAGATGTGCAGGTAGCTGGCGCCCAACACTTTCCTAATACCGACCTCTTTGGTTTTTTGCTGCGTCACGAACCTTATGTAGCCGAACAAGCCCAGGCAGGTGGTGATCAGCGCCAGCAAGGCCATGGATCCTAATCCACCGGCAAGGCGCTTTTCGGTTTGGTAAAGCCTTGCAAACTCGTCATCCAGAAAAGCGTATTCGAATGGAAACTCCGGAAACATATTGGACCAGGTGGCCTCGAGGTGAGCCAGGCCTTCGGGAATACGGTTGCCGTCGAGCTTGACGTTGATGTAGAAGTACCAGTAGGGTTTGACCAGGAAAATCATCGGCTTGATGGTCGAGTGAAGCGACTCAAAATGGACGTCGGGTATTACGCCAATCACTTTGCCTTTTCTTTTTTCCACCGGTTCGCCCGGATCGCCGGTATTGAATTCGGTGTCAAGCGTCGCTTCCAGTGGATTGTCGATGCCCAGCAGTTTTACGGCGCTTTCGTTGAGGATAAACGACCGGGTATCGCCGCCAGCTGCTTTCTCAAAGCCGTGACCTTGCAGAAAATCAATTTTGTAGGTGGTGAAGAAGTCTTCGTCTACAGCATTCGCTGCTATTTTGACCTCTTCTTGTCCATTGTAGGTCACGCCAATGGTATTGCCAATGCCATCCGTGGGTTTGTAAAACGAAAGAGATACATTTTCAATCGCCGGATTGGCCATCACGCTGTTTTTGAAAACATCCGGATTGTCACGGATTTGACGCCCATGAGGAATATACACGACCTGGTCTTTCGAATAGCCAATGGACTGATTCTGCAGGTAGTCGATTTGCTCGAAAATGACGATACAGAAAATGATCAGGGCTGAAGCAAACACATACTGGAGGGTGAGCAAAGCTTTTCTCAGGAAGACTCCCGCCTTTCTTCTTTTCAATTGTATGGACTCGGCAATATTGGACCTGGAAAATAAGATAGCCGGATAAAGGCCTGTGACGATGGTGGTAACAATGATCAGGCCTGGCAAAGCGAGGAGCAGCCAGAGGTGCTGACTTAGGTCTAGCGTCACATTTGAGACCATCAGGTAATTGAAGCCATCGATGCTGGCTGGGAGTATCAAAAGAGCAAGGACGAAACTAACCGTCACAAGCAGGAAAGTTTCAAACACAAACTGCGAAATCACCTGGCCCCTCGATGCGCCAATGGCTCTTCGGATGCCCACTTCTTTGGCTCTTTCATGCAGCTGTGCCACCGTCAAGGTTACGAAGTTGATGGAGGTGATAATCAGGATCAAAAGACCTACCGCTACAGCCAGTTGAGGGTAGATTGGGTCAATCACGTTGGTGTAGTTGGTAATGACCGAAGGATCAGTATGGATCGACTGCACAGGTTGGAGAAATCCAAGATAGGCCTCGCTCGGCTTTTCGGTATCCTTCACATATTTGGTTACGAAAGCCGGAAAGCTTTCCTCAAACTGCTCCTTGCTGGCAGCGGGCGTAAGCTTTGCATAGGTGTAGCAGTAGTTCATGTTCCAACTGTCGGTAATGCTGGGTGGGAAAAGCGCTTCCGCTGTGCTGAACGATACCAGGAAGTCGAAGTTGATGTGCATGTTGTCGGGCCAGCGATCTATAACGCCCGTTACTTTCAGCGTTGAAAAGTCGCCATTCCATTTGAATTCAAGCAGATCACCCGGAGATACCGGCTGATTGAAGTATTTTTCAGCCGCTACGCTGGTCAAAACCACGCTGTAGGGCTCCTGAAGGGCATTTACAGGATTTCCCTGAAAATCTTCAAATGGGAAGATTTGCAGAAAATTGCCATCGGCCCAGATCATTTTCTCTTCGTAAAAGGACTTGTTGTCTTTTCTGAAAAGTGTTTTTGAGCGGTCTTTGAAAAAATGAGTGAACAGGTAGTCGGGATACTCATTTTGCAGTGTTTCAGCCAGGGGAAACGTGGTAGTAGCCACTTTGCCGGCTTCGGTGGTGCGGACGATCCGGTAAATATGATCAGCATGAGGATGAAAGGAATCGAATGACTGCTCGTAGTTATAGTAGAACAGTGAAAGCAACAGCGCTGCTACCCCCAGCGAAAGCCCGACGACTCTGATGGCGCTGTAGAGCATGTTTCTTTTGAACAGGCGGAGGGAGGAGGTAAGAAAATTGCTTAGCATAGTAAAGTGGCTTAAAATGGATAGTGTTTCTTTATTGAGCTCTGGCAGGCCTCGTTGCTCAAACCTGTCCATTACTTGGTCGTAGGCATTGCGAAACGACTCACCTTTCTCCATTCGCTCCTCAATTTCGCTGCAAACATGATCCACCAGGTCTTCGTGCAGGGGATCATAGGTGATACCTTTCCTCCGAAGGTCCTTTTCGATCAGCTCTATTTGTGCGTCTTTCAGCTTCATACTGTGCCGGTGTTAGGTTGCATCAAAAGCTTCATGGTTGTCATGAATCTGTTCAACTCCTCCATGCGCACAACGGCTTCAGAAGAGCCTGTGGTGGTAATAGAATAGTAGCGCCGCACCCGCCGACCGATATGCACCTTTTCCATTTTGAGGAAACCTTCTTCGGTCATTTTGTGAAGGATAGGGTAGAGCGAGCCCTCGGGTAGCTGGATTTCCCCATTGGATTCTTCCTTTACCCTCTGACTGATTTCGTAGCCGTACATCCGTTTGTTCTCGTTCAACAATTTGAGAATGACGGTTTGATAAGTGCCTTTGAGAAGCTGAGATGAGTACATAGTTAATAAGTTGTAATGCAATATATCGTTATGCAATGTATTAACAAATATCTCCCATAATTTTTTAAAGACTGGAGCTATAAGTACTGCGATGTCAAGGTCATTCCATGTCCGTGTCTTAAATTGACTGGTGAATTAATAATGAGCCAATGAGAGCAATTACCATCACGTCGCCGGGTGGTCCGGAAGTCTTACAGATAGCGGAGAGGCCTGTGCCCGAACTCAAACCTGATGAGGTCTTGATCAAAGTAGCTGCGGCCGGAGTCAATCGTCCGGACATTATTCAGCGGGAGGGACGGTACCCGGCGCCTCCGGGCGTTCCTGCTGATATTCCGGGGCTGGAAGTGGCTGGTGTAGTGGAGCAGGTCGGTGCCGAGGAAAAGCGATGGAGGCCAGGCGACAAGGTCTGCGCTTTGCTGGCAGGAGGAGGCTATGCGGAGTATGTGAGCGTATCAGGTGTGCAATGCCTGCCGGTACCCCAGGGACTTTCTTTCGAAGAGGCGGCATCGCTACCCGAGACTTTTTTCACGGTTTGGACCAATGTGTTTGACCGGGGAAGGTTTCAGTCGGGCGAAAGCTTTCTGGTACATGGAGGTACATCGGGCATAGGTGTGGCGGCAATTCAGATGGTGAAAGCGCTCGGCGGCAGGGTGTATGCCACGGCAGGTACCGATGAAAAGTGTGCCCATGTGGAAAAGCTGGGAGCGACGAAAGGGATCAACTATAAAAAGGAAGATTTTGCGGAAGTAATCAAAGCAGCAGAGTCCAAAGGAATAGATATCATCCTGGATATGATTGGTGGAGATTATACGCCGAAAAATATTGGCTTGTTGGCAACAGAGGGACGACTCCTGATCATCAATGCAATGGCAGGTGCCACAAGCCAGGTGGATATGATGCGTGTAATGGTGAAAAGACTGACCATTACAGGCTCCACACTCAGAGTGCGGGAGAGTAGCTTCAAAGGGGCGATTGCCGCCAACCTGGAAAGGCACGTGTGGCCTCTACTGGAAAGCGGTGCGATCAAACCCATCGTTTACCAAACATTTCCCCTGGAGAAAGCTAGTGAGGCTCACAAGCTAGTGGAAAGCAGCGAGCACATTGGGAAGGTGGTGCTTACGGTGTAATTCGAAGCAACACACTCATTTCACACCCTCGATTTCTTTCCTTATTTTCATATTCTCAGTGTCAATCTCTCAAAATGAAAATAGACTCCATCGTTCCTATCCTTTATGCGACGGATGTTGCTGAAAGCATTCGTTACTTCACCGAAAAGCTTGGTTTCGGGGATAATTGGGAGTGGGATAGTCCTCCGACCTTTGGGGGAGTGAATCATGGAAAGACGCAGATCTTCTTCTGCAAAGATGGTCAAGGCAACAAAGACACGTGGATGTCCATCTTTATTCACGATGTAGATGCCTATTACGAGTCGATCAAAAGCAAAGGGGCTGTTATTCTCTCTCCGCCGCAAACCATGGAATGGGGGGTGCGGGAAATGCTGGTGGAGGCGCCCGATGGACATAAGCTGAGGTTCGGCACGGGCACAAGCGAACTGGTGATGCCGAATAATCAATTTATCCATGCCATCAGGGCGCTGGATGTGGAGGCTGTAAAGCAGCTCATTGAAAAAGAACCTGAATGGCTTACCTGGCAGGAAAAGGATGGCAGAAATGGCCTTCACTTCCTGAGTTCTTTGTACGTGAGCGACAGACCGGGGAAAGACGAGGCCAGCCTGCAATTAATGAAGCTGCTGGTGAGCAAGGGCATGGACATCCACTCGATCTGTTATATTCCTGAGAAAGACAGCGCTTTTCCCGGCACGCCACTATGGTTTGCTTACGCCAAAGGCAAAAACAAAAAGCTCTATACCAGGCTGCTGGAAAAAGGTGCCAATCCCGACAACTGTATGTTTGCCATCGCCTGGCAAAACGATGCGGAGGCGGCTGCGCTATTTAAAAAATACGGTGCCGCCCTAACTGATAAGGAAGGCAAGCACACACCATTTGTGGCTGCTGTCATGTGGAAAAAGCTGGCAGTGGCGAAGTGGTTCCTGGAAAATGGGGCGGATGTAAATACTACCGATGAGCACGGAAACACAGCGCTCTTCTACGCTGTGAAAAAGCGTTATCCGCAGAAGTTTGTGGAAACGCTTCTCAAGTATGGAGCCGATGCCCATATCGAAAACAATGAAGGGCTTTCTGCTTTCAAACTCGCTGAGGAAGAGAAAATAATGAAGCTGCTCAAGCTATTTAAGACTTACCCTAAAGGATGAAAACCTCCGACATCGCCGATCCGCTTTTTCTTCAGGCCGTCAATTCCCTGGATTCAGGTGATGTGGTGACGCTCGAATCGCTGCTACAAACCCATCCACGGTTGGTGACCGAGCGGTTGAACACACCCAATGAGCAAGGCTATTTCAAAGACCCTTACCTGCTCTGGTTTGCGGCAGATAACCCTATCAGAAATGACAAGCTGCCCGTCAATATTGTTGAAGTTACTCAGCTTCTTTTGAAGCAGGTGAAGCAGCAGGCCCCTGCCAGCTTTCAGGAGCAGATCGACTATACATTGGGCCTGGTGGTGACCGGGCTTATCCCCAAGGAATGTGGGGTACAGGTAGCTATGACCGATTTACTAATCAGCGAAGGAGCCAACCTGGGCGACCCGCTCAGTGCCATTGCCCACGGCAATCCGGGAATTGCTCGCTACCTGGTAGAGAAAGGAGCGACGGTAAGCCTAGCGACTGCTATCTGTCTGGGGCTTGGTGGCCAAGTGGAAATGTTATCCAAAAATGCTAGTTCTGATGACCTTCAGGAAGCATTAGTGTCCGCAGCCTTTCACGGCGATGCAGAAGGTATAAAGCACGTGCTTCAGCTCGGTGCCGACCCCAATGGCTATATCGATCCAAGGGTCAAGCCTAGCTTTCATTCCCATGGTACAGCTCTGCATCAAGCGGTTTCTTCCGGTTCATTGGCAGCCGTGAGGATGTTGGTAGAGGCTGGCGCCCTAACCGACTTGAAAGACAAGATTTTTGGGGGCACGTCTATTGAATGGGCAGAGCACATGGTCTCAGAAACAACTGATGAGGATAGAAGGCAGCGGTATTTGGAGATTGAGAGGTTTCTTTGGGGTTAATTAAGTTATTGTTTTCGGTTCGGAGAACCTAGGGTAGGGCTTCGGGGTTTCAATTCCGAAGAGAGGTATTCCAGAAGCCGCTGTTTTTTATATTTTTTCGATGAGCTTCTCTATATACTTCCGCTCCCTCTCAAACTGAGCATTTTCCGTTGCCTTACATAAGAATTCTTTCGCCCTTGCTTTATCACCATGCAGATAGTAGAGCTTGCCTAGCGTAGCATGCAGCAGGTAAGAGCGGTTCAGAAACGTATGTCGTCTGAGGTTCAGTAGGATTTCAAAGGCATTTTGAGTGTCACCATTGTAAAACAGGGCAATGGCGTAGTTGAGCTCGATAAACGGATTGGGATGAAGATCCAGCAACCTAGCGTACAGGGTTACTATTTTGCGCCAGGTCGTTTCCGAGAAGGTAGGGCTGGTGCAGTGAAAATAAGCAATGGAGGCTTCCAGGTGATAGGTGGAGAGATTTTTCGTTTCGGCTTTCGTGAGGTAGTCAGAGCCCAGGGCAATCAACTGCTGGTTCCAGCGTGAGCGGTCCTGCTGTTCGAGGTCAAGCAGCTCACCACCCTTGCCAAACCGGGCTTCAAACCTGGCGGCATTAAAAAGCATCAGCGCATAAAGCGCCATCGTTTCCTCGTTAGGCAGTGGGCTGCCCATCAATTGCCTGGTAATAATAAGCGCCTCTTCACACAGCTCTTCCCGCATCAGGTCTTTACCAGCCGAGGCCCGGTAGCCTTCATTGAAAAGCAGGTAGATGACTTTGTGAACCACCGGAAGCCTGGCGGCCAGCTCTTCTGTGGTCGGTTCGGTGAGCAGGATCTTCTCGTTCTTGATTTTTTGCCGGGCACGCACCAGCAGCTTATCCACTCCATCGATGGTCATGCCCAGTACATTGGCGATAGCTTCCACCCGTAGGTTGGCCACATACTTAAGGGTGATCACTACCTGTATTTTGGGAGAAAGATCGGGGTGGGCGCAGGCAAACAGGAGCTTTAGTTGCTGGTCGTCGAGTAGCGATTCGGAGAATCTCTGCTCAACCTCCTGAACGGTTTCTTTTTCCGACAGCGCTTCGAGGCGGGCGTCCCTTTTTATCCGGTTAATGGCCTTGTTTTTACAAACCTTGTACAGCCAGGCCTTTGGATTGTAGGGAATCCCGTTTTGTTCCCAGTCTGTCAGCGCAGCAGAGAAGGTGTCCTGTACCAGGTCTTCGGCCAGCTCAGGATCGATATTACTGGAAGAGTACAGCAGGGAGGCCACCATTTTTCCGAATTGCTCCCGATAATGAGACGCTACTTGCTGCTGTACTTCATTCATGGCTTCACTAAACTTCTTCAAATACGGGCCTGACTTCAATCATCAGCTGTCCTGAGATCACCAGCGGGCAGGTTTGCGCATAGGAAGAGGCCTGCCGGATGTTCTCGGCAGAAATAAGGATGTAACCGCTGACGCCCTCCTTCGACTCCAGAAAAGGGCCATCTGACATGACTTCGTCTTTTGTCACCAGGGTGCCGGTAGCCCAGAGTGGATGGCTGGCCAGGTAATTGCCGTCTTCAGCAATCGACTCGATCCACCGTGTCATCACCGGCATGCTATCCATCCTTTCGCTCACGGATTGACTACCCAGGCGGGCAAGGTCTTCACGTATGATCAGCATAAATTTTTCCATTTCTATTTGTCGTCTTTTGGAAAAAATTCATCCATGTTCATCAAAGGGCGCACTTCCCTGATGGCATGACCGATTTTAACCATCGGGCAGCTCTGGGCAATTTTCACTGCTTCCTCAATGTTCTCGGCTTCAATGATATCGTAGCCACTTACGCCTTCTTTTGATTCGATAAATGGGCCGTCGGACGTTACACCATGCTGTGTTACATATCGGCCGGTGAGCATAAGAGGCTGGCCGGTAATGTACTTGCCGGAGGCGATCAGCGATTCCACCCAGGGCATCATATCTGGCGAGGTAGACAGCCTTTCTTCTGTTGTCAATTTGCTGATCCGGCTAAGGTCTTCCCTAACAATAAGCATAAACTTTTCCATGTTGATAAAGATAAGCGTTTGTGTTTCACATTCGTTGTAGGGGAAAGACAATCCTGTTTTGGAAATCCGGACAGCCGGGGAGAAATAATTGGTGAGGAGAAGGTTCTACAGGCAAAAGACTACAAAAGTTTAGCCGCTTAAAGCGGCCTTGGCAAAATCTGCTGACGCTGTAATGACAGTGTAGCTTCCATTGCCTACCAAACTTTTGTAGTCTGGGTTACACTTTCGGTTTAAAACCAAAGGCCTGGGGGGCAACGGAACGATGTCAATCTCTCCTTCGATGAGAGGGAATTTTTGCTCGTGCCAGTCTCTTTTTGCCTCTTCGATCAGCTCAGGGTCTGAGGAAACAAAGTTCCAGTAGATATGCCGGGTTTCGGGAAAGGCTTCACCACCAAACACATACACCGTTGTGTTTTCGTGCATTTCAAAATGACACAGGCTGCTGTCTTTTGCCACAAGAATGCGCTTGGGCTCGTGCACGTTGCCTTCGTTTTCTATTTGTCCCTCAAGAATATACAGACCTACATCGCCAAACAGGTCTTTGCTAATGTCGATGGTCTTTTTCTCCCGGGTTTTTATTTCCAGCAAAAAGAGTGGGCTGTAGACCGGCACTGGAGACTTTCTGCCAAAAGCCTCTCCGGCTATGAGTTTGAAGCTGGCTCCGTCTTTTTCCCAGGTAGGGATGTCTTCTTTGGCGACGTGGAAAAACTCTGGTTCCATCTGCTCCAGGGCTTTGGGCAAGGCCACCCAAATCTGCAAACCGTGCAGCGTCTTGCCAGCATGCCGCAGGTACTCGGGCGTCCGTTCTGAATGTACGATACCTTTTCCAGAGGTCATCCAGTTCACTTCGCCGGGATTGATTTCCATATGGGAGCCAAGGGTATCCCTGTGGATCACATGCCCTTCAAACAGGTAGGTCAGGGTTGAAAGTCCGATATGAGGGTGCGGGCCAATGTCCAGGTTGTCGTCCTGCCCCATCACGGCCGGACCCATGTGGTCGATGAAGATGAACGGGCCTACCATGCGGCGGCCACGGAAGGGGAGGAGGCGACCGACTAAAAAGTGGCCAATATCGGCGGGGCGTTCTTCGATGATGAGGTCAATGTTGGACATGGTGGTTCTGTTATGAGGTAAAAACAAGTTACATGCGAATTACAATGGCATTCTTTAGGTTTTAGCGTTTTGCCCTTAAGCCGGGCTGGCTGTTACTTTTCCTTGATGAAAAGTAACCAAAAATCATCGAAAAATTAACGCACTAGCTAGGCGCTCAACCCGCCACCATTTTTCGCCCTGCCCTCCTGAGAGGAGATACGTCAAAGGAAGCCTATGAGGAATCAAAGGACTCGGCCTGCCGGGATTAGCATTAATCCGGATCGTACATCTTTTTGCCGGCTGCCAATCGGTCCATCATTTTCACGATCCTGTTGGCTTTGGTGTCTTCTGTTTTAGCATCATACACCCATTGGAGGTAGTATTTTTGTTCACTTTCTGAGAACTTCTGAAAGTTTTCGTAGGCTTTTGGTGGCTCCATTGAGAAGCAATCGATGATTTCCTGAGGCACTTCAAGGGGAAGTGTGTCTTTGTAAAGAATGATCTTTACGGTGTCGCCCTCTTGCTTGCCAATCTTCTTCCTGATTTCAGCTTTTACAGGCAGAAAAAGCTGGCCATTGCCCATTGGTGCAAGCTTATAGCCTTTCAACTCGTAGTCGTCGATGCTTCCACGCACACGAACCCATCCAAATGGAAAGCTTTTATCCTGAAGCACCTCCGGAATTTGAGCGTAAGTCCAGCCACCCTTGCCGGGAAATTTTTGCAGAAGGTAGTCGCCGTCAACGAGTGGAATGTTGGTCATAGCTGATGATTGTGATGCAATTTAACTGCTTGATTCGAGTAAATAAAAAATACCGGATTGATTCGAAAAGCCCTGGGAAAGGAACCGACGTGGAGGCATTATGGAATAAAAAATGGTGCCGGTATACCCGCACCATTAGTCAACTTGGATATTATGAACTCGTCAAATTCTTGTTTTTCAGTATGCCCTGGTCTTGTGGTAGTATACATAGGATACGACCAGCACCAGCAGGACAATTAGCGGCAGGTACACATGTTCCAGGCTGCTGTCCACAGCCAGGTGGCCTATAATCGCTGAAAGGGTGGAAATGCCAAACCCTACATAGGCCCATTCTTTTAGTCGGTGAGGTACTTGCGGAACAATAAGGAGAATACCTCCAATGATTTTTCCAATGCCAAGCTCAACACGGAAAAAATCGGGGAAGCCCAGATGAGCAATGCCTTCAATGGCGAGGGGCGTATTAAAGCCAATAGCGCCGACGCCGTCAAACAGAACGAAAACGCTTGTAAATACCCAAAAGATGATCTTGTCACTTTTGGTTGATTTTTCTAGTGTTAAAGTAGCCATAGTTGTTTCTTTTTTGGTACGATACAAAGTTGGGGAGCTTAACTTTTTCGTTCGATGTGTAAATACGGCAATATGAAGGGCCGATTGCGGCATCGATTTAACGCATCATTTTTTGCAGAATGGATGTAACGTATTGTCTTTACTCTGCGCCTAAACCATTCCTGCATCTTTTAAACCACTCCAAAATAAAATATTACTACAATTAGGAAATTATCTAGAAACTTCCATCCTTTGCAATACTACATTTAGGAATTAATTATCAGGCAAATGAAGAAGTTTCAATTGGGAGAGTTCGAAGAGGTAGTCATGCTTACGGTAGGCATTTTGCATGGCGACGCTTATGGAGTCTCTATCAAAAAGGAAATTGAAGAGAGACTTTCCCGCAACGTGAGTGTAGGAGCATTGCAAACGGCACTTAAGAGGCTTGAGCAGAAAGGCTATTTGGAATCGAAGGACGGCGAAGCTACTCAAGAGAGAGCAGGTCGACCGAAGCGGTACTTTCAGATTACTGCTCTTGGAAAAAAGGCAATGGAGTACACCCGAAGCACTAGAAACGAAATGTGGGCGGCCATCCCCGAAGTGGCCTTTGATGTGAAGTTTGTGAGCTGATATGAACGATATAACCTCGCCGCCGAAATTTTGGCACCGGTTTTTTCGCTGGTTTTGCCACCCGGATTTACTGCCTGGGGTTGAGGGCGATTTGATGGAATTATACAACGAAAGGCTCGGCAAGTCGGGTCGGAGTAAGGCTAACCGTAGATTTATTATTGATGTTTTACTGCTTTTCAGACCCGGAATTATCCGGCCAATGGAGGGCTCTTACCATTTAAACAGTTACGGTATGTTCAGGAATTATCTCAAAGTGGGTCTGAGGAATATCCTTAAGTACAAGGCGTTTTCCTTCATTAATGTATTCGGGTTGGCAGTGGCCATGTCGGTGTGTATGCTGGTGATTCTCATGCTGGCCGACCAGCACAGATATGACCAGTTTCATTCAAAAAAGGACAGGATTTACCGGATTCTGACCGATTCGGAAGATTTCAGGCAGGCTTATGCTACCTCTCCCTTTCCGCTAGCAGAGGTGTTGCGAACTGAGTATCCGGCCGTCGAACAAAGCACCCATTTGATGCCTGGTGTGGGAGGGGATGTGGAGTACGGGCAAAAGCTCCTGGAAATGCGTGGCTATTTTGCCGAAAAGCAATTTTTTGAAGTATTTGATTTCGATCTTCAAAAAGGTAACAAAATCTCAGCACTGTCGGCCCCGAATTCAATTGTGCTGTCAAGCGAGTTGGCGGCCAATCTTTTTGGGCAAGAAGATGCTCTTGGCAAGGTAGTGTCTTTTGCAGACCGGCAACTGCCTTTTCCGCTCGACCATGGATCAGGTGGAGCGGCACCCGTTGAATGGGGGAACTTTACAGTAACCGGGGTCATTGCTGATGAGCCTTACCGGTCTCATATCCATTTTGATGTGCTAATGTCGATGGCTACCCGGCAGAGGTTGTATACGGAAAGCAAGCTGGAGAACCTGACCGACAACTGGGAGCATTACTGGCAAAACTATACCTATGTGGTGATGGACGAATCCGGCACCGAAGCTGACCTCCAGGCCGGTTTGCAGTCCCTTGGCGTTCGCATGTACAAGAACATGGAGGATGAAGGAAAAAGGAATATCATCTTTAAGGGCCAGCCGATGGCTGATATTGCTATGGGGCTGGAGAACAACGATACCAATTACCGACTGCCAGCATTCGGTTATTACTTTTTGGGATTGCTTTCCCTTGTGGTGCTGGTATGTGCCTGTCTTAACTATATGAACTTGTCCATTGCCCGTGCTACTACCAGAGCAAGAGAAATTGGCGTGCGAAAGACCAATGGCGCACACAGGGGCAATCTGGTTTTCCAGTTCCTGAGTGAGTCGGTACTGATGTCCTTGCTTTCGCTGGCCTTTGCCTGGTTGATACTTATTCTTTTTCTGAAGCCAGCTTTCATGAATTTATGGCTGAATCAGCACTTTAGCTTTGATTTTCCTACGGGCTGGGGAATCTACCTCATTTTTGTGGGCTTCGCTTTGGCGATAGGAATTGTTGCTGGTTTGTACCCGGCGTTTGTCATGGCGTCGTATCAGCCTGTAAAGGTTTTGAAAGCCAATGCCACGGCTGGTCGTGGAAAAATGGGTTTACGGAAAGTGCTGGGAGTGTCTCAGTTTGTTGTGTCGCTGCTTTTCATCGTTACTTCCATTCTGATTTTCCGCCAGTTCAAGCACTACATCAATTTCGAATACGGCTTCGCTACCGAAAACATCGTCAATATTGAACTACAGGGAGTTGATGATGAGCTGGTAAGAACAGCGCTTTCGTCGGTTCCCGGGGTAACGTCCATTTCAGCCTGCGACATTATTCCAGCGGGTGGTACCAACAACAACTTTACTTTGAGAAAGCTGGGTTCCGAAGATGAGTATACCCAGTTTGGGAGCCTGCGCACCGATGAACACTTTATTGAGACACTGGACATCAAACTGATAGCTGGCAAACCGTTGCCGCCTCACGGACAAGGGACGGATAAACACATTTTAGTGAATGAAGCGGCTGTGAGGGTCATGGGATTTGAGCACCCCGCCGACATGGTCGGACAATTATATGAGACCGAGTGGGGAAATACGCTTGAGGTAGCGGGGGTTGTGAAAGATTTTCAGTTTAAAATTTTGGTCAATGAGGACAAAATATCGCCATTGGCCATGCGAAGCGATTTGGAGCAGTATGGCTTTTTGAACGTTAAGCTTTCGTCTGACGATTTAATGGGTACGGTGGAGGTGCTAAAGGCCAAATGGGAATCGGTTGACCCGGTGCATCCTTTTAAGTACCGGTTCTTTGATGAGCAGCTGGCTGCCACCCATCAGGCTATTTTCGACATCGTTTCCATTCTGGGCTTTATCGCTTTTCTGTCGGTTTTGATTGCCTGCCTGGGGCTACTGGGCATGGCTACCTACTCTGTTGAGCGCCGTACCAAGGAAGTGGGTATTCGTAAAGTGATGGGGGCTCCGGAGCTCGCCATTGCATTGTTGCTAAGCAAAGAGCTTTTGCTGATGCTGATTATATCAGTAGGTATTGCCGCACCGGCAAGCTACTTTCTCAACAATCTCTGGCTACAGTACCTGCCTAACAGGGTCGAATTTGGGTTTGGAACAGTCTTTATAGGTTCAGGTATTCTTTTGCTTCTTGGACTGCTAACGATAGGCTCACAAACGTTGAGGGCTTCCCGCACAAATCCGGTAGAGGCGCTAAGGATGGAATGATGAAGAATTTAAATAATCGGCCACCAAATTGGGCACTCAAATTCCTTCGCTGGTTTTGCGATCCAGACCTGCTTCCTGGCATAGAAGGCGATTTGATGGAACTGCATGCCGAGAGGCTGGCCGTTTCAGGTTATCGCAAAGCCAATCGGCGATTGGTTGCCGATGTGTTATTTCTTTTTCGGCCAGCCATTATGAGGCCCGTGGTTTATAGGTTTCAAATAAATAGAAAAGCCATGCTCAAGAATTATTTAAAAGTTGGAGTGAGGAACATCTTAAGGTACAAGGCATTCTCGCTCATCAATATTTTTGGGCTTGCTGCCGCTATGTCGGTTTGCATGCTCATATTATTGATGCTGGCAGACCAGAAAAGTTATGATCAATTCTCGCTCAGCAAGGACAGAACCTATCGAATTCTATCAAAAATCCCCAGGTCTTCGGCGCCAAATGCTTCAAGCCCCTTTCCGTTGGAAGAGTCTTTAACCCAGGACTTCCCCATTGTGGAGGCAGCCACTCAGCTGGTGCCGGGTGTTGGTGGCGAACTTGTGGTGGGCGACAAGAGCATAGAACTTACAGGCTATTTTGCCGGCCCGACTTTCTTTCAAGTCCTTGGCTTCGAATTGGAAGTGGGAGACGAATCGGCGTCCCTCCAGGCCCCTAATTTGATGATTATCAGCAGCGAGGTAGCCAAACGGCTTGTTGGCAACGATGGCTCTTATTCGGATTTGTTGGGTAAGCCCGTCAGGTTTTTTGACCGGGGACTTAGGATCATTCAGCTTGACTTTGGCAGTGAGACGGGCTCCAGCCCCGTTGATTGGGGACAATTTACTATCACGGGTGTTCTGGATGCAGAGAAATACAAATCGCATCTCAAGTTTGATGTGCTTGTATCTACTGCGTCTTTACCAGCGTTGCAGCGTGAAAAGAAGACGGAAAACCATGTGGATGATTGGCAACGGTATTCGTACAGTTACACCTACGCTACACTCCAGGAGGGCAAAACAGTGACTGATTTGATAAGTGCTCTGGATCAGCTGGTGGTGCAAAAGTATGAAGGCAATGAAGACTTGAAAGGGCTAAAACTGATTCCTCAACCGCTCACGAAAATAACACCGGGTATTTTCGTCGGTAATCCGCCCAGTCTTCAACTCCCTGTAGAGGGCTATTACATCCTTGGCTTCTTAGCACTGATAATCATGCTAACTGCTTGCCTCAACTATACCAATTTATCGATAGCCAGGGCACTGACGAGGGCAAAAGAGATTGGTGTGAGAAAAGTAAACGGAGCCAAAAGGGGAAATCTTGTCACACAATTCATGATCGAATCTGTGCTTACGTCGTTGCTGGCATTGGTCATGGGAGTTGCCCTTTTACTGATTCTTAAACCAGGCTTCGAGGGGTTGTGCGCCAATAAATTTCTCCATTTCGACCTGGGAGGCAGCCCGGTCGTCTATGCTGGCTTCGTCGGTCTGGCTGTTGTAACAGGCGTCATTGCCGGCCTTTATCCGGCAGTTAGGTTGTCCGGTTTCTCTCCATTGAAATCCCTCAAAAAGCTAAATGAGGACAGTCGGTCGAAGCTGGGTTTTCGCAAAGTTTTGCTGTCCTTTCAATTTGTCATCTCGCTTTTCTTTATTGTCACCTCTATTTTAATTTTCAGGCAGTTCAGGCACTTTGTGGAGTTTGAATATGGGTTTGATTCGGAGAATATTGTGAACGTGCCTTTACAGGGCAACGACTACCAACTTCTCATTTCAGAAATGAGTTCGATCCCAGGTGTTTCTGGTATTTCGGCTTGTGAGTTTCTCCCTGCAATGGCTATGACCAATGGCATTGGCGTGAAGCCCAGCGACAGTGAGAGTGATCCAATTGCTTTCGAGTATCTCAGGGTTGACTCAGGGTTTCTGGGAAACCTGGGCCTTGCGGTAGTAGCAGGTCGAAATCTTCCGGTTGTGGACGAGGCTGGCCGGTTTGTTATGATCAATGAAACCGGGGCCAAATCACTGGGTTATGTATCTGCCGCTAATGCGCTGGGAGAGCTGGTGACGGTTTACGGATACGAAAAACCCAGAGAAGTGATAGGCATCATGAAAGACTTTCGTTTTCAGACTCCCGTAATGCAGGATCAGATTGGCCCCTTAATGTTTATCAACGAGCCAACCCACTTCAGCTATTTGAACATTCGGCTGAGCACGGGCAATGTAACGGGAGCGTTGGCGGCAATGCAGGCGAAGTGGAAGTCCATAGATCCGGCCCATCCATTCAAGTATCAGTTTTACAACGACCAGCTTGTCAATGTGAACCTCTGGATGGGCGATTTGGTGACCATCATCGGAGTCATTGCATTTCTTGCTATCGTTATTTCGTGTTTGGGCTTGCTTGGTATGGCCACCTACACCACCGAAAGAAGAACGAAGGAAGTTGGCATTAGAAAGGTGCTGGGCGCTTCGGGGCTTAGTATTGTTTTACTATTGTCCAGGCAGTTTGTGGTATTGCTTGTCGTTTCCGTCGTGATAGCTGCCCCTTTGAGCTATTTCGTTAATAATTTATGGCTGCAAAATTTTCCCAACAGGGTAGCATTGGGCTATGGCACGCTCTTTCTTGGGGCTGTGATTTTACTTTTTTTGGGGGTGGTAACCATCGCCTCTCAGACGTTACGGGCCTCGGAGAAAAATCCGGTTGATGCACTGAGAACTGAATAGAGAAAATATTCTTTTATTTCAGGAAAAAATTCCTATCTTCGTTTTATGAAGAACTATAATGTGGATGGGTTGGGTCGTAAGATGATGGCGGAAGAGCCTGAGGTCATCTATCAGAGACTTAGGCCAAGAGTTTCTAACCACGCCACCTTGGCCTTTGAAGCACTTGAAGGGGTGCCTGCTACCATTTTTGACGATGTAGTGGGGCTTTTTGGTCACCACGATTATATGGCTGAGGTCGTTGAGCTTAACCCTAAAACTATTCATAAATATCAGGCGCAGCATATCAAGTTCAGCCCTGCCAAAAGTGAACTAATGCTGAAGCTGGTAGCTCTTTACCGAAAAGGAGCTGATACATTTGGCACACGAGCGTCTTTCCTCAATTGGCTTATTAAGCCTGCCTTCGGCATTGATAATCGTACTCCTTTAC
Organism: Imperialibacter roseus; assembly: GCF_032999765.1. Classification (GTDB taxonomy): domain Bacteria; phylum Bacteroidota; class Bacteroidia; order Cytophagales; family Cyclobacteriaceae; genus Imperialibacter; species Imperialibacter roseus. The sequence continues at coordinate 3,968,044 of NZ_CP136051.1, read as the reverse complement.
ACCTTATCAAAACCTCTGATGGTATTGATCTCATCAGCGAAGAGCTGGATCGCATTCAGCATGGTGATACAGCGTGAAGGTTTATCGGATTACGCTGGCTAAGTTTAGCACAAGCATGTATGCTTCCGGGTTTGTGGCAAGATGGAATTCAAAAGGTACTTTTGTCATATATACTGCCGGATCAAGGTCACTGGCCTGCCTGGAGAATTTGGTGCACAGGAGTGGGGAAGGGCTTGATGCTGGATTTAGGGTAATGACGATTGAGATACCCGATGATCTTGCTATTGAGAGGGCGGTTTTAAATGACCTACCCGGCAACTGGAGGGAATTTTCCCAACAAGTGTCGACAAGAAATGTGGGTGATAAATGGGTGAAAAGTGGTAACACTGCTGTGCTCAGAGTCCCATCGGCTATTATTCCCCAGGAGTTTAACTACATTTTGAATCCCGGCCATCAAGACTTCAAAAAAATCAGGCTACTTAGTTCCGAGGAGTTTTCCTTCGATAGGAGGTTCTGATTCTTTGCCCTGTCGGCTATAATACAAGCTTGACCAAGCTTGTAGGAAGTATTTCTACTTGGTGGGAGCCAGAAAAAAAACTCCCCGATTGCAAAACCCTATGAATGCAACCGGGGAGAGCAGAGTTTAATTGATTAGTTAATTATACCCTGTATTTTGAGGTGCGAGATTCGGGTTGTTCACTATTTCCTGTATTGGAATTGGAAACAATAGATGCTTAGCCTGAAGTGCCTGATCGGAGTTTAGGTTGACGTGCCCGACAAAATCATCAAACCCACCGTTGGTTTCATTGAACACTTTTCGCAGCCTGATCATATCAAACCAGGTGATGCCTTCATAGCAGAATTCAAACCAGCGCTCTTTCCAAACAGCCTCTCTGAAGGTAGCCTGACTGAACGTTCCTAAAGCAGGAGTTATCAGCCCCGCTCTGTCTCTTATAGCCTTAAGCGCATCGTAAGTAGCTTGCGAGGGGCCGGCCACTTCATTTTGTGCCTCTGCATAAATCAGAAGCACTTCTGCATAACGAATCATTGGCACATTGAGATTGTCCTTGGCAGTTCCAGGAACCCCTTCTGTGCCGTTGGCAATAACATTGAAATGCTTGAAGATATATGGTGCGCCGAGGTCAAATGGTGCTCCACTACCATTGGTGTAGTAGGTAGTATAGAAATAGCCTTCCTGATCCACCGCTCTGATGTCTCCGTCTTCATAGGAGTTGTAGAACGACAAGGTGGGAACTGTACTACCCGTTCCGGAAGGGCCACGATAGCTCACAGGCTTAAAGTTCGGGAACATATTACCCATTGGGTTGTCTGCCACCAGGTTATTGTACTGTAAACTGAAGATGTGCTCTTTCCTGTTTCCAAGGCTTTCGTCATGGACTTCAGCGTAGGTATCAAAAAGTGCTATTTCACCAGCATTATCGATAATCTCTTTGGCTTTGGTAGCGGCTAACTGGTAGTGAGACGTTCCTTTATCAAGCGGTTTGCCAGCCATGGTAAGGTACACTTTTGCGAGCATGGCCTTGACAGCGGACGTTGAAACACGTCCGGTCACATCAGTCCATGGAAGTCCTGCCGATTCAGCAGCTATTAAATCTGCAACAATCTGATCGTATACTTCCTGTTGAGTGGCACGAGACGGGTAGAAGTTCTCTGAGGAGGCCGTTTGTGGTTCCAGGATCAACGGAACATCTCCCCACAGCCTCACAGCGTAGAAATAGGCCCATGCTCGCAAAAACCTGGCTTGTCCGAGAATTCGGGCTTTTTGAGCCTCATCCATCGGCGTTATGTCTGGAACCCTGTCCAGTACCAGATTGGCCTGGGCAACCAGGCGATAGATACCTCTCCACCAGTTGAGAATGTGGCCGGTGTTGCCGTCCCAGGTGAGAGAATACAAGTTGTTCAAATCTGAGTTTTGAGCAGTTTCCGTGGTAGACGTACCTGTAGGGCCCTCCAAAAGTTGCCAGTTGGAAGAGAAGATACCGGCACCGTCACCATAGAACCTGGTGTTATCGTATACGGCTGCGACGGCTGCCTCCGCATGGTCAGGTATTGTATAGTAGTTTGAAGGAGTAAGATTAGATGGGTCTTCTTCGTCCAAAAAACCTGAACATCCTGTCCAGAGTAGCAATGTGCCACTCAAAACGATTTTGCCTATGTTTTTTATCGAATATTTCTTCATGATGTTTGTCTTTTTATGGTTGGAAAAACTGACACTGACTAAAGTCCTATCTGAATACCCATTGTCCATACTGTTGGCTTAGGGTACTCGTGCCATTTCATCCCTTGCGAGAATACATTGTTACTGTCATTACCACGAATTGGGGTAATCTCAGGATCACCAATTACTTCGTCGCTTACTATCAGGAAAAAGTTTTGAGTAGAAGCATAAATCCTGACATTGCTAAGCTTGATTCTTTCAACTGCTGTTGTTGGCAAGGAATAGCCCAGCAATAAGTTTCGACCCCTGATGAATGAGCCGTCCTGCACCCAATGTGTATCCACGTTGGTTACATAGCCTGCACGGGTGTCTCTTACCTGCGCAATCATGGTGTTCTGATTTTCAGGAGTCCATGCGTTCAGTACAGTCCGGTAGCTGTTGGCCAGCGACTGGCGGTCTTCGCTTGAGTGAAGGTTCATGTCCATGATATCGTTGCCATACATGAACTGTAAATCCAATGTCAGGTCGAAATTACCGAACCGTACATTGTTAATGAACGAACCCCATCCTTTAGGGCTACCATTGCCTATGATCATTCTATCAGCATCTGTGATGGCTTTATCACCGTTCACGTCTTCATACTTGATGTCGCCTGGCAGCATAGTCAGACCATTTCTATAGCTGGTAAATTCAGCAGCTTCAGCAGCTTCGTCGGTTCCCCACACGCCCAGGCGGTTAAGGCCCCAGAAAGCACCAGCAGGTTCGCCTTCACGAATAATGCTTGTTTGGTTGGTGATGCCAGGACCACCCACTCCAAAGATGTCTGAGCGGGTAGCCAGTTCCAATACTTTGTTCTGGTTGAACGAAATATTGAATGAGGTATTCCACGAGAACCTGTTGAATTCAATGTTTACAGTGTTCAATGCAAGTTCAAGCCCTTTGTTTTGCATCGATCCAACGTTTCTGCGGATGGTTGCATAACCACTGGTCTGCGGAACCGGTGCATCAAGCAGCATGTCTGTGGTCTTCCTGTAATAATAGTCAGCTTCAATGCCTATTCTCCCTTTGAAAAGGCCCAATTCAATGCCAACGTCTGCTTGTGCCGTTTTTTCCCATCTTAAGTCAGGGTTTGCCAGGCGATTGATGCCTGTGCCACCCACTCTGCTGTCGTTCAAAATGGCTGCGTAGCCAGAACCCAATAATGATAAAGAAGAATAAGGTGGTATTTCTGAGTTACCAGTCAGACCGTAGCTTGTACGAAGCTTCAAATTGGAGACAGCAGGGACACTCTGCATAAAACCCTCTTCACTTATTCTCCACGCCAACGCTGTTGATGGGAAGAAAGCGTACTTATTGTTGTCGCCAAACTTAGATGAACCATCGGCTCTGCCGGTAAATGTGATGAGGTACCTGTTCATCAGGCTGTAGTTGAAACGACCGAAATACGAGTTGAGCGCTTCTCTGTTGGCACCTGATCCCACACCCAAATTCTGGCTACCAGCTCCCAGGTTGTTGTACTTGAAGTAGTCTGTTGAGAAATTTCTGATTTCTGAAGACTGACCAAAATAATTCGACTCCTGCCATGACAGACCAAGCATGCCTGTGAAGGAATGAATTTCAGCGAAGTTCTTAGTGTAGGTCAAATAGTTTTCAAATGACCAAAAGTCTTCTTCTTCCTCGGCAAGCCAGGCACGTCCCTGGGAGCCGATCTGGATAGTGCGACCTTCATAGCGTTGTGTTCCTCGGGTTACAATGTTGGAAGCAAGCACAGTGCGAAGAACCAGGCCTTCTGCCAGTGTGATGTTGGTGAAAGCACTACCCAGCATGGTCTGTGTACTGATCAGGTATTCACGCTCCAGTAGGTTGTGAACTGAGCTCATAGTTCCTTCGGCAAAAGGGTAGTCTCTGTTGTCGGCGTAGGTGCCGTCGGGATAGTACACAGGAAGGAATGGGAAATCTTCCACCATTCGGCGTGGCACCTGATCGCTATAGTCGACATTGTTTTCTTTTTGGTAGTTATAGCTGAGGTTAGCGCCCACTGTAAGCCATTTTTTGACTTTGGTTTCGATATTCAGTCTGCCTGAGTACCTGGTCATAAACGACGTTCTGTACAAGCCTTCATCATCTCTGTAACCCAAAGAGAATGAGTAGGTCGTTTTATCATCACCACCGCTGAAGTTTAACTGATGATTTTGGGATAGTTTGTTCTGCGTTGTTTCTTCTATCCAGTTAGTGTCGTAGTAGGGATTGCCATTGGCATCGAAAAGCCTCGGATCCGTCCTTTTTAGCGCAGGATTTAGATACGCCCATTTGCCAGCAGCCCAACCGTCTGGGTCAAATTTTTCCATGTTGCGCCAGGCAAGGTCTTCCACTTCCAGGTATTCCTTTGCGTTCAGCACCTCTGGCTTGTTAGGGCCATAGGTGTTTACACTGAAGATTCCATCATAGGTGATTTTGCCTTCTCCTGACTTGCCCTTTTTTGTCGTGATAAGGATAACGCCATTGGCACCTCTGGCGCCGTAAATAGCTGTTGAGGAAGCGTCTTTTAACACTTCAACAGAAACGATATCGCTGGGGTTAATATAGTCAATGGCGGAGCTCCGTTGTGTTTGATTGCCCACTGGCAACTGCACTCCGTCCACTACATACAGTGGGTTATTGGAAGAGTTGATAGAGCTGAAGCCACGAACTCTTACATTCGATTTTCCACCAGGGCGACCTGAGTTGATATTTACCTGCACGCCGGGTATTCTGCCTGCGATGGCCTGGTTTAAAGAAGGTGCGGGGCGCTGCTGAAGCTGATCCGTGTTCACAGAACCAACAGAGCCAGTTAAATCCGACCTTTTTTGCGTACCGTAACCAATAACTACAATTTCGTCCAGGCTGGTCACGTCTTCTTTCATCGCAAAATTGATAGTGGACCTGCCAGCGATAGGAACTTCTACGGTAACAAAACCAATCGATGAAAATACAAGAGTGGTGACTTCATCGCCAACAGTAAGGCGATACTGACCATCCATGTCAGTTGTTGTGCCAGTTGTGGTTCCCTTGGCTAGTACTGTTACGCCTGGTAGCCCTTCTCCAGTCTTCTCATCTGTTACTTTACCGGATATGGTCTGCTCTCTTAAAACGGGGATTTTTGGTAGCTGGTACGAATTGATCTTGGCAATTGAAGCGTAAAGTGGCCCCCTGTCAAGAGAGGTGGTAAAGCCCGCTGTCTTTTGGCCTTCAATTTTCTTTGGGGTATTGTCTTTCACAATCAGGTAATAGTTATCATCCAGTTTGCGAAAGTTGAGCTTTAAGGGTTCCAGCAAAATGCTCAGTGCATCTTGCAGGTCTTCCCGATCGAAATCAGACAGATCGCCAGAAACTTTTGCGTTCCTGACCATTTGTGTTTCATAGTGAAACGATACCTGGTGTTTCTTTTCCAGGTGTTCGAGCGCTTCTTCTATAGTATAGGTGTTGGATAAGCTAGCGTCTGCTGACAACAAAAGGTCATCGACAGGTTGCCCAATTCCACTGTGGTAGAGTAGGAGTAGAAAGGTAAATCCTACCGAGTACAAAAATTTTTTTGTAGAGATTTTCATAAGTTTTGCAGTTTAATTTCCTTGGTACTGGTTCGATCTTTAATTGTTCTACATTGGTTTTCCATAGGCAGCTTTAGTTTAGAGTAACAGTTCCGTTGCGGCGCTCAAGTTTCAGGTCAAACAGACCTGAGAGTGCCATTAAAATGACTTCAGGGTCAGGATTTTTGAATTTCCCTGTGTAATGCCGCTCAGCAATCCCTGGTTTTTTCAGTTTTATTCTCAGGCCATAATTGTCTTCCAGCACGTGAATAATTTCACCCACGGGGGTGTCTTCGAAAATGAGTTCATTTTCTTTCCAGGCGGTGGCAACATTCACTTTAGCTTGCTCCTTCGTTGGCGATTTCTGACCTGAGGTATATGTGATTTTTTCGCCGGGCAGCATGGTGATTGGCCCTACACTGTCGGTCTTCGTGAGCTTGATCTGTACCTGGCCCTCGGTAAGTACTACTTTTGTGCTAGCCCTTCTGGTGTTCACATTAAACTCCGTGCCCAGAACTTCTACCTCCAGGTCGGCTGTTTCAACGATGAACTTAATTTTGCCGCCGCCTGGCAAGGCACGCTTGCTTATTTTGAAAAAGGCTTCGCCGTCCAATTTTACCGTTCTGCGGTCGTCATCGAAGTGTTCGCTGTTATAGGTCAGGCTCGAGTTGGCATTCAGAGTCACCACCGATCCATCGGGCAGTTCAATCGTTTGGTTTTCGCCATATTTTGTGTGGAAAGACACAGTTGTGTCTCCTAGCAGGCTGCTGTAGCGTTGGCTGATTCCGAACGCAATTAGAATTAAGACAATAGAGGCGGCCATGTAGTACCATTTGGAGGAAATTGACCGCACCCGGGCACCCGTGGGTGTTGACGCCATTGTCTGCTCCTGATTATATATTTCAGACTCGGAGGCTTTTTCAATTTGAGCCCAAATGATTTCTAAGTCGGAGGTGGGCAATTGATAGTTTACCCTTGGAAGCTTTTTGAGGAATTGTTTGGCTTCTTCAACCAGCTCTTTCTTTTCGGGGTTCGCAGAAAGGTACTGCTTCCATTGCGCTTTTGCTTTGGGGTCGTTTTGAAGCACCCACTTTCTGAAGGAATTGTCTACGATTAGGTCTTCTACGGTATTAAAGGTAGGGTTCATAAATTTTCGCTTTATGACTACGTTTAATACTAAAAGGAGGCAGAAATGGAATCTCTACCTTTTTTGAGAAAAAAATTCTGATTTATCGGGTTGAGGGCGACAACAGCGTTTTTTAGGAAGATGTTTTGGCGTAGAATTAGGTTAGTTCAATGCAGACAAGCCAAGGAGGATGTGTATGAGGTGTAGAATCACCTGCTTAGGCACCAAAACTTTCCGCAGGGCCTTGATGGCTTTCCAGGTAATGGTGTACAGGTAGTTGGCGTCAATTTCCAAGATCTCAGCAACCTCGTCTCTGCTTAGGTTTTCAAAAAAAATTAATTGGATAACCTCTTGTTGTCTTTTAGGCAAGGATTGAACCGACTGAAGAAGCTTCTTTCGGCTCAATGCATTAACTTTTTCAACTGTTTCTGAAAATTCGAAGAATACCTCGGCACCATCTGTGTCTGAAAAATGCTCCTGGCTCGACATTTGGCGTGTAATCTTCTTTTCCTCATAAATAATTTTTCGCCGAAGTGCCTTGTACAGATAGTACCTGATTGAGGAGGTCTTGCCGAGGGTTGCGTGGTTTTTTAGCAGCTCTAAAAACAGGTCTTGAATGCAATCTTTGACCAAATCTTTGTTCTGCGTCACGTGCATGCCGTAGTTGAACAGGAGTTGGGCATAGGCGGAGTAGATTGATCTAAGCGCTGTTTTGTCTCCATACCGAACCAGCCGATCCCAAAGATTGGGTTCACCGCTATACTCGTTAATAGTGACGAACTGAGACATACTTTAGCTGGTTGAGGCAAGTGATTGCCTAGTAATACCGTTAACAGATATTAAATAGATGTAATATGCGCCGACTTGAGTTAATAGATCAGAAATATTTCGCTCTATCAGTTTGTGGGCGTTAACACCATTTTTAATCAATATTACTAAACCGAACAAATACCGACCAATAAAGTACGTTATGATAGTGTTATTTCATAGTGCTTTTTAGTTTTTCTAAAAGAAAATTAGAAATGTCTGGAATGCGAGGTTGGCGTTTTTTTAGCCTAAAAAGCAGAGCATGTTGTTACAAGCGACAAAAAATGACAGTTAAATTAAGAATAAGTCAATAATCCTGATGCTTTGGAACTTTCGAATATGGAGTAACAAAGCACTGTTGTGCTCTGAATCCATGTGATACGTAGCAGGCTTGATTTTGCTAATTGAAACGATGTATCCAGGGTTGGTTTGATGAGCAATCCGCTCAACTAATAGAAGTTTCTTCTACCAACTCTCTGTGGATGGCTTTGCCATCAAACCTCTTCAGTACTGCCCTGGCTCTTTCAGGAACGTAGGCTGTTTCGTAGTCATCTCCGGTAAAACTCTTGATGTTCTCGAGACTGTCGAAATACATGATCGTTGTAAATTCTGTTTCGCCATCCACAGGCCGTTTCATGACCTGCATCTTTCTGAAGCCGGGTAGATTCTTTGCCTTGATGCCAGGAATGACCTCATTAAGTAAAATGGTCTGGTAGGCCATTTCGTTTTCCGGGGTAGTCCAGCCATGCCAAATGCGGGCGATCATTATTTCATAAAAGTTAGGTTGTGTTCAGCTTTGAGCTTTTCCCTGAGATCAGCGATGAACTTTGGCCCCGGATCTGGCTTGTTGTGTGGTTTGTACGACTCATCTACCGCCAGAAACAGCTTGTAATGAGCCAGCGAGATGTCGTTGTATTCATGGTGACCTACCAAATATTCCAGACCAGGGTTTCTTTCCTTCAGCACCGCAATCAGCTTTACATTGCTCTCCAGCTGAGCAGGAGTGAGATCAGCTGCGTCTTTGGCAATGTTTTCGATACCAATGGAGACATGATTGAAGCCAATGGCGTGACGAGCAATTACGGTGTCGGGAACGAGCTTATAGATGCTGCCGTCTTTGTCAACGATGTAGTGAATGCCCACATTCATTTGACTAAACTTGCTGATGTTGGTTCGGCTCGATTCGATGGAATCTTTCTGAAAGTACTCCACGGTTTCTTCCAGTGTTGGAATGACAGTGAAGTGCACCAGTACAATTTTTGGGCTGTCCAGCTTGTAGCTCGCCACGCCATAGTTTTCCAAACAATACTGTTTTGTCAATTCCAGCTTAGTAGCGTTGAGGGTAGGGATGGTATCGACTGCGAAATCAACAGTACTCACGACTTTCTTTTCTTGCTGACCGGAGGCATTGTCACAATTCGAAAGCACCGAAATAAAAACCAGGAGTATGAAAAGCAGTGATGATCTGCTGTTGATCGAAAGAATTGTAGTTAAATAGTCATTCATTTTCGGAGGCCACTTTTTTGAATGAACAAGTTGTGAAAATCTATTGGATTTATAGAAAGACTGGGTTGAAATTCATTTTTCTTCCTAACGAGTTCATAGTCAATGTGCTTGTGCTAATAGGAAACCCACTATACTCCTTTGTTTGTATTTCTTATTCCCAAAAGAACCACTTAGTTTGCTCGGGTAATGAAGGCCCTTCTGAAAATGACTCTTTTGATTGTTGCGATGCTGATGACTGCGGCAAAGTTAGCGAGCCAGCCGATTGATGCAGCTATTTGCAAGGAAGATACATTTCCCTTTATTAACAGTTATATCGAAATATTCAAAGCGGATACTTTGCTGACAGTTGACTCGGTGTTGCAGCAAAGTGGTGGTTTCAAGCCAATGGGCAGTGAGCCGGTTATATTCTGGGGGTATGATCCATATTTTTATTGGTATAGATTCTCGATCGAAAACAAAGACCCGGTAAGCAAGTCGCTAATCTTTTTTATGGGGCAGCTTGGTATCAGAGACGCCGAACTCTTTCAAAATCACCAGGGCTCCCTAAAGTCACTTGGCCACACCGGCTATTCTCATCCTTTTGAGAGCCGACCTTATTTACATTCCCACTACCTCTATCCAATCACAATCCCGGCCAACTCCATCGACACTTTTTATCTTCGCTTAGATGAGAGCCATGCCTATAAGACGTTTGCATTCGCACTTTTTCACCCAAGAGCGATGAAAAAAAGAGAGAACAGATTCTACTTCTCCTTTGGCCTCATGATAGGGCTGTTGTTATTGTTTCTGATTTTTAACTTTTACCTGTTTTTAAATAACCGGGAAAAAATACACTTCTGGTACACCATATATATCACCGCACAAATATTTCTGCTCTTGAAGCATGAAGGTTTAGATCAGGAATTTCTTGGACTAGACTCTGAGCTCGGTTATAGGGCCACCTCTATGGCGAGTTCTGGAGCTATCGCTATTGTACTTCTTATGCACGTTGTCCAGTTGTTTATTGGAAGTATAGGGAAGAACGACTATGTGTTTAAGGGAGTATCTTTAGTGAAGTGGTTTCTACTGGCTATGACATTTGTGCAATGGCTTGTTTTTTTGGTGGAGCCTTCCAATGGTATTGAGGTTTTTGTTGTAAAGACCACCAACGCAACCACTTTTGTGGGGCTCGTGACAATACTTATCTATAGCACTTACGGCATATACAAAGGGTTTAAGCCCGGGTGGTTGATTCTGGCAGGACTGGGCATTTTCCTTTTCGGTGGCATTGAGCGAATCCTGTTCCTCACGTCAGACTCATATTTACTTCCTCCTTCTCTTTTTGAAATTGGGATAGTGGTTGAAACCATGGTCATTTCATTTGGCCTTATGTATCGCTACCAGAGGCACGAAAGTGAAAAGAACAAGATTGCGGCGCAGCTTCAAAAGCAGAAGGTAGTGCAGGTAAAAAGGATTATCAGTGCGCAGGAAGAAGAAAGAAAGCGAATCGCAGAAGATCTTCACGACGATTTGGGAAGTAACCTGGCTGTTATAAAACTCAATCTTCAGTCGCTGGAGTCAGACGAAGGGCAAAAATCCTCTCTTATGCAGTTGTTGGATGATACCTCAGCACATGTAAGGCAGGTTTCACACAATCTTATGCCACCGGAGTTTGCCAATACCAATCTCAAGGATGTTATAGCAGCCTACGTGCAGCATTTGAATGAAGATTCGAGAGTAAGCTTTGCTTTTTACCAAAAGGGAGGGAGCAAGTATTTTGGAAAAGATGAAGAGTTGATGATCTACAGGATCGTAATGGAGCTTACCAGCAACATCCCTAGGCATGCTGAAGCTAGTGAAGCAACTATTCAACTTTTCTACCACGACGAGTCCTTCGAGATGGTTGTGGAGGACAATGGAAAAGGCTTTTCCGACGGAGCGGGAAACGGAATCGGCCTGAAAAGCATACAGTCGAGGGTGCAGTACCTTCAGGGTGAGTTAGCCATTGACTCCAATAAGGCCGGAACTACGGTAATTGTTTCGATTCCACTTAAATCAAAACAAAATGACAGCTAAACTGAGAATCGTTATTGCTGATGATCATTTGTTGTTTATTGATGGTCTGAGGTTAATGCTAACAAAGGAGCCCGACCTGGAGGTGGTGGGCACCGCCACAGGCGGTAAACAGTTACAGTCGCTGTTGAGAGATACACAAGTGGACGTGGTATTAATGGATATCAACATGCCTGGCATCAACGGGCTTGAAGTGACAAGAGAAATCAATGCATGGAATCCTCATGTTAAGATCATAATGCTTTCCACCTACGGGGAGGACTATATGATACAGAAGGCTCGGGAATACGGCGCACGTGGTTACTTGCTTAAAACCAGCCCCAGAGAAAAGCTGGTGGAAGCAATAAGAAATGTTGCTTCCGGAGAAACGGTGTTCCCTTTACGGAAGCCAGACCACGCTGCCAGCTTCACTGAGGATGAAAGTTTTGTTAAGCAGTTTAATCTCACCAGAAGAGAAATGGATATTATTCAGCACATTAAGCAAGGAATGACCACAAAGGAAATGGCCGACCAGCTCAACCTGAGCCAGTTTACCATTAAGACCCACCGTAAAAACATTGCCTCTAAGCTTGGCTTGAAAAACTTTGCATCAATGATGAAGTTCATTATTGATTATGACATTTGATGCCAGTTAAAAACCAAATGGAGACATTTTTTTTTAATTTTTTCAAGGCAAAAAATACTCATAAAGGAGTATAGGTTAGGAGTGGCGAGATGGCCTTCTTTGTATGCCACTATTGCCGAACTCGTGAAGAAACTCATCTTGATTGCTACTGCTTTTCTTGTTGGTTGTATTTTTAGTATGGCACAACAATTTCTGTCGCATAATTTACTGGACTCCGGCAGGCTTGCCACCCTTCCTGAGGAAATAATTTTCCTTGATGCAGCCAGGGACAAGGATTTGATAGTTTCAGAAAGGACCATTGTTTCTCCTAGAACGCTAGTAATATTCGGAATTGTTAGAGTGCAAAAACCTTTCGGCAGACTTTATTGGCTTGGTATCCCTTAGTGATAAGGTAGTGATCAATCTGATACAAGTTTTAGTTGTATTGAATAATATAAATCGTTTATAAATCAACTTAATATGAAAACTGACAAGAAAAACATAATTAGGGCGGTAGCAGCTTCGATGCTTTTGCTTCCTTCCTGTGGCGGAGAGGAAAACGAAGACCCTGATCTACAAGCGGATCCAAAGGATCTTTTACTTGGTGAATGGGAAATCAGGTTGAAAGGAGATGACGTATATTCTGGAGAGTATGATTTACAAGGTACACGATATCAAATCAAGTGGGTATTTGAGGAGGGTGGAGGTATTGACCAGTGTTACAACTACCTCTATTCCGATCCTAATAAAACTGATGTAATTGATTGCGATGCTGGTTCATGGTTGTTTGCTGGCGCTGATAATACTATAACAATTTCCGGACTTGATGAAGATGGAGATTCTCGGCTAGTTATTAAGTCAATATCAGAAGACCTTCTTGAGGGAGATTTGTTTGACCTTAGCAGGGATGCGAACAACGAATTGTACGAGACAAGCGAAAAAGTTGTATTTGCGAAAATTAATTAGGAAGCATGACTTCCTTTTTTTTCTATGAGGCTAACCTGCCGAAAATTCTGTTCAATCAGAAAATTACGCTAGCCTTTACGACATATCAGGCAGGCAAAATTATTTTCCTAAGTTCTACCAACGGAGAAACACTAGTCAAATATGCTAAAAACTTTAAAAGGCCAATGGGTATTGCCTATGACCCTATCAATCAGAGGTTGGCTGTAGCCAGTAAAACCTCAATCGATTTGTTCTCTAATTCAAGTCCACTAGCCAGACATTTTCCCGAGTATCCGAATAAGCATGACCACTTGTTTATTCACCAATCGAGGTATCAAACAGGCTTTTTAGATACCCACGAGATAGAGTTTGGAAACGACCAACTTTGGGTAGTAAACACCATGTTTTCATGCATCTCTTCGGTTTCACCTTTTTATCATTTCAAAACTTATTGGAAACCTAGTTTCATTACAGATTTGATGCCTGAAGACAGGTGTCATCTGAATGGGCTTGAGTTAGAAAATGGAGAGCCAGCATTTGTGACATGTTTTGATGGAACGAATACGCCTTTTGGTTGGAAAAACAAAACATTGAGAACCGGCAAGCTCATTGACATCAGATCAAATAGAACTCTGCTGGATGAGTTGCCAATGCCCCATTCTCCTGTTCTGCTAAATGATAGAATCTACTTCCTGCTTTCTGGCACCGGCGAAGTAATGGAGTATAGCTTAAAAACGAGTAAAACGAGATGTATAATAAAGCTTAATAGCTTTTTGCGAGGGCTGGCTGCCTTCGGTAATTTTCTTTTTGTTGGTTGCTCCAAAATCAGGGACGATACTACTGTATTTAATGAATTGGAAATTAGCTCTAAGAGTAGCTTTTGTGGAATTTATGTTATCGATCTGCGAACGGGTATCAATGTGGCTGGAATAACCTATACCGACATTGTTAAGGAGATTTTTTCTGTTAAAGTCATTCCCAATTCTATTTCACCAGGATTGCTCACCGAACGAGATGAGTATCACGATAAATGCATTTTGGCAGAAGAAGACTTAAACTTTTGGATTAATAGAAGAGGTAGTCCGAATTCACTGTAGCCTATGACGTGGCATGTCTGTCTACTCAGGTATTTGAAGCAGGTGTCCTCGAATTATCCTCGCTAAATACTCCTTTGTGAGTATTGGCTGTTCCAGGCTAGCACCATTTCTTTATAGGTATCAAACCAAACAAAAATTTGCAGATGAAGTACTGGATCAAAAACAACCTTTCTATGCTGATTCTATCTTTGATAGTTATCGCCTGCGGTGGAAAAGAAGAAAATAATTATCAGCTAACAGTCAAAAACCCCTTTGTTTATGACATAGAGATACTGGCTACAGGGCCAGGCGCACCGGCAACCTATGGAAATGAATTGGTAGCGGCTGGAGAGGAAAAAACATATACGGGTACTTCTGGCGGTGAATTACGAATATCTGCTTACGAGAAAGGCGATTTGGATGATGGAACAGGTACAACTCTGGGTAAATCAGCCACTCTCGCAGCTGTTCCCGGCTCATCGTACATATGGGTAGCAGGCAATGCAAGCGTAAGTGATATATCTGAGAGTAATGCTTCTAAAGATTGTTTGGACGACCCAACCGCAAAGGAATATAAGGATAGAATCAACGGAGACCCGAATGGTTGTCAGCCTTGTGCAGCTTGCGCAGCGCTCGCCTGTGCCATTTATCTGGGGCATGCAGAGCTCATTGACCTCTATACAGCTACGGTTAAGCAAGAGGAGGCCTACTATGAGGTCAAAACATGCCCAGAACTTTATTGAAACTGACTGGTTATTTCCTAAAATACCCCCGCATCTTCTCCCCCGCCTTTTCCACTTCATAGGTCGGAGACAAGCTAGGCTTGCCTGGCATATTTTCGATGTGCAGTGTTTGCGTAGGGAAGGCGAAGTTAATTCCCAGGTGCTCTGCCAGCTTCATTATTTCCAGGTTGATTTCATGGCGGCCCTGTAACTCTTCCGACCAGGTGGGCACCTCAAAGAACATATAAAACATGATGTTCAGACTGGAAGGCCCAAACTCATTGAAGCTGACTTCTATGTAGTCCTTGCGAGTCATGGGGTGTGCTTTTACGATTTCCTTTAGTCCTTCCACGAAGGTTTCAACAAGTGGCGGCGGTGTGTCGTAAGTAATGCCCAGCTTGGTGTAATAGCGTCTGTACACTCTCAGCCCGTGGTTGTCGATCATGGCATCGGCAAGCTTGCCATTGGGCACGTAGGTGAGGGAGTTTCGAAAGGTTCGAATCCTCGTTGAGCGAAAGCCTACTTCTTCCACAGAGCCATCGATGTCGCCTGACGTGATCCAGTCACCGATCTGAAAGGGCTTGTCGATAAAGATCATCAGCGAGCCAAACAGGTTCTTGATGGTGTCCTGAGCGGCCAATGCAAAAGCCAATCCGCCAATGGAGAGGCCGGTTAACAGAGGAAGTATGGGTATATTGAGGTTGTCGAGGATGAAAAGGCCTCCAACCAACACGACAAAGATTTTTAAAGCTCTTCTTACCAGAGGCACCAGCTGATCGTCCAGCGTGCTTTTGGTTTTTAAAGCCAGGCGCTGCAGATACACGCAAAGGATTTCCACCAGGTGGTAGAACACCATCGTGCCGAAGAAGGGGAGGGCAGCCTTTACGCCCATTACCACATACTGCATAGTTCCTGGTGGCAACTGCAATACCGGAATGAAAATGAATAGCAGCAGGAATACCACAAACAGACTGACTGGCCTGGCTACGGGTAAAATATATTCATCGGCCAACCTTTCGTAGCCCGCCCGGAGCAGTGCCTGCATGATGATTTTTTCAAACAAAAAGGTCAGTAGCTTGTGAATGAGCACACAGCCGAGGATCAACACGAGAATTCCTACCAATTGCCAAACATGCAGACCCATGTATTTTTTTGTGCCGAGCTTCGGCAATAGGTTCAGCAGCTTGTCGGTGCCAAATGGAAAGACCTTTGCGTGGAGTTTGCCGATCTCTCTGACAGACTTCTCCGACAAAAGCCATTTGTCGTTGTACTTTTCCAGATAGATATTGGGGTATTCACTCACCAGCACATACCTGTTTTGCCTCGACACCGTATCTGTGTAATCAGGGTCGTTCGGCAAATCTTCGAGGTAGATAAAATGCCCTTCGCCATCCAGCACCTGCTTCAGTTGCACGACTATTTCCTGGGCCTCTTCATTGTTTCTCAGGGTCTGTTTGACAATGCCCGCCGCTAACTCCGGGTAGTAAGGGTCTTCCTGCAGATAGCGTAAAAAAGTGTAAATGCTTTGATAAGGAGTCTTAAACGAAACTGAATCCTGGATTGGGGCGTCGGCCGACTGAGCCGTTGTTGAAGAGTAAAGAAAAACACTGAGAACTATAAGAAAGAGCTTACGCATGATGCCTGGTTTCGAAATGAATGGGCAAAATTACACAATGTGACAAAAAATGCCTTAGAAAATGTCGATTTGAGGCATTTGTTAGTTCTCTTCTGGCAAAGAGGTTCTGATCCAGTTGCTAAGAATGAGGGCCATAATCACTGATTGGAGGAAGGTGACCCAGAAAAATCGCTCATGCACCAGGGGAGCAAATTGGTTTTGCATATAAAGCATCCCTTCCAAACTGCCCGGAGATATGCCCGGGCTGGCGAGGAATCCGACAATAAAATAAAACCCAATGATAGCGATGAATCTTCTTTTTCGGCCCCAGCGCTGCAACGTTCTGCTGATGGAAAAAAAGACGATGCCTATCAAAAATCCCCTGACCAACTCAATCGGGAAAAGTTTTTGCCCTATCAAGGCCCACTCTTCTGGTTCGCCGGGAGTAGCCAGGTAGCCTTTGAGCGGTGAGGCCTCGTTGTTGTAAAGGTCACGAAGGAGAAAATAATAGCCTGCGGTTGCGGCAACTGCGTAGGAGACAAGATGGGCAACGACAGTTTTTCCAACAAAAATGGCCTGCGATTTCAAGGGTTGTGGAGTCATAATAAGGTCAATTCAGTTTGGATTGAATTTGTTCCACTGTAACCGGAGAAGTCTTAATATGCAAATCTCTCTGAGGAAATGGGATTTCGATACCGTGTTCTGTAAACTTCTTAAATATTTCAAAATAGAGCTCGCTTTTCAGCACCCTGGGTTTTTCAATGTGTGTAGACGTCCAAACGCCAAGGTAGAAGTTTAAGGAGTTGTCGCCAAATTCATCAAACATGACAGAGGAAGGAGGGCTCTTGAGCACGTGCTCATTTTTGTCTGCTACTTCCAAAAGAATCTTTTTCACCTTCTCCGGGTCTTCTTTATAACTCACCCCCACGGGAAACAGAAACCTCACATTTCTGTCGGAATGGCTCCAGTTGATGACGGTGCCTGAAATGAACTCTGAATTGGGCACAATCACAGAAATATTGTCGTTTGTGATGATAGTAGTAGCTCTGGCATTGATGCTGATGACGTCGCCGGCTATATCACCTACTTCTATTCTGTCGCCTACCTTGATGGGCCTTTCAAAAAGAATGATGAGGCCTGAGATAAAGTTGTTGGTGATGTTTTGCAAGCCAAAACCGATACCAACACCCAGCGCACCGGCCAAAATACTCAGCGAGCTAAGGTCGATGCCTGCCGACTGAAAGATGACGATAAAGCCGATTACAAGGATGCCAAACCTTACCAGAGTAGCCACCGACTGAAGCATGCCCTTCTCCATGGCGGTATTTTTGAGCAGCTTGTTAACGACTAGTCTCATCAGCCATCTGCTGGCAAAGACAAGGATAGAAGCCGAAACCACGAGATAGAAAATATGTCCCAGGTCTATTTCGCTATCGCCAAAGGAGAACAGCGGTGTTTGTAACAATTCGTTGAAACTTGCCCACCAACCTTTGATACTTTCTCCCACATCGTCCACTTTTTCCATGGTTTAAATTGTCTATTTCCAGGGAATTAACAAAGAAGAATCCCCGTAGCTGAGAAATCTATAGTCGCTTGCCAGTGCCTCATTATATACCTTGCGCCAGTCATCGCCAACAAAAGCCGCAACGAGGAGTATCAATGTAGAATTAGGTTGATGGAAGTTGGTAATCAGTCCATTGACCACCCTAAATTGATAACCAGGAAATATGAAAATTTCTGTTGTGCCCGTCAATTCATCAACACCCAACGCATCCATTCTGTTTAATATATTCATGATGCTTTCTTTTGGCGAAGGTAACGAAGCCTGTTGCTCATATGGCAAGAGCTTGGGTATTTTGAATTCAGCGACCGAATTGCGACCGAGCATTGTGCCATACCAGTAAGTGCTTTCAAGGGTTCGCATGGAAGTCGTGCCGACGGCGACGTTGAATCTGCCTGGGGTTAAAAGCTGCTCCAGGTTTTCCCGCTTGATAATGATTTGCTCCGAATGCATCGCATGCTCCTCAGCTGTGGCTGTTTTTATAGGCTGAAAGGTGCCGGCACTGACGTGAAGAGTTAGGAAATTTGTAGCAACTCCTTTGTCACGTAGTTGTTGTATGACTTCACCGGTAAAATGAAGGCCCGCCGTGGGAGCTGCCACGGCACCATCCTTCTTGCTGTAAACAGTCTGGTAAGTTTTTTTGTCGTTCTCTATTGCTTCACGATGCAGATACGGCGGCAGTGGAGTTTTGCCTATAGCGTCCACCACATCTACAAAACGGGCAGCCGACTTATTCCAGCTTAGTTGCACTTCGTTGGTGCCCAGCCGTTTTACCTCAACTTTCAGTGTGGCTCCTTCGAGTTCGATGTTTCTTTCAAGGACACCTTCTTTCCAGCGTTTGGCATTGCCGATCATGCATTTCCAAACCACGGGGCTCCTGGCCTCCATGGCTACGGAAATAACAGGCGATGGCAAAATGGGTTGAAGCAGGAAGATTTCAATCAATGCCCCCGTATACTTCTGAAAGGCAAGCCGGGCGGGAATAACTTTCGTGTTGTTGAAATAGAGTGAAGTGTTTTCAGGAAGCAGGCTCGGGATACTTTTAAACCGCAGGTGCTCAATGGTGCCTTTGTTGTAAAAAAGTAGCTTTGATGCCGATCTGTCTTCCAGAGGAAATTTGGCTATTCTTTCGTCTGGTAGATCATAAGTATATTCGGAAACGTTAATTTGAGGAGGCATTGACCTTTTTTGGCAAAAATAGCCCAAATATGGCCATAGTCAGTAACAAAAAGCCACATAATCAACCCGCATGCCTTTAAAACTTGATTTTACAACCCACACACTTCAGTTTACATTTGATGCAGGCACTTCACGAGGAGTGCTGAAGGAGAAGTCCAGCATACTCCTGAAATTGTATGATCCCTCGGATCCAAAAATGTTTGGCCTTGGAGAGGCTGGGCCTTTGAAGGGACTAAGCATGGAAGATATAGATGACCTGCCGGACATTATCAAAACTCTTCAGAGTGACATTCTGCCTGTAAGAACTCCTGGTGCCGTGGAGGATGCATTCCACCTTGCACATCAGTTGGTGCCGTCAGGCTACCCGTCGCTCAGATTTGCTCTGGAGACAGCCCTTCTTGACTTTATGAATGGCGGATCGGGCATTATATTCAAAAACTCCTTCACCACCGGCAGTTTGCCTATCCCGATCAACGGGCTTATTTGGATGGGCGACAAAGACTTTATGCTTAAGCAGATCAAAGAAAAGCTTGATGCAGGATACACCTGCTTGAAGCTAAAAATAGGTGCTATTGACTTTGAAACTGAGTGTGAGATTTTGGCCGGCATTCGAAAGGAGTTTGGGCCAGCCGATATCACCCTCCGGGTGGATGCTAACGGAGCTTTCAAGCCGGCTGAGGCTCTCGTGAAACTTGAGAGGCTTAGCCAGTATCAGCTTCATTCTATCGAACAGCCCGTGCAGGCAGGGCAGTGGGAGGCCTACCATGTGTTGTGCAGTCGTTCGCCGGTGCCCATCGCCCTTGACGAAGAGCTGATTGGCGTGGAACAAAAGGCCATGAAAGCGGAGCTGCTTGATTTTATTAAGCCCCAGTTTATTGTGCTGAAGCCTTCGCTGCTGGGTGGCTTTATGGCAACCAGAGAATGGATAGACCTGGCAGCAAAGAGAAATGTTGGCTGGTGGATGACATCGGCACTGGAGTCAAACATAGGATTGAATGCTATTGCCCAATTTACCGCAGAATTCCCAATTGATATGCCCCAGGGTTTGGGCACAGGTCAGCTCTACAATAATAATTTTACTTCGCCCTTATTTATCAGTCATGGTTTTTTAAATTCAGGTCAGGCAAATGTGTGGGATTTTCGCCAGCTAACTTTTGATAAATGAACGAAGCTAAATTGCATAAAGAGGGTAAATGGCTCTTTTTCGACAAGGAGTACATTGCAGAGTTTGTCTATGGTGGAATTGATGGTTCCATCACCACCTTTGCCGTAGTGGCAGGCGCCGCCGGGGCCCATGCGGATATTCGTTGGGTGCTGATTTTTGGCTTTGCCAACTTGATAGCCGATGGGTTTTCTATGTCGGTGGGTAATTATTTTTCGAGCAAAGCCGCCCTGGATAATTACGACAAGCATGAGGCGGTTGAGTATTGGGAGATTGAG
This sequence comes from Imperialibacter roseus, assembly GCF_032999765.1. Lineage (GTDB taxonomy): Bacteria > Bacteroidota > Bacteroidia > Cytophagales > Cyclobacteriaceae > Imperialibacter > Imperialibacter roseus. Next base: position 3,947,666 of record NZ_CP136051.1, on the reverse strand, counting down.
CACCTGAGGGAGAAGGAAATTGAGGAGATCAGAGAAATTTATGAGGCAAAAGGTTTCAAAGGAAAATTACTGGAAGATGTCGTAGCCACAATTATCTCAGACAAGAAGGTGTGGGTGGATACGATGATGAAGGAAGAGCTGGAGATGACTCGAGAAAGTAAGTCGCCATTGAGCACTGCCGTCGCTACGTTTATCAGCTTTAACGTGGTAGGCTTTATTCCGTTAATGGCCTATGTGGTGGCTATGTTTACAGAGGTGAGCCCCTCGGCACTTTTCCCTATCTCATGCGTGGGTACTGGTCTGTCGCTTATTCTCGTCGGTTACTTGAGGGGAGTCGTTACTAATATCAATAAAATGAAAAGCATCATCCAGACTTTGGCGCTGGGTGGTCTGGCAGCGGCTTTTGCCTATTTTGTGGGTGAGGTGCTGGCCAAATGGATTTTGTAAACTGAAGATATTATCGAGGTTTTTATTCTTTTTTAAATCTACTTAAAATGAAGAAAGTGTTTACTCTGGCAGGCTTACTGCTTGCCTGTATCGTAGTTTTTGCCCAGGAATCGGGCAAGCAAATGTACCTGTGGCCTAATGGCGCCCCTGGCTTCGAAAACCTTAAAGACCAGCCCGAGGAGGCCAAGGACTGGTGGGTCAAGAATGTTCATAATCCTTCCATCACGGTTTACTATCCGCCCAAAGACAAGGCCAATGGCACGGCCGTGCTTATTTGTCCCGGTGGAGGCCACCGAACCCTTGTGTACAATGGAGAGGGAAAGGAGGCAGCGGATTTCCTTAACTCGCTGGGCATTACCGCCTTTGTGCTGAAATATCGCCTGGCAAGAGAAGAGAATTCCCCTTACACGGTTGGGAAGGAAGCCAAAGAGGATGCTTACCGGGCGTTGCGAACTGTCAGAAGTCGTGCAAAAGAGTTTGGCGTTAATCCGGAGCGTATCGGAATCATGGGCTTTTCGGCCGGTGGCGAAGTAGTGTCGTGGGTGGCTTACGGCGATGGTAAAGGCGACTCCAGCGCTAAAGATCCTATCGATAAGGTAAATGGAAAGCCCGACTTCCAGATGCTGGTGTATCCGGGGCCGCTGGGTATTCCTGCAACAGTGCCCGCCGATGCACCGCCTGTTTTTATGGTGGTGGCAACCAACGACGATTGCTGCTCAGAGCCTGTGATGAGCCTGCTGCTTAAGTACCGCCAGGCCAAGCGGCCTGTTGAGGCTCATGTGTATGCAAAAGGTGCGCACGCCTTCAATATGGGATACCGGTCGGAGTTTATCAGCTTAAGGGGCTGGCCACAGCGCATGGCCGACTGGCTGATGGACATGGGTTATTTGACTGGGAAGTAACGAGTAACGATGAAGAGAGCATTTAAAATGAAGCTGAAGCCTGGCTTTGCTGCTGAGTACAAGAAGCGACATGACGAAATCTGGCCCGAGCTGAAGCAGCTGCTAAGTGATTCCGGTGTATCAGACTATTCCATCTTCCTGGATGAGGAGACCAATACGCTGTTTGCCGTGCAAAGTGTGAGTGGTGCTGGTGGTTCGCAGAACCTGGGGCAAAATCCTATCGTACGGAAATGGTGGGCCTATATGGCGGATATTATGGAAACGAATGAGGATAATTCGCCGGTTTCGGTGGGGCTCGCAGAAGTTTTCTATATGGAGTAGGGGTTAGGACGGAAGACGGAAGACCGGAGACGGAAGAAGGGAGGAAGAAGGGAGACGGAAGATTTGTGGCTTAGAGACGGAAGACAAGAAACAGACAGAGAAAGAAATTTATGTAAACTCATATAAGCTAAAATGGAGGAAGCTCGATTCAAATTTGAGAAGCTGATTATCTGGCAAAAGGCGATGGATTTTGGAGAAGACCCTATAAAATTACTCTACGGTTTCCAAAAGATGAAATGTATAACCTTAGCTCTCAAATAAGAAGGGCCAGCGATTCCGTTGCTTTGAATATCTCAGAAGGATCAATTGGCCAGTCAAATTTAGAGTTGAAGAAGTTTACAGGCTATTCCATTCGATCGCTTGCTGAGGTGATCACCTGCATTCACAAGGCAAAAAGAAGAAACTACATCTCGCTTGATGAGTTTAAAGTTCTTTATGATTTCTCCTTCAATCTTATGAATATGATGATTGCTTTTAGGTCAAAAGTAAAATAAAGAAAGTTAGATGTCATGTAGCCATTTCTGCTCCCGGTCTTCCGTCTTCCAACCTATTCGTCAAATAATGTAGCCACTCCCGTCTCCGGTCTTCCGTCTTCGGTCTTCTATCACTACCTTACGATACACCGAAACACCACCTACATGAACTCACTGAACAGACGATCCTTTCTCACCAAATCCGCCGCAGGAGCGCTTGGCCTCACTATTCTGCCCAATCTCATTTCCAAAGCCGCTCCCAGTGACAAGCTACGGGTAGCTCATATCGGCCTGGGCGGCATGGGTAACAACCACATGAACTGGTTTGCAAAGCTGCCTGAAGTGGACATTGTGGCGCTTTGCGACCTGGACGAAGAACACCTAACCTCCACCTTTAAAACGTTGCAGGGCCTTGTGCCAAATACGAAAGCCAAATTGTATGGCGACTTCCGCAAGATTCTCGACGATAAAGAAATAGACGCCATCACCGTCGCTACCCCCGACCACTGGCATGCGCAAATTGCTACGATGGCTTTCCAGGCTGGTAAAGATGTGTATGGCGAAAAGCCATTGTCCTATGATATCGCCGAGGGACAGATCATGCTCAAAACCCTGAAAAAGGAAAAGAAGATATTCCAGCTGGGTACGCAGATACATGCTGGCGACAACTACCATCGGGTGGCAGAGATTATCAAATCTGGCGCTATTGGCGATGTGCATACCGTTCGTCTGTGGAAGACAGGCGGGGCACCAGACCTGGGTAATCCAAGCCCTTCCACGCCACCGAGTACTTTCAACTACGACATGTGGCTTGGTCCGGCTCCCAAAGTGCCTTATATCAAAGAACGAACACATTTCACTTACCGCTACTTCATGGACTACTCAGGCGGTGTCTTTGCTGATTTCTGGTGCCATATTGCTGACATTGTCTGGTGGTCGATTGAGCCAAAAGGATTGACTTCTGTGTCGGCCAAAGGCGAAAAGCCCGAAGGCATTGCCGATGCGCCCAAATGGCTGGATGCAGAGATGCAATTTGACGGACTGAAGCTCTACTGGACCACCGAGCCGCCTAACGTACCAGGAGCCAAGGACAGAGGCATCGGCGCTTACTTTGAGGGCAGCAAAGGCACACTTATTTGCGATTATGGCTCAATGGAGATCACTATCAACGGCGAAACAGTAAAGGACATTCCGGAGGTGCCCAAAACCATTGTGCGTTCCCCTGGCCATCAGCAAAACTTTGTGGATGCTGTAAAGGCACGAACGCAGCCGGAGTCTAACCTGGAATATGCCAGGGCGATGACGATGCCCATGCACCTGGCACTGATTAGCTATCGGCTGGGAAGACCGCTACAGTGGAATGCTAAAAAAGAGCAGTTCATAGGCGACGCCGAAGCCAATGGCTATTTGTCGAGGGAGTATAGGAAGGAGTGGAATTTTATAAAGTAGGGGAGAATGATTGATCTTGGAAATTCTCTTGGTTCCCTTTGGGCGGGGGTAAACCGAGAGAATTTTCAAAGCCTTCGTTTTACCCTGATCATAAAGGAATCGAAAGCGTTTCAGCCACGACATTTGCCTTGGAAAAATCGAAGCTGGCCTCTCGCAAATTAGTGCGTTTGGGACATACTGTATGTTTAGAGGCAAATAGTTGTTGAAGCCCCACACCCTTTAGGTCCGGGGCAATGGGGCTTTTGAAATTTAATTTTTATAGAAATTAGCGGCAAACACCATGAACACCAGAAGAACTTTCCTTAAAAACACTACCGCCTCCGTTGCTGGAGCTACATTACTGGGCACAGGTGCCTTTTCTACCTGGGCCAACCCAACGCCCGTGCAGGGAGACCTCACCATTCAGCAGGTCATCGATCAGATCATCGCCACCATTCCCGGCGGAAAGCTTGATCAAACGGTGGACACCATCAAGCAGGGAGATGGCTCGCAAAAGTGTACTGGGGTGGTGACCACCTTTATGGACAATGCCGAGGTGATCAAAAAGGCGGCCAGTCTGGGTGCCAACTTCATCATCAGCCACGAGCCCACTTTCTACAACCACCTCGACAATACTGATTGGCTGGAAAATGACCCTGTATACCAATACAAGAAAAAGCTGATTGCCGACAATGGTATTGTAGTATGGCGCTTCCACGACTACTGGCACCGCCATCGCCCCGATGGCATCACCGAAGGTTTCCTTGAAGAAACCGACTGGAAGAAATACCAGAGCAAGGACAGTGAAAAGCCCAATCTGCTAACGCTACCAAGTGCTTCGGTGAAAGAAGTCGCTTTAGAATTGAAAGGAAAACTCGATCTCAAGCGGCCTTTTATCGTTGGGGATGCTTCCATGAAGGTGACCAAAGTAGGACTGAGGCTAGGTGCTTCTGGTGGGACTAGTCAAATTAACATGTTGAGCAAAGAAGACATTGAGTTGCTGGTAGTAGGCGAAATCAACGAATGGGAAACAGCAGAGTATGTGCGGGATGCACAGACAGCAGGTGTCCGAAAGGCCCTTATTATTTTAGGCCACCAGCGCAGCGAAGAGCCGGGCATGAAATACCTGGTGGGCTGGATGAACAAGAAGTTTCCCGGACTCAAGACAACACACGTGGTGGCCGGGGATTCTTTTCAGGCGGTTTAAGCTTTCAGGTATGAAGCGAGCTTTCAAATTTGTTTTAGTGGCCATATGTTCTTTCTGCGGACAGAAAGATGAAGAAATTCCGATACCTGTTAAGCTCTGGAGTTTTCTGAACACGAAGTGGGTAAGCCTTGAAGAAGGATCTCGTTATTGTGGTAGTCACAGCCTCATTTCCAATTGGCACAATTTCGGGGTTACGTTTACAGGGGATAACACAGGCGGTAGATATGTGACTACAGGTGTGCCTGATACATCCATCTATAAAGACTCTCAAATGGTGTGGAAGGAAAGTGGTCTTTGGAAAATAAGGCAGGAGAGTATACGTGATTCTCTATTTGTCATCGACCGGGACGACAGTGTTTCGGTAGGCGTAGAAATGGATCGAGACGGTTTTCTCAATCTTTCGTTTGCAGAAAAGGTAACAGATGAAGGCGGAAGACTGGGGACCTCTGTCTGTTTGTATCAATTTAAGATGACGGTGACAGACTAACCGTGACAATTCAATAGGTAGCGAAAAGCTACACGCACTTTGCTTGACTTCCAGTCTCAACACCCGATGTGGTGCCCGCCACTTACAACATTTAGAATTTGTATTTTTTCGTACAATATTTGCCTTCCAATTATCTCTCACCCATTGAAAGACATCCACGGCCAGGCCATCGTTGACTACTACCAGGGCAAAGCATACAGCCCGCTAATGCTGCACACTTCCTACGGGAGCTCGGAAGAGATGCCTGTGGAGGTTTTCTTCAGGGAAGAGGAGGACCTGAGCGTGCTCGACCTGCTGGCACTGATTGAATGTAAGGGTAAAGTACTCGATCTGGGAGCTGGTGCCGGTGTGCATTCTCTTATTCTGGCCTCCCGTGGGTTTGAGGTGCATGCCCTGGAAAACTCTCCCGGCTGTGTGGAGGTGATGAAGCAATCGGGAGTGGGGCAGGTAATCAGTGAGGACTACCGCACCCACAGGGGAAAGTACGACACCGTGTTGATGCTTATGAACGGACTGGGCCTGGCGGGTGAATTGGCGGGCGTGAAGCCACTGCTTGAGCGTTGCATGAAGCTGCTGAAGAAAGGGGGGCAAATCCTGGTCGACTCTTCAGATATCGGCTATCTCTACGAGCTAAGCATTCCCAAACCGGAGGGCTACTATGGTGAGATTAGCTTTCAGTACGAATACAAAGGAGAAAAAGGCGACTGGTTCGACTGGGTGTATGTCGACCAGGACAAGCTTGCCGGGATTGTTGCCGAAATGGGTTTGACAGTAGAAATACTGCATACTGACGAAAGCGACCAGTACCTGGCGAGGATTACGAAGCGATAATTCCGTACAGTATGATCGTCACCTTAACGTCTCTCAATTCCCTTGTTCCTTCATCACTTTAGCAGAACTCAGTAGGTAGTTTTTAATATCACTCACGTCCTCCGCACTTAATCTCCCACTAAAATCAGGCATGCCCTTCGGTAAGAAAATGCCTTTCAATACAATATCTTCAATGATACCAAAGGTGCCTTCTGCTGAATATACCAGGCTGGGAATGGATCCCCCTTTTGTTCCCATGGGGCCATGGCAACCCAGACAGTTGGCGCCGTATATTTGCTGCCCTCGTTTGATTTGGTCGGCAGTTGCGGTTACTTCCAGATCAATTAGCTCGGTTCTTCTGCCAACTCCTTTAGCTTGGAAAGACTGAATTGAATCCAGCGCAAAGCTGAATATAGTACCTGGGTATATATCATCGGTAAATCTGTTCCAGAGTGCGGGAGGCCCACCACCCCAACCTACAGCGATAGACACATATTGCACACCGTCTACGAGGTAAGTAATGGGTGGAGCCACGGCGCCGCCTCCCAATTCATGCTCCCAAAGCTGAGTTCCATCTGCTGCATCATAGGCAAACAATCTGCCATCGCCCGTGCCCTGGAACACAAGACCACCGCCAGTGGTCACCACCCCACCATTAACCGGACCCTGGAACGGATTGGTTCCTTCATATTTCACAACCCAGGCTGCTTTTTGAGTACTTGGGTTCCAGGCCAGCAAATGTCCTGTATGCATATTTTCCGGCGAAGAAGGATCAAATCGTATGTCCAGGCCATCGACAAATGTGGAAATCAGTTTTGTGCCTGTGGCTCCGTTGGAGTCGTGGCCATAAAAGTGATTATTGATATGAGCTGGAATATACACCAGGCCAGTCGTAGCATTGTATGCCATCGGGTGCCAGTTGTGACCGCCATTGGGCCCCGGTGAAATGACCGTGTTTTTTTCCTTGTACCTGCTAAAGTCAGTTTCTACAGGGCGGCCGGTGGTTTTGTCGACATGTGTGGCCCAGTTCATGTAGGTGTAAGGTTCTGCAGATAGCAGCTCTCCGGTGATTCTGTCAAGGACGTAGAAAAAGCCATTTTTTGGAGCCTGCATCACCACCTTTCTGTTTTGACCTTCTATTTCCAAATCGGCAAGAATCAGCTGCTGGGTAGCAGTGTAGTCCCAGGTATCACCCGGCGTAGTTTGGTAATGCCATACATACTCCCCATTGTCAGGATTGATCGCCACAATCGACGACAAAAAGAGGTTGTCACCTTCACCATTGCTTCGGTGAAACCAATCCCAGGGTGAACCATTGCCCGTGCCGAGATAAAACAAGTTCAATTCGGGGTCGAAGGCCATGGCCTCCCAGGCGGTGCCGCCGCCTCCGTATTTCCACCACTCACCTGACCAGGTTTTAGCTGCCATTTCCATGGCTTTCGACTCAAAAGGCTTTGATGGATCACCTGGAACGGTATAAAATCTCCAGGCCTGTTCGCCCGTTAGGGCGTCATAAGCCGTAATATAGCCTCGGACGCCGTACTCAGCACCGCCATTACCAATAATTACTTTGCCTTTTACTACTCTGGGCGCACCCGTGATGGTGTAGTATTTAGTGGTGTCCACAGTAAGCTTCTCCCAAAGTGGCTTGCCGGTAGCGGCATCAAGCGAGATCAACCGGCCATCGAAGGTACCGACAAACAAACTTCCTTTGTACATGGCCAACCCCCGGTTTACTACATCACAACAGCCTTTTTCCCCCGTACTGCGAGGCACTTCAGGGTCGTAAGTCCAGATTTTTTTACCCGTTCTCACATCCACGGCATATACCGCACTCCAGGGACCAGTCAGGAACATCACTCCGTCGACTACAAGTGGCGTAGCTTCGATACCACGGGTGGTGCCAAGGTTCAGTGACCAGGCAAGGCCAAGTCGCTCAACATTTTCTTTATTGATTTGGTTGAGGGGGCTAAATCGGTCTTCAGCATAGTTTTTACCATAAGTTACCCAGTTACCTGGGCTGGCATCTGCTTTCGTCAGGTACTTGTCGTCAATGGCGGAAGTGACGTTCCGAATATGGGCCTCCGAACCTGGCTCGGCTTTTTGGCTACATTGACAGAAAATAATGGTGATTAATAATATTGACGCAGCAACGGACGATCGCCAGCTAGAAAATGACAATTTCATGGTTGGGTTGGTTAAGGAAGCAGTCTAAAAAAGGTACAATAAAAAAGCTGGTATTTGTGAAGATAGGAATAGCTATCTTTAATAGCTATTTTTCCCCTTGGTCTGTCCCGTGACAGAAAGTTTCAAAAATGGCAAGGCTAATGTACCCACCTCAGAAGCACCCCTACCCACTTCAGAGGTGGGTACCCCCACTTCCGGTATGGGAGACCGGAGTAAAAAGCATCGACGCCGGAGCTCCGGGCACCGACACCGGAACAAAAAGGTGCGAAGCCGGAGCAAAAAGATGCGATGAGGGATTAATAGCTTCGAATGCCGAGCAAAAAGATGCTAGTTTGAACCTTTTATCTGCGACGCCGCACCTCAGAACATCGAATTCGGAGTAAAAAGATGCGGCAGAGAGGTGCAGAGTTCCGAGAGCGGAGTTATGAGGTGGGGACGAGGAGGTTGTTTATTTGTTGCAACAGAAAAATTCGAGCCGTCTTTTTTTTTAATCATGAATAGCTTCGTTTGTCCATGCAGTACGCATGTGGCGCTGGGAGGCAGGCTTGCAAGGGGACAACGCCAAAGTCAAATTACTTCAACCCATTGATCTTCCTAAAGGCAAATGCCGGGGCCAACCTCGACAGCAGATACAGCAGCTTTACCTTGCCAATTTTGATTTCTTTCTGCCCCTTTTCAAGTTTCTTTATCATTTCAGTCACCGCTTCTGTCGGGGAAATGGCTATTTTGGGTGGATGGCCATTGTGCCAGGGAGTGTCTACTACCGTCATCATCACTTCTGCTACACCGATGTCGTTACGCTTTAGCTGCTCTCTCAATACCTGAGAAAAGGAGTGGAGGCCTGCTTTGGTGGCGTTGTAAATGGGGTAGTCCATCCGTGGGGTAAAGGCTAAACCAGTAGTGATATTGATGATGGTCGATCCGGAATGCTGTTCGATGATCGGCAAGAACATTTTGCTCAAAGCGATAGGCGCAAGCAGGTTAGTGCTAATTTCCAGTGCTGCTTTTTCAACCATGCTTTCATCTTCGTAAAAGCTGGTGTTATGAACAACAGCGGCATTGTTGACGAGGACATTGCAGTCGGAGTGATTTTGTTTTACCCAATTGACTAGCGAAGTGCGTCCTTCGATGGTCGATATGTCGCAGGCAAATATGTTGAGTGCTGGTTCAAGGTTTTTTGCTTTTTCCAGCCGGTCGGCCGATCTTCCGCAAATAAGCACTTTGTTGCCTTTTCTAGCTAGCTGCAGCGCAAGCTCAAGTCCTATTCCAGAGCTACCACCTGTAATCAGCACTGTGTTGTTGATCAGTTCCATCTTTACTTTTTTTAACAAAGCAAATGGAACACGGCGGCACATGCATTAACCTATGTTAACACGCCCATTTTTCTTCTTACCCTGCTTAGCGCCACATTGGTAATGCCGAGATAGGAAGCGATAACATGCTGCCTGACTCTCTTTTCCAGTCCGGGGTATCTTTTCAGGAACAACCGGTATCGTTCTTCAGCATCAAAAAGCAAAAACTCTCTTTCTCGGGTTTCCTTCTTCGTAAAGGCTTCCTCCAGCACTGTGATCAGAAACTCGTTCCAGCCTGGGTGTCCGGCTCGAAGTGCCTCCCATTTGCCATAGTCAAAAACAAGCACTTCTGAATTTTCAAGTGCTTCGATGCTGAAATGGGAAGGTGTGCCAGCTATTGTCGCACTGTAAGAGCTTAGAAAGCTGCCTTCAGAAAAGAACCCCTTGGTAAACTCATTGCCCCCCTCTTGAAGGTAGTAGTAGCGAAACAAGCCAGATACCACAATGCCGAATTTATTGGGGATGTCGCCAGCTGCGACAAATAAGCTTCCCTTCTTTAGCTCCACGCTATGGCATAAACCGAAAAGCTTGTCGAGCTCCTCTTCTGGAACGGGTGCTATCCTGGAAATTACATTATATAAGACGTCTTTCGGGAGCATGTCCTTTCTTACTTATCCACCAACTTTTTCCCTACGGATAGCTTTTCAATAAAAGCCACCAGCCTGTTTTGCCGGGTGTCTTCCCGCTTGGCGGATTCAATCCAGCGGATGTACTCTTTCTTGTCGGTGTAGGAAAGTTTTTCGTAGAAGGCGGCGGCCTTAGGGTTGTCTGCCAGCAGTTGGGCAGCGTCGGCTGGTACTTCCACCACCCTGGGAGCGGTGTCTTCCTGTAGCTCCACCGAGACCTTCTCGCCGAAGGATTTACCCAGGTCGTTGCGTACGGCTTTGGTAAGGCCCAGCATGTGGAAACCCAAGCCCATATTGGCAAGGCTCCCCCGGTAGGTCACCTTGCCGTCGAATACCGCCACAATTTTTACCTGTCCCTTTTTGCCAAACACCTCTTCGGTGCTGTATGGAAATTCAACATAGGCTGCATCTATGTCTCCATGCTTTTGAATAACGGCATCGAAAGTGAATTTTTGTGGTTTAGCCATAGTAGTAGATTAAATATTGTTTTTCACAAAGGCCAGGTCTTTCTTCATCGCTGCCAGCATTTGGGCTTCGGTGATGTTGGCCTTGCGGTTGCCATGCTCGGCACCTCCCAGGTCGTATTCCTGGTGAATGGTGATGGGCAACACCGGCGACAAGGTTGCCACTTTGTCTTTGTAAGCTTTGAAATCCACCATGCCTTTCCCCAGCGGCACATTGGTCACACTCCATTTGTCGTTGTTTTTGCTCCAGTAAAAATCCTTCATCACAATCGTATTTATAAAGGGTTGTACCTGATCAAACCCCAGTGGCCAGGAGTTGGCACCTTCTACCACGGCATGGCGGATATCGTATTGGCTGCCTACCCAGGGAGAGTTGACCTGCCGGAGCACTTGCACCAGGTCCCACACCGGCGAACCAAAGCCAGTACCTGCATGGTTTTGGTAGCCGGCTTTGATATTGTTGGCTTTGTTCATTTCGGCCAAAGCTGCCATGCGCTTCACAAAGGCCTGGAGGTTATCGTCTATACTTTGCAGCTTGTCGTAGCTGTACCAGTTCATGCGATAAAACCCGATACCCAGCTGTCCGGCTGTGGTGAGGATGTCTTTGGTGTAAGGCTCGTCGGCTCCCCCAATGGCCGTTGTCATCATCACAATCTCCTTGCCCACCTTTTTCATGGCTTCGGCTATCTTGGGCAGATCGTCTTTTACCCGCTCCGGCTCCACATGGCCGCCCGGACGCACGGTAAGGTCAAGTCCATCGATGCCGCTTTCGGCCACCATATCCGCCATTTGGTTCAGCTCCGTCCATTGCAACGCTTTGGAGAAAACCGCCACTTTGTGCATCCTAATGGTGTTGGTGCTAATAAAAGGTGCAGGTGAGGAGAGGGGCGTTGTGTTATTACTGAAAAGCTGATGACCAGCGAGAGGCAGTGCCAATCCTGTGAGTCCCGCCTTTTGAAGGAAAGAACGGCGGGACACGGCAAAGGATTTGTTGTTGTTCATTTCGAAAGAAGTAGGTTTGCGTTGATCCAATTTCGGGTTTTTTGTTTTAAAATCACTGTCCGTTAAAAGAACAATAACGCTCATGGCCTCTCTTTCTCTTCGGTTCGAGTTATTGATGTCCGCTTTGCGCAGGAAAAGGGGGGCGGTATTCCACAATTCCAAAGGGGCTATCAACGGCTACGATGCTGTGGCCTATTTTCAAAATGGACAGCCGGCAGAGGGGAAAAAGGAGTTCGTACATGTTTGGCATGGAGCGAAATGGTATTTCAGCAGTGCTGCCAATAGAGGTGAGTTCGCCGCTCACCCGGAAAAGTTTGCTCCACAGTTTGGTGGCTTTTGTGCCTATGGCACCCACAATGGCTACAAAATCCATACTGATCCCAATTGCTGGACGATTCACCAAGGTAAGCTCTACCTCAATTACAATGACCGGGTGCAGGAAATGTGGAGAGCCGATCCGGAAAAGTATATTGAGGTAGCTGCCGAAAATTGGGAAAGGTTGAAGAGCAGGTATTAGACGACGGTGAAGACACCTGGCAAAACGGTTTAGGTGGCGGTGAAGACACCTGCCACGACAAAAAGTGAAGACACCCGCCACAACCACATTGTTATTTCACGAATGCCTCCGGAAAGCTGTTAAAATCAAATCCCCAAATGGCGGGCAGCACATAGTAGGTGTAAACGCTGATGAGCACTGTAGCGAAAATATTGAGCCAAACGCCAGCCCTCACCATGTCCTTCATTTGCAGCGTGCCGGAGCCAAACACAATGGCATTGGGAGCCGTGGCCACGGGCAGCATGAAAGCACAGGACGAAGCAATGGTCATGGGCACCATGAGGCCGTAAGGGTGCACGCCAATGGCCTGGGCCAGCCCTGCGAGAATGGGCAGCATCAGTGTGCAGGTGGCCATGTTTTGGGTAAGCTCCGTGAGGTAATTCACCAGCGCCACCACGATGAGTAGCATCAGCAACGGATGCACGTTTTCTAATAGTGTGAGCCGTCCACCGATCCAGGCAGTAAGGCCGGTTTCCTGGAAGCTGCCTGCCACCGAGAAGGCACCGCCGAACAAAAGGATTACTTCCCAGGGCAATCGCTTGGCAGTTTGCCAGTCCATGATCATTTCTCCTTTGGTCTGTCGGCCTGGCACCAGAAAAAGGACAGTGGCGCCGATAAGCGCAATACTGGTATCGTTGATTCCAGGAAAGATAGGAGCGATCAGGTAGGTCCTGAAAATCCAGGCGATGGCCACAAAAGAGAAAATCACCATCACCCAGCGCTCCTCGTAGCCCATAGCGCCCAACTGCCGAAGTTCGCCGTCAATGATTTCTTTGGAGCCCTTTACTTTAATGCTGCTTAGTTTAAATGCCCGGTGGCTGAGGTCCCACCAAAGGAAGGCACCCAAAAGTATCGTAAGTGGGAGAGCGTAGAAAAACCACAGATCGAATGGGATTTCGGTACCATAGAACTGGCCTGCTGCTTCCACAAATATGAGATTAGTAGGCGTGCCGACGATAGTCGCTATGCCACCTATTGAAGCAGCATAGGCGATGGAAATGACGAGTGCTTTACCGAAATGGGAAGAGGTGGAATCGCCGGGCTTGTTGAGCAGCTTCGCCAGCTGGTCGATGATGCTGAGGGCAATAGGGAGCATCATCATGGTGGTGGCTGTGTTGGAGATCCACATGGAGAGGAAGCCCGTTGCCAGGATGAAGCCCAATAGAATCTGTTTTTGGTTGGTGCCAGTGCGCTTGATGATATTGAGTGCAATGCGCCGGTGGAGGTTCCACTTTTCCATGGCCAGGGCAATGATGAAGCCGGCAATGAACAGGTAAATGATATTGTTGGAGTAGTAACCTGTTACCGAGGACACTGGCATGGCGCCGGTAGCGGAGAAGAGCAAAATAGGCAGGAGGGAGGTGATGGCGATGGGCACGGCTTCGGTGAGCCACCAAAGAGCAATCCATACGGTGCAGGCCACAACTGTCCAGGCTTTTGGCTCCATGTCAGCTGGCCCACCAAAGAGCAGCAGCAAAATGAAGAGGCCCGGCCCCAGGATGATAAATAGGCGCTTGGAGGCCAGCAGGCCTTTCAGGTCAATGTTCATGCGTGAAAAGATAGGAAGGGCAGGGGAGAAAGGAAAGGGGAGGTGAGACGGGAGGAAGAAGACCGGAGGCCGGAGTCGAAAGTACACGATATTCGGATATTCAGACACTCAGACTTGTGACGAAAGTGAGCAGAGAGCAAACGGCAACTGATGCTAAACCGGTCTTGCATGATGGTGGTGATCCTTTGGCTCCCTTTAGGGATGGTCAGTGTCAATGGGTCAGCTTCAGTCTTCCGTCTCCACTCCTCCACTCCTCCACTCCCCACTTTTATCAACTTTCTTTTTCGCCTTTCGAAAAAACTCCCTAACATTGTACCCATTATGAAACTCGTCAAGGATATTGTGACCCTTTGTATCACACGAAATCGAATCTGTGATACCATTCCCTCGAAGGCTTAATCCGCTTTTATGGGTAGACCACCCCTGGTCACTATTTTTCCTTTTTCACATTTCTTTTTTTAATTCTTGACAAGTAATGACATCACTATACTATTCCCTACGCAAATATTTGCGCTATTTTCTCGAAGCTTTAAAAGGCGGCGAGCAGGATTTTACCGAAGGCAATCTTAATAAAGCCATCTTTCTGTTGTCGATTCCAATGATCATTGAAATGAGCATGGAGTCAATCTTTGCTGTGGTCGACGTATTCTTTGTAAGCAAAGTAAGCGTCAACGCAGTAGCCACCGTCGGTCTCACTGAATCTGTGATGATGATTGTTTATTCAGTGGCCGTTGGATTGAGTATGGCGGCTACTGCTACCGTAGCCCGGCGTATTGGGGAGAAAAACCCTCAGGCAGCCTCTGTGGCAGCAGTGCAGGCTGTAATTCTCGGACTCTCATTTGCACTTGTTATCGGTCTGGCTGGCGCTTTTTATGCCCGGGAGATCCTTCAGATAATGGGAGGCAGTCCCGAGCTGATTGCCGAGGGATATGGCTATACCCGATGGATTTTCCTCGGGAATGTGTCACTGATGCTGATCTTTTTGATCAACGCTATTTTCCGTGGCGCTGGTGACGCAAGCATTGCCATGTGGGCGCTTTTGCTCGCTAACAGCATCAATTGCGTATTGGATCCTCTGTTTATTTTTGGCTTTGGGCCAATACCTGCCATGGGCGTGGAGGGAGCCGCCATTGCCACCACCACGGGCCGGTCTATTGGTGTAGTGTTTCAGGTGTATCACCTTTTCAGGGGTAATTCCAGAATCAAAATAACAGTCAAGTCTCTGGTTGTTAAATGGGATATCTTGAAAAATATGGTCAAGGTTTCCATTGGAGGGGTAGGTCAGTTTCTGATTGAGTCAGCCAGCTGGATATTTCTGATGAGGGTGATGTCGCTGTTTGGTGAGTCGGCCCTGGCTGGTTACACGATTTCCTTCAGGGTGCTGGTGTTTACCCTTATGCCATCGTGGGGGCTTGCCAATGCGGCTGGTACGCTGGTGGGACAAAACCTGGGGGCCTTGAAACCCGACAGGGCGGAGACCTCTGTTTGGCGAACTGCATTGATCAACGTGATCTTTCTCGGGATTGTAGGAGCTGTTTTCCTGATCTTCGCTGAAGAAGTGATTGCCGTATTTACACCGGATGAGGCCGTAGTAAGCTTTGGGACGCAAAGCCTTCAGATTATATGTCTGGGGTATGTGTTTTTTGCCTATGGCATGGTGTTGATCCAGGCATTTAATGGTGCTGGTGATACGAAAACGCCGTCTGTGATCAATATTTTTGTTTTCTGGATCTTCCAGATTCCATTTGCTTACTGGCTGGCAGTGACGATGGAGTGGGGGCCTTCAGGAGTCTTCTGGGCCATTGCAGTGGCTCACTCTCTGCTTGCGATCATTGGGGTGATCATTTTCAGAAGAGGCAGATGGAAGACGGTGCAGGTGTAGCCTCTGGCAATGCTCGTGAAGACACGAGGAAAAACGATGTTTAAACTAGCTAAAGCTGGGTGCCCTTACAGATAATTGACAAGCTTCTAATAAAAATGGCCAGTGGAGACACTGGCCATTTTAATGTAAGGTGACTTCGCAGCGTAGTGGGGCCGACGTGGAACGGAGTCTCCTTGATCTGGGTCAAATCACTGCTATCACCCAGGGGATGTCTCCCTCGTACCTCGGGGTCGACATGACGCTGGTGAGGAAAGGGATGCTGATGTCCCAATAGAGGATCACAATGGACATTCACCATTATTAGACCGCTACAGTTTTTTTCTCGGTGGCGCTTTGCATGGCCAGCTCTATGATGCGGATCACATCTCTGGACTGCCCGGCTGTGACTTCAAGTCTGCCGGTCCCATTGATGGCATCCCGCACATTAGCGTACAGCCCCGGGTAGTCACCCACCTCTGATTCTATTTTGGCTATCATATGCATGCCTTTGTAGTTGGTGTTGATCTTGCCCCATATCTCCTCTGGTTCCACTCCCCAGTTAGGTGTTTCAGAGGGAATCTTTCCGGCCTTCAATGCTTCTTCCTGCACATCAATGCCGCTTTTCACGAACGTACCCTGGTCACCATAAATTACGAACCTATAGCCAGGCTCTCTTACCAGCATGCCGGCTTTTAGCGTCACCTTTAGTGCAGGGTAATGCAGAATAACTTCAAAATTATCCACCGTTTTGGAGCCGGCTCTTTGGTGGGCTGTAAAAGCTGATACCTCTTTGGGCATTCCGAATAGGGTAAGTGCCTGGTCGATCAGGTGCGAGCCCAGATCGTACAAAATGCCGGAGCCAGGCAAATCTTCTTCTCTCCACGCATTGGGCTTCAGGTAGTTGCGGAACCGATCGTAGTGGATTTCCATTTCTACAATAGTGCCCAACAAGCCCTCCTTGATAATCTTTCTTATTGTGTTGAAGTCGCCATCGAACCGTCGGTTGTGGTGCACGGTGAGAACACAATTATATTTTTTCGCTATAGCAATCAGCTCATCGGCGTCAGCAGAGGTAATGGTAAACGGCTTTTCCACCAGCACATGCTTACCGGCCTCCAGGGCTCGTTTGGTCAGCTCAAAGTGAGAGGTATTTGACGTCGCCACCACAATTAGGTCAATGGCAGGGTCTTTGAAAAGGTCTTCGACATCTGCCACCACTGTGGCTTGAGGAAACCGCTGATTGGCCAGAGCAATATTACCTGGCCTCGACTCACGGATCTTATGGAGGTGGAGCCCGGGCACACTGACGATGATGGGTGCATGAAATACCTGGCCAGCTATTCCGAAGCCGATCAGACCTACATTAAGGGGATTGTTTGCCATGGCTCGAAGGTAGGAAAGAAAAAGACGAGAGCAATGGGCGTGTGGTTTAAAGAACCTGCCGCTTTGGGGTTGTCAGGAACCACACCTTGCAGTGGGAAATATTGATCCGGTCTGTCAGGGGATAGAGCATGGGTGTAGCTCTCTTTTTACATCGTAAGCCACGCAGCTACGACATCCGAATTTTTAAGTATATTTGACTATGGATATAATATCCTTAATGAAAGAACGTGAAACAGAATTTATTGAGTTGTGCAGGGCGCATAACGTGATAAAGATTTATGCTTTCGGCTCGTCTATTACCGACAAATTTGACCCTATAAAAAGCGATATTGACATCGTCGTTTCTCTTGATATTGACGATCCTGCCGATCGAGGCGAAGCTTTGCTTTCTCTTTGGGACAAGTTTGAGGAGTTCTTTAAAAGAAGGGTAGACCTGCTGACCGAGAATTCAATTAGGAACCCCATTCTCAAAGCCAATATTGATCGGACAAAGAAGCTCGTATATGACCGAGAGAGAGAAAAAGTTCTTATCTGATATTTTTAAATCGATCCTTCTTATCGAACAGTTCACGATAGATGTCGCCTCCTTTGCTGCCTATGAAAAAGATACAAGAACAAGGGCGGCGGTCGAACGTCATCTTGGAATTATTGGCGAAGCGGTCAATAAATTTTTAAAGGAATCAGGCAACAACGAAATAAATCATGCTCATCAAATTATAAGTATGAGAAACAGGATTATATATGCTTATGATGATATCGATGATTCCATCATTTGGTCGATAGTCACAAGACACCTGCCGCTACTAAAGAAAGAGATAGATAGTAAGTTGGGTGGTGATTGATTAGCATAAGGTTCCCAAGAACCGTCAAACTTTTGTAGTCGTTTCAATCGAGACTAAGCCTCTTTCGCCATGCCTTGTATCGTTTCAATCACTTTCTCGACTTCATCCAAAGGTCTGAAACCGTTCGATATCAAATAATATCCCTGATCGTTTTTCAACACTACTGTCGGAAAACCCTTCACGCCGGCGCTATTGCTCCACTGGAAATCCTGTGTTGTCTGGTATTTCATTTCCTCTGATTCAAACTTTTCGATGAAGGCTTTTGGGTCTAGTCCAAATTGAACAGCCAGCTCTTCGTGAACCGTATTGTCTGCGAAATCACGGCCTTCCAGGTACTGCTTCTTTTGCAGTGCATGGGCAAAAGGTACCACCTGGTCAGGCAGAAAGCTGCGGAAAGTAACCACTGCCCGTGAAGGGGGCTCGGAGTTCATCAAAGCTCCGGAAGGCAACAGTTCATTCAGATAAGGCTCCCCAAACTTTGCTCCTGTCATCTCTTCCACCCTTTTGTAAGCACTGGAAACATATCCGTGCATTGTAGAAAATGGCGCAATTCGGGTGCCTGTGATCATGCCTCCCACCACTACCTCGAAGTCGAAGTCCTCTTTTCTTTTATTGAACAGGTCGACAATAGTGCCACTAAAACCATAGCACCAGCCGCACAAAGGATCGAATATGTAAATGATTGTGTCTTTCTTCATCGAATTAAATGTCTATACATTCAATCAATTCTATACGATAAAAGGTTCAGATACTACAAAAACTCTGCTCTGATTTTTTCAGCAGCTTTAGCCACGCCAGTGCTGGCCAGCTCTTCGTAAAGGTAGAAATGGGGAAGGTTAGGCAGATTGGGCAGACTAGGGTCGATGACGAACTTTGGTGCATGGTCGGCAGTGTAATGCAGCAGGCTGGCGGCAGGATATACGGCCAGCGAGGTACCTACCACCATGAATATATCGGCAGACATCACCTCTCTGGCAGCATCCTCTATCAACGGTACCATTTCTCCAAACCAAACGATATTCGGCCTCAGCTGGGAACCTCTTTCGCATTTGTCGCCCAGCTTGAGCTCCCATCCGTCCATTTCATAGATGAGGTTTTCGTCCAGCGAGCTCCTTGATTGAAAAAGCTGGCCGTGCAGATGGATGATATTGGTGGAGCCGGCCATTTCGTGCAGTTTGTCTACATTTTGCGTAACAATAACGACTTCAAAATCTTTTTCAAGGTCGGCCAACGCAAAATGACCTGGGTTTGGTTTGGCTTCCAGTGCCTGCTTCCGTCGCATATTGTAGAAGTCGAGCACCAGCTCACGGTTACGGCGCCAGCCATCAATAGATGCCACCTCCATCACATCGAAGCCTTCCCAAAGCCCACCAGCATCCCGGAAGGTTTTGAGGCCGCTTTCTGCACTGATGCCGGCTCCGGTAAGGACGACGATTTTTTTCATTTAGCTTGATTTCAGCGACCAATAAAGACAGGCGTTGATGGCCTCCTGACTAATGCTTGGATAAGAAAGAAGAATACCTATTGAGGTTTCTCCAGATCTCAATTTTTCAATAATTAGGTCAACAGGGATTCTGGTGCCTTTTATGACAGGCTTGCCATACATGACTTTGGAGTCAGATGAGATGTATTCTTGGCAAAGCTTATTCATAGCTATTTATATCCAAGGTAACACCAAAATCAAAGAATTCATTACTCATTCATATTCTTAATCAACTGATGGAAGAATTGCACCACTTCTCTATAATTGTCGACAGCCAGGTGCTCGTTGATGCCATGAAACCCTGTAGCATTGTCGGGAGAGAGGCGGATTGGAAAGAAGCGATACTGGTTTTCTGATACATTTCGGTAGTGCTTGGTGTCGGTGCCTCCGCCTAGCAAGCCGGGCGTGACAATAGTGCCGGGCATTAGCTGCTTCACGGTTTTGGAAATCAACTGATAGGATGGCGAATTATGGTCAGCTACTCCCGATGGCTCGTTGATGCTACTTACTGGTTTTATTGTAATGCGGTCGTCGGCCACTACCTCAATGATATGCTCCAATACTTCCTGAGTTGTTTCTCCAGGCATCACCCGGAAGTTGACCACCGCAGTAGCGCTGGTAGGAATCACATTGTCTTTTACTCCGCCTTTGATGATCGTTGGTGCGGTGGTGGTGTGGGCGTTAAGCCCTTCCAAAATTTTGCCTCCAAGCAGCCAGGTGTTGGCGAAGGCCATTTTTTGCATAAAGGGCATTTCCGGTCCAACAATATTGATTTGCTCCTGAAGGGTAGGGGTCATTTTGTAGGGAAACTGGTTAGCTTCCAGCTTCACAATGGCCGCTGCCAGGGAACCAATGGTGTTATCTGCAGGAGGCATAGAAGAATGACCTCCGGGAGTTGTAATAGTTAGTTCATAAGAGATAAATCCCTTCTCAGCGACGTTGATGATGGCAACCGGCTTTTTTACGCCGGGCACCATGCCATCAGCCACATAGCCGCCTTCGTCCACTACGAACTCAGCGCTGACACCCTGCTCTTCCAGGTACTTGCCAATGGCCCCCGCACCTTGTTCGCCACCTACTTCTTCGTCGTGCCCGAAAGCCAGATAGATGGTTCGCTTGGGCTGAAGACCATCCGTCAGCGACATTTCCACTGCCTCCAGGATGCTCATTACGCCAACTTTGTCATCCATGGTACCACGTCCATAGATAAACCCATTCTTAATTTCGCCTGAAAACGGAGGTGCCTCCCAATTGGCCAGTGTGCCTTCGTCAACAGGTACCACATCCATGTGCGACATGAGAATGACAGGCTTGGCAGAGGCATCCGTGCCCTGCCATTTGTAGAGGAGGCTGTACCCGGCTATCACCTTTTTTTCCAATAAACTGTCGATCAAAGGGAAGGCCTCTGCCAGGAAATTATGAAAACCGTAAAACTCTGCTGAGTCAGGAGTGGCGGGATAACCAAAAGAGATGGTTTTATATTGAATAGCTTTTTGAAAGCGCTCTAACGCAGCATCTGGTACTTCAATTGGCGTGACAGATGCCACCTCAAATGTTTCGGAGGTGAAGGTCAGGGTTTTAACCAGCACAACAAGTACAAGGAGCAAAATGGCAGCCCCAATAATCATTAGTATTCTTTTCACGGTTACGGTTGGTTTGGAATGATAAACTTATGTTGTCAATTTGACCTTCAATATAAATGATGAATATGGAATTGCAGAAACTTAGGGAAGTTTAGAATGCGTTTCAGGGGTGGCCAAAATTATATTTGGCAGCTGAGAATAAGTGTCTCGCATAATTGAATGGTTTCAGTAGTGCCGTTTTGATAAAGTCAAAAATTTAGGTGCCTGTTACCGGCTTTTTTTAAAATTTTAGACGCAAGAGCTTGTTTGCCGAATTTTTTAATGAAAAGGTGTTGTGACTAATGTCGTTTATTTGTCGGTTGAATGATTAAACAAATCCTTGTCTTCCTGCTATTATGTTTTTTGTCCTTCGGATCCTTGTATGCGCAGGGCTCACCCACTTCGATGCCTGCCAGGCTGGGCGTTTCCACCGGCTTCCGTTCGTTTCTGATAAGAGACGAGCTTGAGTCGTTTAGAAACTTTTCAGGCGGTGCCGTGCCCGTTGGCGTCACGTGGGAGAAGGAAAAAGGGTTTGGTGAGTGGCACCTCGAGGCAGCGGTGGCCATGTCGAGGTTAACAGCTGACAACTCAAGGCTCAAACTAAAGACTTTCGTGTCTAACATGGATGTACAGTATCTTACTAATTTATCCAGATCGAAGACAGGCGGGCGGTTGTCTGTGCATGGCGGCATCAACCTGGTGAATCAGGCTTCGTCCCGAACCTATGCTTTTAACAGCCCCATCGGCGGGCAGGATCCGTTCACGGGAGAGTTTTTTTCTTCGCCTGAATTAATTGTCAAATTAAGAAATACTATTAAAAAAGGCAGGAGGCTTGAGTGGAGCATTGCCTGGGGCTCAATGGCTTATCTCATCTCCAGAGATTACCATCCCATCAGGGGCTTTCAAAGGTTCAGGGATGTCCCTAAGGGAATGGTGTTCGCCAATAATTTTTTAGACCTTGCCTCTAGCTTGTGTTATTCCATACCACTTACTGACAAAACAATCTTGTCAACTGCCTACAAATGGAGATACCTTCGCTACGAACGAAACTATCCATTTCAAATGGCTAATCATGAATTATGTGTTTCAATCTCATGGGCTTCACGAAAATGACAAAAACGATAGCGTTTATTTTGGTGGGAGTGATCCTTTTTGGATGCGAACGTGCTTTTTTCGAAGATGAGCCGGAGGATACCTATGTGAGCAATTTTGAGGTGTTCTGGTCCGAATTTGACCGTAATTATTCCTTCTTTGAGCTAAAAAACATAGACTGGGACTCACTGTATCACGTATATCGTCCCTTGGCAGAGTTGGCAGCAAACGATGGTCAGTTTTTTCAGGTTTTGGCCAAGCTGTCGCTCGAGTTGAAAGATGGTCATGTGAATGTGATCAGTCCTTATGGGGTGTCAACTTACGATTTTGCCAATGGTGAGAGACCTGTCGGGGCAGAAAACGTGAAGCCATACCTTTACAATGTGAAGCAGGCCGGAAGCTCCATTGAATATGCTGAGCTCCTTCGGCAAAATGTAGGCTATATTCATATCAAAACCTTCGGAGGGGACATTGAAGACTACGAGAAAATAGACGATATACTTGAGGCATTAAAAAAAGAAGACGGGCTTATTGTCGACGTACGGTCTAACGGTGGTGGGAGTACCACAAAAAGTCAGACCATCGCCAGCAGATTTGCTGACAAAGAGAGACTGTATCTGAAAGTAAAATACAAGAATGGCCCGGGGCATGGCGATTTTACCGACTGGGACGAACGAACCGTGTCGCCTGAAGGGCCTTCTCAATATAATAAGCCGGTTGTTGTTTTGACTGATAAGAAGACTTTTAGCGCTTCTGAGGAGTTTGTATTGGCTATGAGGTTATTTCCTCAAGTCACGATTGTGGGGGACACTACCGGCGGAGGCTCAGGGAACCCCATTTTGAGAGAACTCCCGAATGGATGGGTATTCAGGCTGTCAAGCTGGATAGCCGCCGACCCGGACAATAATACCTACGAAGGTATCGGGTTGGTACCGGACATACCGGTGACTATGGTGGCCCAAAATTCGCTTGACGATACGGATTATGCGCTGCTGGAAGCGCTGAGGGTGCTTGACAACGAGTAACCTGATCTACACTTTGCTTTTTGAGTATTTCTCCAGCCCCTTTTTGGCTTGCTCGCTTATCTTTTTCTTGAGAAAAGGAGTCCACCCCAACAAAAGTCCGGCAGTGCCCAGTGCTTGCCTGCTCCATTTCCAAAAGCTGAAATAATCGGCGTGCCTGATTATTTTCCCATCTTTGAACTCAAAGCTGGCTGAAACCACATTGTGAACCATGTTGCCGGTGCTGCTAAAAAGGTAGTCGGCTGTCCAGTTGGCAGTTCCATTTGTTTCGGTGGCTTGAACGTTAGAAAATTTAATCGAAAGGGTCTCCTTACCTCTTTCAATCAGCATCCGCCACATGTTTCTGGCTTGTTCACCTTTCAATGTTTCGAAGACTGGATCAGAGAATTCTACTTCGTCATGATAAAGAGCTGCCATGGCCTCTGGATCGTGCCGGGCGAATGCACTGTAAAAGCTTTCGATCACTTCTTTATTGGTGAGGGCCATATTAATGTGTTGATACAGTCTGGAGCAAATTGGCCAAAGTTTTGGGTAGTTCAAAGTTAGAGAGTTTACTCAGTCGGCGGCGGGTTCGGTGAGACCCAGCCTTGAATTGGTAAGAGGCTGATCTGCATATCCCAAAATAGGGTGGCAAATCATTCATTATTGACCATTCAGAAATAACGATTCGGCCTAATTGCATTTTAATTCTTATCTTCAATCACAGACAGTTGATAAGAATTCTTTTACCACTTAAACACACTTCATCGATGAACAAGTATTGTTGTCTAATAGCTGCTTTATTACTTTTCGCCACCTCCCTTTCTGCCCAGCAGGTCACATTAACTAAAGATCAAATCGTTGCAATGACCTCCGAATGGAAGGGCGAGCGGCTGGCGGATGGTCGGCCAAAGGTGCCGGATGATCATCTGGAGCGCTTGAAAAATATTTCTATTGAAGAGGCATGGGGTATCATGCGAAACAAAGGGTACCACAACCAGTTTGAAGGCGATTGGATGATTATGGACAATGAAAAGCCTATGACTGGCCGTGCACTCACAGTGCAATACATGCCAGCCAGGGCCGATTACCATGAGATGATTATGGCAAAAGGAAAAGCTGAGAATCGGATTGGAAACTTCAATTCGTGGCCTATCGACATGCTGAAGCCAGGTGACATTTACGTGGCCGATAGCTACGGAAAAATCGTTGATGGCACACTCATTGGCGACAATCTGGGCAACTCCATTTATGCCAAATCGAAAAACGGGGTCATTTTTTACGGTTCTGTACGTGACGAAGAAGGGTTGTCAAAAATTGACGGCTTTAATATGTGGGTGAAGGGGTACGATCCTTCCTATATCCAGGGAATGATGCTCGGCGGTATCAACGTTCCGATACGAATAGGAAGGGCTACCGTGTTGCCTGGAGACGCTGTTTTGGCCAAAAAAGGTGGCGTTATCTTCATTCCGGCGCATCTTCTTGCCGATTTACTTATTAATGCTGAATTCATAGCGCTGAGAGACCAGTTTGGCCATCAGAGGCTGAGAGAGGGCAAGTTTACACCAGGGCAGATTGACCAAAGATGGACCGATGAAATTAAGAATGACTTTCTAAAATGGCTTGATGCTAATCCTGATAAAATTCCAATGTCAAGGGCAGAGCTAGACGCCTATATGAAAGACAGAACGTGGTAATTGAAATTTTCACTTGATAAAAACCAACTTATGATTAATCAAGAAAAAACACCCTCCGATAAGTACTTAGAAAAGCTTGGGATAAAAGATGAGCCTGTTGCTACGCCCGAAGCAAACAACAGTGACGAAGGTGGCGACAATCGTCGTGACTTTATGAAAAAGGTGGGCCTCGGCGGCCTGGCTTTGGGAGGCTTTATGTTTAGCAGCATAGAGGATACCATGGCGCATTCTACTTCAAAAGTAAACCGCTATGCAGCTCCCTCTGATCTCAAAATCACTGACATGCGGTACGCTGTTGTAATGAATGGTCATGCCCGCTGCCCCGTGATTAGAATTGATACCAATCAGGGGATTTCGGGCTATGGAGAGGTAAGAGACGGTGCATCGTGGCGTTACGCCATGTTTCTCAAGAGCCGCATCAAGGGCATGAATCCATGCAGCGTGGAGCAGATCTTCAAACGTATCAAGCAGTTCGGTTTCCATGGTCGCCAGGGTGGGGGAGTTTGTGCGGTAGAAATGGCTTTGTGGGATTTGGCGGGCAAAGCTTACAATGTTCCGGCTTATCAGCTTTTAGGCGGTAAATACAGAGACAAGGTTCGTTTGTATGCCGATACACCTCAGGGAAGAAACGAAGACGAATTCACAGCCATGGTGGCTAAAAGAGTTGATGAGCAAGGCTTCACCTTCATGAAAATGGACTTTGGTATTGAACTCCTGAGAGATATTCCCGACACAGTGGCAAACAGTAACTTTTGGGACACTGGTCGGCAGTGGACCAACGAGCCAATGACCTACGGATCGACAGAACATCAGTTTACTCAGGTGCAGATTACCGACAAGGGGCTTGATATTCTGATGCAGCGGATAGAAAGAGTGAGAAACAAAATAGGTTATTCTATTCCGCTTGCGTCCGATCACTATGGCCACTTCGATCACAACAACGCCATAAGGTTAGGTAGAGCTGTGGAAAAGTACAGACTAGCGTGGCTGGAAGATCTTATTCCGTGGAAGTTTACAGAACAATGGAAGATGATATCCGACGCCATTGAAACCCCGACAACAACAGGCGAAGATATTTACCTGAAGGAAGAATTCATCAAGCTGATTGACGCAAGGGCAATTGATATTGTGCATCCTGACCTCGCTACTTCAGGTGGTTTGCTGGAGACCAAGAAGATTGGTGATTATGCAGAAGAAAAGGGTGTGGCGATGGCGATGCACTTTGCCGGAACACCGATATCATTCATGGCCAATGTTCACTGTGCGGCGGCTACCCAGAATTTCATGGCCCTTGAGCACCATTCGGTAGACCTGGACTACTGGCAGAACCTGGTGAAGATGACTGGGAAAGGGATCATGATCGAAAAGGGCTTTGCGCCGGTTCCTGATGCGCCCGGCCTGGGTGTTGAGCTCAACGAAGAAGTAGTGAAGCAGCACCTGGATCCTGAGAACAACAAGTATTTCGCACCTACGCCGGAGTGGGACGTAGAGAGATCATGGGACAGACTTTGGAGCTAATATGCTTCAGATGTCAATAAGAAAAGGCCCGTTATTTGATGGGCCTTTTGCTATTTTGTATTGTTGAGTTCTCTCAGCATTCCACCGAACACAAGCCCATGGATAGGGAAGATGGAGTACCAGTAAAGCCTTCCCCATAAGCCTCTGGGTCTGAAAGTGGCCGTCTGATAAAGCACGCCGTCGTCTATGATGAACTCCAGCCAAGCTTCGCCAGGCACTTTCATTTCGGCAAAGAGCAAGAGTCGCTTTTCATCTTTATTGGCGTACAGCACACGCCAAAAATCCAATGAGTCGCCAGCATTGATGTCGTTGACGTTGGTTCTGCCTCGCCTAAGCCCTACGCCGCCCACGAGTTTGTCGAGAAAGCCCCGAAGCTTCCACAACCAATTGCCATAGTACCAGCCAGTTTCGCCGCCCAGCGCCCAGATGCGGTCAAGGACTTTGTCTGTGTCCTTCACCTTCACATCCCTTTTGTCTTTGAGGCATCCGTAAACTGGCACTTCGATGTATTCCGAAAGGTTTTCACTCATTCTTCCACTTACCAAGCTGTCTTTCCAGCTTGAAGGCACTACATGCTGATTGATTTTTGAGAAGGCTTTTGCAAGTGCCTCGGCATAGCTGATTGTTTCAATGTCCAGAAGCTTGGCCAGGCGGTCGTCGCTGCAAACCACTTCCACTTTCATGCTGTCGACCAGGGTCACTGCCAGCCGATAGGAAGTAGAAGTGACAAAAAATAGCCAATATGATGACAGCTTTGGTGTCATGACCGGCAGGGTAAATATCCATCTTTTCAGTTTTCGTGCCTTGGCGAACCCCAGTAACATTTCTTTGTAGGTGAGCACGTCGGGCCCTCCTATGTCATAGTTGTCGTTGTAGGTGGCTTTGTTGTGTAACACACTCGACAGAAAAAGAATGACATCAGTAATGCCAACAGGCTGGCAGCGGGTGTTGAGCCAACGGGGAGTGATCATCACGGGTAGCTTCTCCACGAGGTCTCTGATGATTTCAAAAGAAGCACTTCCTGACCCAACGATGATGCCAGCCCGCAAGGTGGTGAGCGCAAAGTTGCCTTGCGACAGGATATTCTCCACTTCTTTTCTTGAAGCCAGGTGTTTTGAAAGGGTTTCTTCGTTCACAATTCCGCTTAGGTAGATGACCTGTTCGATTTTCTTGCCTGCTACTGCTTTGTTGAAATTGTGGGCGGACTTGCTTTCGAGCTCATTGAATTTGCCTGATGAGCCCGACATTGAATGAATGAGGTAGTAGGCAGCATCGATACCTTCAGGAATGTTTTTAAGGGTGTCTTTTTTTAGAAAATCGACCTCCACCACCTCGATGTGCCCATCCAGGTGTTTTGGTGGGTTGAATCGTTTGGCATCTCTTACGCAGCATATCACCTCATGGCCGTGGTTGACCAAAGCCGGAAGCAACCTTTTGCCGATGTAGCCGGTGGCGCCGGTCAGGAGAATTCTCATAGAATTGATTCAAGTGGATGAGGAAGAGCCTCATGTTATCAGTATAACCAAGGAGGTGCCGTTCTGTTTATTTGCCGGACGAAACGGCTTTAGTTTAAGGGCTGTCAGGGGACAGCCCTTGGGTGGTAGCCCATTTAGTACTGATGAAATAGCCATAAGGAATACCATACCCAACGGAACCGGCGTGGAACGATGAATAAGTGAATCGAAAATCTAAATATACATTCCCATTGGTAAAAGCTATTCCCGCTTCGGCGGACCGATCGCACCGGCGAACCGGTGGCCGCTGAGAAACAAATTATATACACATGAATACAAAGAAAAAGAATGTCCCCTTGGTCTGTCCCCTGACAGACCAATTCCAGCTTCCTTTCGCCCTTTTCCTAAAACCTTTCGGAGTAGTGGGTTAATATACCGAATTCATCTATGCCTTCTTCATAGAACTTTGCTGAAGACCATTTGTAATCTTCGGGAGTTGATGCGAGACTCCATTTTTCCTGAAGCGGGTTGAGATGAATATAATCCATTTTCTGTTCGAACATTTGCCTGGAGGTAATAGCAACTGCAAGTGGATCCCTTTGCCAAAACCTATGCTTTCTGTCTTCGGCCGTCTCCTGGAAATCACCTATGAGTTTTGGGTATTTTGATCGAGTAAGTTTGAGGAATTGGCTGCTAGTCCACTTGTTAAAAGAAGCATTTGGCATTTCCTTTCCATTGAACTTGAGCATTTCCCATATCAGGTGGAGGTGGTTCGGCATTAAAACAAATGCATTAACGCAAATTAGCTCCTTATCAACCAACCACTTTAACTGGTTAATTATAATCTCATTGAAGCCATCATTTTTTAATAAGGTCTTCCAATCTTTGATGGTATCCGTCCAAAAGTAGACTTCATCTAAATCCATTTTTGAATTTCTCGGGGTCTCAAAAATAGAATTACCCATAGTCAGAAACGTTCTTTGAGTGTCGCTAAACCTTTTTCGTAAAGGCGAGGCTGTCAGGGGACAGCCCTTAGGCGTGGGTATACCTTTCTTCGTTCACCCTTGGTCTGTCCCCCGACAGACCAATCTACTGATCAATTCTTTTGCAAAGCTGCTCCATTACCCAATTTGTTCGGGTGGCTGAAACGCCTGTGCTTGGACATTTGCCTTTGCCAGTGAGTTCGTCTACGATGGTTTGTATGAGTGGCTGCTGAATGTGTCTGGGGATATCAAACGTCATCCTTTCGGCGGGCTTTCCTTCCACTTTCAATGTCACGGAGTGGTCGCTGAAATAGGGGAAAGAAATCTCACCCTTGCTGCCAATGATGGTAGTTACCTCTTCATCTGAGGCATCTGAGGTAGCAAAGCACCAGGTTCCCTGCCCGAGCACACCACTTTCAAAAACGAATGAGCCAGTCACAATATCTTCTGCCGGGTAAATACCACCCTGGTTGGCCGCATAACCATGGGCGTGTTTCACAGGGCCTAGCAGAAAGTCCAGAATATCTAGTTGATGGCAGCCGAGGTCGTAGAAATAACCACCGCCAGCCACTTCAGGAAAAATGCGCCAGTTTTCAGGGTCATGGGCTGCACCCACTATGTCCGGCTCCAGTGGCTTATTGAGCTTAATATTTACATACCTCACGTCGCCAATTACCCCAGATTCAATCAATGATTTTACCTTCAAAAAATTGGGCAGCATTCTGCGGTAGTAGGCAATGAACAAAGGTACTCCTGCTGCTTGGCAGGCATCCACCATGGACTGACATTCTGCCGAACTTCTAGCCATAGGTTTTTCCACGTACACTGGCTTGCCTGCCTTGGCAGCTTTGAAAGTGTAGTCGGCATGTGAGCCGGGAGGAGTGGCGATATAGATGGCGTTGATATCAGGGTCGTTAATAAGTTTGTCAGCATCGTCATACCATTTTGGGACGCCGTGTCTTTTGGAGAAGTCAGCTGCCTTTTCGCCGTTGCGCCGCATGACGGCCACGAGGCTTGAGTTTTCTACTTTCTGGAATGCCGGACCACTTTTTACTTCGCATACATCGCCTACGCCAATAATGCCCCAGCGTACTTCTTTGAGGGTGTTAAACATAAAAATTGTGTCTTTCGTAAAAGTTAAAGATAAAAATAAACCCCAGAACTGTGGAGAAATTCTGGGGTTTGGGAAAACTCCCGACCGGTTTTGTTATATCTTTTGTGGCATCGGCTTTTAAAATTCTATTCTATAGCTCAGGTTAGGCAAAAGCCCCAACTGCTGGAATGTCTCAATTTTGCCAGTTCTGCTGTCAAAGTACTCACCAAACACATTGTATCTGGCTGTTACATTCTGAACATTAATTGAAAGGATGGACGAATGTCCGGGTTTGTTGCGGCGGTAGCTTATGCCAACATCCAATCGGGCATAGTCGGGCAGACGTTGGTCATAAGCATTCGCATAGTCTAACACTGTTCTGTCCTCAGCAATGCTTTGCTCAAGATTAATCGGTACTTTCCGGTTGCCGCCAGCATAAATCACCCGGGTATTGAAGCCGAGAAGATTATCCTTTGTTCTGCCGACCTTATACTCTTTACCAGCGATAAAATTACCGGTAAAATTTCCGTTGAAACGTGTGTTTCGTTCGATACCATCCGCTCCGGTATACTTCGACTGGTACAGTGAAGAAGTGACCATATAGTAAAAACCGTTTGTTAAGAACTTTTCCAGCGTTAGCTCGAGGCCATAGTTGCGCCCGGTTCCGTTGTTGGTTAATGGACGAGTCGTGTAGCCATCTTTGGCGTTCAGTACACTAAATGTTGGCGCCCATTCATCCGTATTTGTCACTTGTGCAATCGGTACATTATAAAGGTGCTGATAATAGGCTTCGGCTTTTAGCCGAACGTTCTCGGTCAGCTGTTTTTCATAACCAATTACAAAATGACCGGCTTTGCTCATCTCGAGGCCCTTGTTGTGCTGAACCAGGGTTCCATCCTCAAGGGTTTCGTTAGCCAGATAGAGCGACGCCGATTCAAGGCGGCTGTGAAGCCCAATGCCTGCAGTTATCGATGAACCCCTGGCAACTGTCCACTTCATTCCAAAACGTGGTTCCAGTGCATGCTGGTTTTTCAGAAAAAGGTGCGAATAGTGGAACCCTGTGTTCAACGTCAGATGCTCACCTGCCCGGTACTGCCATTGTGAGAAACCCTGAAGGAACAACATGCTACCGGCTGCGTCTAGTCCCGTGTAAGTGGTGTCATCAATATTGTTGTAGTAGCTTGAAATGAGGTCGTAGCCGAGGGAACTGGCAATGATGCCGGAGCGCAGCGTATTGCGGGCGTTGAACTTTTGATTAAGCATTGTCGATACCCGGTAGTCTTTCCTCAGAAAAGATTCCTTGTTGTGCACCTGGAGTTTCAGCGAGTCTTCGTCATAAGAATTGTAACCTCTGGAACTTGTGAGTTTTGTTTCGAGAAAAGTATCGTTATTCAAAAAGTAGATATGGGAAAGGCCCATTGCGCCCATGCCTGACTTAAAATTGCTGTTGAAATTGTCTCCATCTTCAGGCACAGCCAGCTCGGTGTCTCTGCTCAGCCCCCCGAGGCCCCATAGGGAGAAGGTACCGGCCTTCCGGGTCGGTAAATGAAGCTTGTAGGATAGATCCTGAAACACAATCTCTTCTTCTCCGAAGATAGGAAGCAGACCAAGTTGGTTAAGCAGAGAAAGTGTAGAATAGCGGTAGTTCAATAAATACGAAGCTTTGCCTCCTTTTTTTAGCGGGCCTTCGGCCGCCACGGCAATGCCAAGCACACCCGCCTGAAAAGCGTATTCTCTCTTATCGGTATTGCCTTTTCTGAGGTTGATGTCAAACACACCACTCAGAGCGTTGCCATACTGCGCAGGAAATGCACCTGTGTAAAAGTCGGAATTGGCGAGCATGTTGTTGCTCAAAATACTGATGCCTCCCGATGAAGAGCCCTCCTCCGCAAAGTGATTGGGGTTAGGTACTTCCACACCCTCTACCCGCCAAAGCATGCCTCTGGGGGAGTTGCCTCTGATCACCAGCTCATTTTGGATGTCATCGCCGCCGCCACGCACACCTGCAAAAGACTGTGCAGCCCTGGCCGGATCATCAAAGGTTGCCGCATAACGGCTTGTTTCCTCCACGTTGATGGATTTGGCACTGACAGTGGCAAAGTCGTTAAGTGGAGTTCCTTTGTCTTGTTCCGAGGCAGTGACAACCACCTCAGCCATTTGAACAATGGATTCTGTCAGGTGAACATTCAGTACCACTTCTTTTCCTGAGCCCACCAGCACTTCCGGAATCAGTTTGTTTTCGTAGCCAACAAATGAAATCTGCACATGGTGGCGCCCAACAGGCACTTTTTCAATTTTGAAATAGCCATCAAGGTCGGTTACCGCACCCTTCATGGGGTTGCTGTTGACGATCATTACCGTGGCACCTGGCACAGGCGCCAGCGACTGCGCATCCAGCACCTGGCCCTTCACTGTTTGCGTTAAGTCCTGGCTGGCAAAGGCAAAAGAGTATCCCGAGAGCAAGCTGCTCAGCAGCAAGCATTTAAAAAAATTAGGCATATGATTATTTTGAGATTTTAACTTGCTACAATGACGATGACCGCCGCCAAAGGTTTCCAAACATTTACTTACCCGATAATTTTTTTTGATAAAAAGCACGAAGTTGTTGATAAGACCGTTGGCTGCATTGGGGGTAGCAGATAGTTCTATTTTAGGTGGCAAATAATTCACCATAGTATACTGGGCTATAAAAATCAGCCTATTCGTTACTTCTTTCAGCAGGATTCATTTAATTCAGTTTTCCTTTGAAACAACACTGTGAAATATTTTAATCATGGACAGACGAACCGCCCTTAAACAAGCTGCCCTTTTTGCTGGTGGAGTGGCGCTCCTGCCATCGTGCTCGTTCGAACCTGAACGGGTGGCCATGGCACTTAATAATTTGCAGATAGATGCTGATCAGCAAGATTTGCTCGCCAAAATTGTGCAAACCATTATCCCTTCTGGAGAAATTCCCGGCGCTGACGAGCTGGAGGTCTACAAGTTTGTGCTGGTGATGGCCGACGATTGTATGGACAAGAGCGAGCAGGGTGTATTTACGAGTGGTCTTCAAAAATTTGGCCCTTTTGTTAAGGAAAATTTTGACAAGGCTTTTGCAAAAGGCGACCAGGCCTACAAAGAGAAAGTTCTTACCGACATCATGGCCATGGAAGATGCTGACGATGCATCTAAACCAGGCCTGAAAGATGTTAAATCATTTCTGGATGCTACCAAGGGATACACGATTAGGGGTTATATGTCTTCGCAGTACATCTTGACAGAAAAATTCCCCTATAAGCACGTGCCAGGCCCCTTCCAGGCATGTGTATCTACTGACGGATTAATTGTAATGTAATGGCAAATTTTAATATAGACAGCACCAAAGAAAACACCTACGACGCCATTGTCATCGGTTCGGGAATGAGCGGAGGATGGGCAGCCAAAGAGCTGGCCGACAAAGGCTTGAAAACGCTGATTCTTGAGCGGGGAAGGGATGTGAAGCACAACGTGGACTACCCAACCACCAATATGATGCCCTGGGAATTCAAGCATCGGATGCAGGTGCCACAGGAAATAGTGGAAGAGAATCCGATAGTAAGCAAGTGTTACAATTTCCGGGAAGATTCTATGCACTTCTTTGTGAAAGACAAAGAGCATCCCTACGTGCAAGAGAAGCCTTTTGACTGGATCAGGGGCTACCAGGTGGGAGGCAAGTCCATTATGTGGGCGAGACAGACACAGCGCTGGAGCGACTTCGACTTTGAGGGCCCGGCCAGAGATGGCTTCGCAGTCGATTGGCCAATCAGGTACAAGGACATTGCTCCCTGGTACAGTTACGTTGAGAAGTTTGTAGGCATTGCCGGCTTCAAAGATGGTCTTCCTAATCTTCCTGATGGCGAGTTTTTGCCAGGCTACGACCTGAATTGCGTAGAAGGCTACTTCAAAGAGAAAGTAGAGTCGACCTATAAGGATAGAAATATCATCTCTGCCCGTTGTGCCCACCTTTCCGAGCCTCAGCCTATTCACTTGGAGCAGGGAAGGGGCCAGTGCATGAACAGAACCTTGTGTCAGCGTGGGTGCCCGTTTGGAGGCTACTTCAATAGTAATTCGTCCACGATTCCATGGGCATTGAAAACAGGCAATGCCACACTAAGACCATTCTCTGTGGTACACTCTCTTATCTATGACGATGTGAAAGAGAAAGTGACCGGCGTGCGGGTGGTTGATTCCGAATCGAAGGAAATGATCGAGTACTATGCTTCCATCGTATTTGTAAATGCAGGAGCGTTGAACACCAATCTGATCCTTCTCAATTCGACTTCGAATCGTTTTCCGAACGGATTGGGCAATGACAATGGGTTGCTTGGCAAATATGCGGCTTTCCACAATTACAGAGCCAGGGTTTCCGGAAGATACGATGGTTTTCCTGACACCACTTCCCTAGGCCGTAGGCCCACCAGCGGGTATATACCTCGTTTCCGTAACGTGTACAAGCAGGAAACCAACTTCCTGAGGGGCTATGCCGCTGGCTTCAGTGCCGGCCGCCAGGTGGATCGGAACTATGATGGAGTTGGTGAGTCGCTCAAATCAAATTTACTCAACCCTGAGTGGGGTGGATGGCGAGTAGGCTCTCACATGATGGGAGAAACTATTCCGAAAGAGTCTAATTACTGGGGTATTGACCCAACGCAGAAGGACGAGTGGGGCATCCCATTGCTGAAAGTCAATGTGGACTATGACGACAACGACGAAAAAATGGTGGCTGATTACATAGAGCAACTCACTGAGATGTTCACAATGGCCGGCTTTACCGACATTCAGTCGAACGATTCCAAACAGGCGCCTGGCCTGGATATCCATGAAATGGGCGGTGTACGCATGGGCAAAGACCCTAAAACGTCGCTGCTTGACAAGTGGAACCGGATGCATCTGGCCAAAAACGTCTTTGTTACTGACGGGGCTTGCATGACCTCTACCAGCACACAAAACCCCTCGCTCACTTACATGGCACTAACAGCCAGAGCGGTGGATTTTGCGGTGAAGGAAATGCCGAAGGAGACGACTTAGAAGATAACCGACTACAGCAAAATAACATAAATGAAATGGTGAGCCGACGCTCACCATTTTTTTACAAGAAAAGCGTAAGCGACAGAATACTTCCGAGCTGCTCTCTGACAAACTTGGTGGCCTTGAGTAACTGGGTCTTGGTTGTGTTTTCACTAATTCCCATGTTTTCGCTGATCATTTTTATACTCTGCTGATCCATGATCCTTCTCTGGAAAATTTCTTTTCTTTTTTTCGGAAGCTTGTCCATTACCGCTTCGATATTTCTCAAACACTCCCGGAAGCTGATATCGTCCTGAGTGGAATTGTCCAGGTTTGAAATCAACTCTTTCAAGTCAGCTTCAATGGCGTGAACCCTGGCTATTTTTTGCAATTGCTTGAATGAAAAATCTCTGGCAATTTTATAAATAAGACCTTCTAGTGACAGGGTAATATCTAGAGAATTTCGCTTATTCCAGATTGTAATGAAGGTATCTTGCGTAATTTCTTCAGCAATTTCTTTTGACTTGCAAATCTTAAAAGCAAAGAAATACACCCTCTGAAAATAGTTGTGGTACAACTCTTCAAAAGCCTCTTTGTCGCCGTTTTTGATGGCTTCAACTAGCTGAGGGCGTAGCATTATGTAGGTGTGTTGTAGGTATTAGTTATCTCCTAATGTCGAAAAATAGTTTAGAAATAAAAAAAAGTTACCAGTTCAGTCACCCGTTCGTCTGGCTTTTGGGAGATATATACAAAAGGGTAACCAAGTGAAGACTAGAAAAAAGCAAGAGCTATTTCAAAAGTACCTTTCAGGTCAGGCCAGCGACAAGGAAGTCGACCTGTTGATGCGCCTGATTGATGAAGGGGGTACGGATGACCTTGGCCCGCAAGCGGAGATCATATGGAATGAAAGCCATCTGTTTCCTCAGATGGAAGTTGAGGTCACTGAGCGTTTGACAAATCGCATTGCTGCCTCGCTAGACCAAATGAAAGAGCAGAACCTGCCTAAGACGCTGAGAGTAATGCCTTACTGGCTTCGTGTAGCCGCTGTTTTAGTTCCGGTGGCAGTTTTTAGTGTTGTTTTCTATTTGATCAAGGGAAAGGAAACCTCACTTGTTGCCACTGAACAAGTGGAAACAATTACTTATGTCGAAAAAATCAACCCAAAGGGCCAAAAGTCAACTATTATCCTTTCTGATGGTAGTGTTGTGACCTTGAACGCTGACAGTAAGCTCGTTTATCAGGAACGGTTTGAGGGTAAAGAGCGAAAGGTGACTTTGGAAGGTGAAGCTTTTTTTGATGTGACTAAAGACCCCAGCCGCCCATTTATTATAGAGACCGAACAGTTGATTACAAGGGTTCTGGGCACTTCGTTTACCGTCAGAGCCTATCCGAATGCTGAAGGGGTTAAGGTGGCAGTAGCAACTGGTAAAGTGTCGGTTGAGAAAGCTGGAGGGAAGAAATCAGGAAATGACGGGGAGACTTTGGTATTAGTGCCTGGTGAGATGGGCGTTTTTGAAAAACTTCACCGTACACTCAACAAAGAATCATTCGATGAAAGGGATTTATTCGAATGGAAAGAAGGCTTGATATATTTCGAAAACGCCGAATTCGGAGAAGTATTGGAAAGGCTGGAACAGTGGTATGGCGTTAGCATCAAAGTTGAAAAGAGGATATCGCTAGAAAAGGATTTCAGTGGCGCTTATAAAAACAAGCCTTTGGAACTCGTGCTGGAAGGATTGGCATTCGTCTACGATTTCGAATATGAAATCAAAAGCAAGACCGTAAGAATTTATTAACGCCGCTTTGGACAACAACTAAAATTAACCAACGATAAGCTTATGGAAATAAACACAAGTTAAAAAAGAGTCTCATGAAGCCGACAAAACATGGGGATGGCTTGACGGCAATCATGAGACAAAGTCTGTGTTCTTGAATTTCGCAAACAAAAACTACTTAGACTATGAAATCAAAAGTACTGAAAAAAATTGCAATTATGTCAAAATACGCAGTTTATGGCATGATTCTGCAGACTGTATTATGCACCCTGATATTTGCCAGTGAGGGCGAAGCACAACGAAAAAGCCTTGACGAAATCCTTGTTTCAGTTGAACTGAAGAACCTGAAAATTGAGGAGGCGTTTTCCAGAATAGAGGAAATTACTGAATTCGATTTCGCTTATAAAAGAAGTGATTTTGATACGAGAAAGCGTATTTCGCTAGCTGTGCAAAACCAGCCGATGACAGAGTTACTTCTCGGCATTGCCAGAGAAACAGGATTACAATTCAAAAGAATTGATGAGACCATAAATGTTAGCCGTGCCTTCGAGCAGACAAACCTGGTATCGGAGCTGCTGGCAGTTGTAGCAACTGCGTCGGAAGTGGAAGTAACGGGCAGGGTTACCGACAATGGTGGTAATGGGCTCCCGGGCGTTAACGTACTGATTAAGGGGACAAGCACCGGCACTGTTACGGACTTTGATGGTAATTACAAGTTGCTGGCCGAGGATAATGCTACATTGGTGTTCAGTTTTGTTGGATATAAAACCGCAGAAGTAGCGATTGGGGGACGAACTTCGATTAGCGTTACACTGGATGACGATATCGCTGCGTTAGAAGAGATTGTGGTTGTGGGGTATGGAGAGCAGAAGAAGGTGAGCGTGACAAATGCAGTAGCTCAGGTAAATGGCGAGGAATTGACCAAACGCCCTGTTTCAAGCATTCAACAGTCGTTGCAAGGTCAGGCAGCTGGACTAACGGTGCTGGATCAGGGAGGGAGCCCCGGCAGAACGGCAACGACAATGCGGGTAAGAGGTATAACCACACTCGGAAATAAAAACGATGCCCTGGTTATTGTCGACGGTGTTGAGCAACAGCTCACCAATATCAACCCTGGTGATATCGAGTCTGTTTCAATACTGAAGGACGCTGCATCAACAGCTATTTATGGATCCAGAGCTGCTAATGGTGTTATCCTTATTACAACGAAGAGAGCCAAAGAAGGGAAAGTCACTGTGGACTACAGCACGTATTATGCGCTGCAAAACTCGGTAAACAATCCGAAAATGGATATGCCTTCCTACATGAAACTACAGCAAGTGGCGTATGAGAATGCAGGCCTTGTAGTTCCTCAGAAATTTACCGACCAGGGAATAGACGAGTATTTGAGGGGGAACAAAACTGATCCAGAAAAATTTCCTCACGTGAACGAGTGGTACAAGGTTATGCTTTATGCAGCGCCACAGTTCAACCATAACCTGGCAGTGAGTGGAGGTAGTGAGACCTTCAAAGCCAGGATGAGCATGCGATACATGAAGCAAAACTCTATCCTTGATGTCCCTATCGACTACGGTAGCAATTTGCGTGATGTGAGGGTGAATTCCGATTTCAAGGCCTCTGAAAATTTGACGTTCAGCACTGATTTGAATTACAGGAGCAACTACTCTTTGGCACCCGTCAACGAAGCCAACGTTTTTGACAGGTTTATCCACGGCTCTCTTTTTGCTACTCCTAAATATGAAGATGGCACTTATGGACTGAGTACACAAGGCAATAACCCACTAATGTTTGCTGAGCAGCAGGGAACCTCCAAGCTATGGAACGAGAACATCTTTGGAAGTGCTAAAGCACAGTGGAAAATTGTTGATCACCTCACATTCAGTTCACAACTTGCTATGCGGATTGATAATATCCGCAGAAAGGACTTTACCAATGCTTTTTCGAATACAGACAAAAACACCAATATTACCAGGACTGTAGTAAACAATAGCCTAACCGAGATCAGGGACAATTCTACCGAGTATACCTGGAACAACCTACTTTTGTACGACAATGCATTCGGAAACCACGAGGTGAAGGCCCTCCTTGGCTACTCAACCATTGACAACGCCAAAGACTCTTTAAGGGCCTACAGAGAAAGGTTTTATAATAATGACATCCAGTCGATAGGCCAGGGTGCCGACGACGGAACAAAGACCAATTATGGAGTAAATTCTCAGTTTGGGTTAAGGTCATACTTTTCAAGGGTGAATTATTCATACAATGATCGATACTTGCTTGAAATGAATGCCCGGTACGACGGCTCTTCTAGATTTACTGGTAGTAATCAGTACAGCTTTTTCCCTTCTTTCTCTGGAGGGTGGCGTATTTCTGAGGAAGACTTTATGCAGGGAATTGTACCGTTGGATGAATTCAAACTTAGGGCGTCGTGGGGAAAAACTGGAAACCAAACGGTTGGGCTTTATAGCTACTATCAGTCGCTTTTTGCCAGTGCCTATACCTTCAATGGAGTATCTGTAATTGGTTTCCAACCAACCACGATTTCCAATCGAGATATCACCTGGGAGACTACAACTCAAACGGATATCGGTTTTGATGCACAGGTATTTGGCGGTTTTACGGTAGCACTGGATTATTATTTTAAGCGTACAGAAGGAATTTTGCTAAACCTGCCGATTCCAGCTACGATCGGTTTAGGAGCACCGCCCCAAAATGCAGGAGTGGTCGACAATAAGGGAGTTGAGCTACAGCTAGGGTATAGAAATGCCCCCGACAAAGCCCTTCGGTACAATACAACCTTAAATATATCTGCCAATAGAAATAATGTGGTAAGCCTTTCAGGAACTGGGCCATACATCACAGGTAGCGATATCAACCCTCTAACGATAATAGATGAGGGTTTGCCAATCAATTCTCAATGGGGTTATAAAACAGACGGGCTATTTCAGACTCAGGAGGAGGTGGATTCTTATCCAAATATTGGACCAAATCGTGGGCCTGGCGATGTGAAGTATGTTGATATCAACAATGATGGTCTTATCAATGCCAGCGACAGAGTGGTAATAGGCAAATCATTCCCAGATTTCGTGTTTGCGCTCAATGGCAATGTTTCTTACAAGAATTTTGAGCTTAACCTGCTCCTCCAGGGTGCGTCAGGGGTTGACACTCGCCTGGCAGGTGGTATTGCGGAAAATGGCAATAACGAAGGGTTCGTGCCGGAAATTGTTAGCAAAGGAAATTATTGGACATCTGAAAACACGGATGCCAGATTTCCAAGGCCCTATAAAAGAGACTTGTTGAACATGTATACATCTGATAGAATGATCATAGATGGTTCCTACTTAAGGCTGAAAAATGTTCAGTTGCTGTATAACCTGCCGGACATGTTGGTGACAAAAATGCGTATGACCAGGGCCAACGTTTATGTTTCTGCCACCAATCTGTTCACTATTTCCAAGCTTAATCAATGGGGCCTTGATCCGGAAGTAGGCAATGGGAGGGCGACTTACTACCCTCAGGTTTCTTTGTGGACGCTTGGGGCAAATATTCAGTTTTAATCACCTAAATATTTGAAAAATGAGACTCAATATATATAAAACCTTTTTAGTATTAATAGTAATGGCAATGGCTTCTGCCTGTCAAAAAGATTTGCTCGAAACAGTTCCTGATGACAGACTTTCGGCGGAGAGCTTTTGGAAAACCGAGCGAGACGCCGTTTTGGCAGTTAACGCTGTCTACCCCAATTGCCTTGATGCGGGCGACAGGCTCTTTATGTTTGACGCATTTACAGACATAGGCCATACAAATTCATTCTTCTCGGCTAATGCACAAGTGGAACAAAATGTATTCGACGCATCAAACTCTGTAATAGCTACTCTATGGACAGAACTGTACCAGGGGATAGCAAGTGCCAACTTCGTTCTTGATAATTTAGATAAAATACCTACAGCTGACCAGGCTCTTATTAATCGGGTGAGAGGAGAGGCTAAAGCTTTAAGAGCCTATCAATACATCAAACTTGCAACCAGGTTTGGTGACGTGCCGCTTGTAACGAAAGTGTTGTCAATTGACGAAGGGAAGGCGCTTGAGAGAACATCGATCGACACGATTTGGGATTTTATTGACGACGAACTTTCTGAAGCAGCCGATTTGCTGCCTGTTTCCTACGCTCCAGCTGATCTTGGCAGAGTAACAAAAGGTGCTGCCTTCGCATTACAAGCAAGAGCCAACCTCTATGCAGGGCGTTATCAGGCTGCTGCAGATGCTGCGGAAAAGGTAATTGACCTTGGAGTATATCAAATCTATCCCGAGTATGGCACGCTGTTCTCTTACTCTGCAGAAGGTAATAGCGAGGTTATTTTGGACAGGCAATATGTTAAAAGCGTTTTGCCGAACAATATCTTTGGAACCATGGCCCCCTACGGACAGCTTGGTAGAGACGGTGCGAATACTTACGTCCCCACTAAAGCTCTGGCCGACATGTACACAATGGCCAATGGGAAGGAAATCGCTGAAGCTTCGAGTGGTTTTGACGCAACTATGCCATACGACAACCGGGATCCGAGACTAAGGTTTACCTTGTACGTTCCGGGAGACATAATGCCCAACGGGCAGGTATTCAATTCTCTGCCAAATAGCGGAACGGCCGA
The DNA here is from genome assembly GCF_032999765.1 of Imperialibacter roseus. Lineage (GTDB taxonomy): Bacteria > Bacteroidota > Bacteroidia > Cytophagales > Cyclobacteriaceae > Imperialibacter > Imperialibacter roseus. The sequence goes on along the minus strand of NZ_CP136051.1, from coordinate 3,906,377 downwards.
CGCTGTTGGGGGCACTTTTTTTGCAACAACAACAGGCTTTACATTGCGGAAGTATGTCAATAGTGAGGATGCCGCAAACCCCACCAACAATGGCATCAATGTCATCCTTATTCGATACGCCGAGGTGGTTCTTACTTACGCCGAGGCGAGAATTGAGCTTGGCCTGATTGACGAAACTACTGTCAATGCAATCAATGAAGTTCGCCAACGAGGAGACGTGAATCTTCCTGCCATTGCGCTCGGTACATCTCAGACTGAATTGAGAGATATTGTAAGGAGGGAGAGGGCAGTTGAGCTTGCTTTTGAGGGACTGAGACTGAATGACATCAGAAGGTGGGGAATCGGAGAACAGGTTATCCCTGGGGCAGTTGGAGGCATAGATTATGTCGAAGAGGGGGAGGTCAAGACCTACGTAGTGCCGTCATTCCAGAAGCAGTTTAACCCATCGAGAGACTATCTTTGGCCAATTCCCTACACTGAAAGGGTACTTAGCCCAAATCTATCTCAGAACCCTAACTGGTAAGTCTAGACACCAATTAGTGTATTTTATTCTAAGGGAGGGCTTCATTTGAGCTCTTCCCTTATTAAACCTTCCATATAAACAATCATCAAACATGAGAGGACTACTATTATTCTCTGCGCTGACTCTACTTACGTTCTCGTCGGCTTTCCCACAAAACTCGACCAAGCCAAATGTGGTGATTATATATTTTGACGATATGGGTTATGGGGATGTTGAGCCCTATGGAATGACAGGCATTCCAACGCCCAATTTCAATAAGCTTGCGGCGGAGGGTTTGAGGTTTACAAACTTCAATGTGGCTCAGGCGGTTTGTACTGCTTCAAGAGCAGCTTTGTTAACCGGAACCTATTCGAATAGAATTGGGATGGCGGGTGCCTTGATTCCTGGCTACACAAAAACTGCTCTCAATCCAAATGAAGAAACTATTGCAACGGTTTTGAAGGGGAATGGCTACGTCACGGGAATGCTCGGCAAATGGCACCTTGGAAATGAGGCTCCCTATTTTCCTTTACAATATGGCTTCGATAGCTTTTATGGTTTACCATATTCTCATGACATATGGCCAGTAGATTACGATGGAAGTCCAATTACGGATAGCACAAATTGGAGGGGCAGATGGCCTCAGCTTCCGGTTATTGAAGGCAATGAGCAAGTTGGCACGGTTACAACGTTGGAGCAGCAATCGATGTGGACAACGAGTCTGACGGATAGGGCTGTATCCTTTATTGAAAAGAATAAAAAGTCACCCTTTTTGTTGTACCTGGCTCACCCACTCCCTCATGTACCGCTTGCGGTGTCAACAAAGTTCAAGGGTAAAAGTGAGTTGGGAACTTTTGGCGATGTTATCATGGAACTCGACTGGTCATTGGGTGAGGTGATGAAAGCGTTGGAAAGATCCGGCGTGGATAAAAACACGCTTTTGATTGTAATGAGCGACAATGGGCCGTGGGCGCATTTCGGCAATCACGCCGGATCAAGTGGAGGATTTAGGGAAGGAAAAAGTACGGCCTTTGAGGGTGGAACAAGAGTACCATGTATGGTAAGGTGGCCTGGGAAAATTCAGGGAGGATATGTGACCGGCGAACTGATGACAAACATGGATATTCTTCCTACTATATGTGCCATTACTGACGCCCCGTTGCCTGCAAATAAGATTGATGGGATCAATTTTGCGCCGTTTTGGTTAGGGCAGGTGAACAAAAGCCCTAGAGATATTTTCTATTACTACTTTGATAAAAATAGCCTCAAGGCCATCAGATATAAGCATTGGAAGCTGGTACTTCCACACCAATCGAATTCTTATGAAAGTGGAAGTCTGGGAAAAGACAGGATACCTGGCCAGGGAAAGCAAATAAAAGTTAGCCAGGGACTGTACGACCTTTCGCATGACCCTGGAGAAAGGTATGATGTACAGGAACTCTATCCCCAGGTCGTAGCGGAAATTATGAAGTACGTTGAACTCGCAAGAGAGGATTTGGGTGATGACCTTACCGGAAGAGAGGGAAAAAACATCAGACATCCAGCTTTTACTAAATAGAAATTAGCAAATGTAGTTGAGTGAAATGTAGTCGGGGGAGGCATTTTGGCAGTGCCAAACCCCTGCTATAGTTGCATTCATTTTTGAATCAGCACCTGCTATCATCAGTGCTGGTTTGATGAAGAAGGCTTTAATGTATAATTTTCAGTTCAGAGATTCCTAAAGGATATGATACAACGGCCAAATAGTGTTTTAGTTAAACGCCTGCTTGTCGGATTTACCTTAATGTTATCGTTCGCAGGGTGCACTCCGGAAAGCGAATCATTGACGAGAGCTGAACCGGGGGAGAAACCCAACTTCGTCATCATCTTCGCTGACGACATGGGCTACGGTGATCTTGGCGTTTACGGCCACCCCACCATCAAAACGCCCAATTTGGACAAGATGGCTTACGAAGGCCAGAAGTGGACAAATTTCTACGTGGCAGCAAACGTATGTACACCCTCCAGGGCTTGTTTACTCACGGGAAGGTATGCTGTGCGCAATGGGATGACCAGCAACAAACGCTGGGTACTCTTCCCAGACTCGGATGGTGGCTTGCCACAAACTGAGATCACCATTGCCAAGGCGTTGAAGAGTGCAGGATATGCCACTGCAGCAGTAGGCAAGTGGCATTTGGGGCACCTGCCTCAGTATTTACCCACAAGTCATGGCTTTGATTCTTACTTTGGTATCCCTTACAGCAACGATATGGACAGGGTTTCGGTAGAAGGCGGTGATTCAAGGAAGGTTTTCATGGATCCAAAGATCGAGAATTTCAATGTGCCGCTTATGCGCAACGAGGAGATCGTCGAAAGACCTGCTGATCAAAATACGATAACGAAAAGATACACCGAAGAAGCGGTCAATTTTATCACCGATAACAAAGACAAGCCTTTCTTCCTGTACCTGGCGCACAACCTACCCCACGTGCCACTTTTTACCTCCGATGAGTTTCGAGGTACAAGCGAACGGGGTCTTTACGGAGACGTGATAGAAGAAATTGACTGGAGCGCCGGCCAGATTGTGGAGACTTTGAAAAAACTGGGCATTGACAAAAACACACTCGTAGTATTTACCTCCGACAATGGGCCATGGGTGCTTTTCAATAGCCACGGAGGCAGCTCAGGATCCCTTTATGGTGCTAAGGGAACTAGTTACGAGGGAGGCCAGCGGGAGCCTGCCATTTTCTGGTGGCCGGGCACTGTCAAACCAAACGTGGTGTCGGGTATTGGCAGCACGCTGGATATCCTGCCAACCTTTGCCGCCCTTGCGGGTGTCGGTCTGCCGCAAGATCGGACCTACGACGGCTACGACCTGTCGCCAGTGTTAAAAGCAGGCGCTTCGTCTCCAAGAAATGAAATGATCTACTACCATCAGGAGCGGATATTCGCTGCGAGGAAAGGCGATTACAAGCTGTACTTCTATAAGAATAATCCGGCGGGGTACCCTGAGAAGCTGGAGAAACTGACAAAATATCAACTATTTAATCTGTCAGTCGATCCCTCAGAAAAATATGACGTGATAGAAGAAAACCCTCAAATGGCAAAGGAAATAGAAGAGATGGTAGCCAAGCATGAGGCTGGAGTGGAGCCCGTGCTCAACCAGTTGGAAAAGCGTATTGGTGAGTCATTGTCAAGCGAAAGCAAATAAGGTTGTACTGATGCTGCAGGGGATTGATTTAGTAACTGGAGTGGGATACTTTAAGCATCTGGTTCAATTTCGGTGTTCAGTTTCATAGCAGAAATAAAAATTTTTAAAAAGGAAAGGGATTGTATTTGCAATCCTTTCCTTTTTCTTTCTTGACAAATTACATCAGTTTTAAGTATTCAACGGAGGCAATAAGAGGTTTTGAAAGGACTTTTTGAAGTTTGGATGCTGAAACGGACGGCATACCCCCAAATTCGACATTCTTTCGTTTTGGTATTGAACAATATTAAGACCCCCTTAAAAATGGATAAGTATTTTAAGATTATACTAACGGCAGGCTTTTCAGCCATTTTTGTATTCTTCTATTCCTGCAAATCTGATAGAAAGGACGGAAATGCATCATCCCAAAATTTAAGGTTAATCACCTACAACGTGTGGTACGGTTTCACAGAGGTGCCTGAGAGAAAGAAGACCTGGATTGACTGGATGAATGAGCAACAGCCTGATATTGTCTCACTTCAAGAGCTCAACGAATATACGGAGGAGAAATTAGCTGAAGATGCTAAAAGTTATGGGCATCCATACAGCGTATTACTAAAGGAGGAAGGGTTTCCAACGGGAATCACATCAAAGTATCCTATTGAAGACATTCAGCGAATCCGGGAAGGCTTTCATCATGGATTGATGCGAGTGCGGATACAAGGAATTTATGTTTATGTAATTCATTTGCATCCTTCCAACTGGCAAACCAGAAAGGTTGAAATAGATCAGATTCTTCAGAACATTGAATCATTACCCGCAGATTCGAAAGTAATCCTTGCAGGTGACTTTAACACGTTTTCTCCACTTGACTCTGTTTACTATACACATGGAAGGCTGGAACCATTTTTTGGTGAACGAGATTCACTGTACAATGAAAAAAACCTGAATAATGGTCAGCTGGACTACTCAGTAATTCAGCAGGTATTGGATTTTGGATTAATTGACCTTGAGGCCAGCAGGCGAGCTTCCGGTTATGAATTTTCTGGTAGCTTTCCAACGTTGATAGAAAAGGAAGGTGAACATGGGGATAAAAGACGATTAGATTACGTTTTTGCCACTAAGGGTGTAGCAAAAAAAGTTACAAGGGCTGAGATCATTACCACGGATACAGCTTTGATTCTGTCTGATCATTTGCCGGTTATAGTGGATCTGGATTTATGAAATTGGGGCTTTGCATATTGGGCATATTTGGCCAGTGTTGTTTTCAGCAATACCCTCGCCGTGGCTGCCTTTTCTCCAAAACCAAATATGATTGTTTTCAATAGAAGCATACGTCCAGTCTCCTGTGGTATAACGCTGACTAAGCCAAAAAAATGTACGACTTAGGCCAGCATTACCGTTGCATACATGATCCGCTAAACGGATGAAGTCTCTCGTGAGAATAAATTGTTATAACACGCTCCGAGTAAAACTTTTCTAACCAATATTGCTACCGACAAACCGTTTCACAAAGTTCAATAACTGGCCCGGCTGGGTCGGTTATATTTCTTAATTTGCCCACTGTAAAATATGCTCTTTAATGATTAACAAGCTTTGGATCTCTATTCTGACCGCAGGAGTGCTTTTTTCCTGTTCTACACCAACAAGCAAAACTTCTTCTGCTAGTAAGCCACAGGCAGGGTCTTCCGCCGATGCACCGGAAGAAATGGTCTTCATCCCATCTGGCGCCTTTACAATGGGCGGTAAATCGGATCAGGCTTCACCCAATGAGTACCCCAATCATCAGGTAGAGGTTTCTGCCTTTTTCATGGATGAGCATGAGGTAACCAATGCGCAGTTCAAAGCATTTGTTGACGCCACGGGTTATGTCACTATTGCCGAGAGAGCTATTGACTGGGAAGAAATGGCGAAGCAGTTACCTCCAGGTACGCCCAAGCCTGCTGATTCCATTCTGGCACCCGGCTCCCTGGTTTTTAGGGCTACTGCGGGGCCTGTCAACCTCAGAGACTACAGCCAGTGGTGGGAGTGGGTGATTGGCGCCAACTGGCAGCACCCGGAAGGCCCAGCGTCGTCGCTTGAAGGGAAAATGAATTTTCCTGTTGTGCACATCGCTTACGACGATGCCCTGGCATACGCAGAATGGGCTGGCAAGAGATTGCCCACTGAAGCGGAGTGGGAGTGGGCCTCGATGGGAGGCCAGGAAGGTGCGAAATACCCGTGGGGTAATGAATCAGTGGAGACGGCATTCACAAAAGCCAATTTCTGGCAGGGCTTTTTTCCCTACGACAACGAAGAAAAAGACGGTTTTTTTGGGGCGGCGCCAGTGAAGTCTTTTCCGGCCAATGGCTACGGACTGTATGATATGGCTGGCAACGTATGGGAATGGTGTTCCGACAAATACCACGAGGAAGCCTACAAAATGGCTGAGGAGCAGGGAAAAGTGGAAAACCCAAAAGGCCCGGATTCCTTCTACGATCCCAACGAGCCCTATGCTGAAAAGCATGTGGTGCGGGGCGGTTCTTTTCTGTGCAACGACAGTTATTGCAGCGGCTACCGGGTAGCCCGCCGCATGAGCTCTAGCCACGACTCAGGACTCAACCATACAGGATTCAGGTGTGTGAAGGATATTTAGAAAAATTAACTATTTGCCAGCTCTTTTTCGTAGTGAAGTAGCATAATATCGTTTGCTGCAAGGGGTATTTCTGCAATTGTCTCGCCCTTCAAGTTCGCAAATTCAATTTCAAAGGCTGAACTGTTGTGAACCTCAACTACGGTTCCAACCTGCCCCGACACCAGACCAAACTCAGGCATATCTTTAACGAGCGCAACGGTGTCCAGTAGTTTTATTTTTGGTTTTTTCATTACCTATACTTTTAAGTAACAGGATGTAAGCTTTGGAAATTGTTCACTATTTGGAATTATCCAACCCGTAATCAACAGCGCTTCTTTATCAAAGATACGTATATTGATTGGAACGGAATAGCGCCTACCAAACTTGTCTGCTAACTTTTCATGAACTTCAGATATAGCAATGCCCTCAAGAATTGCATTGATAAGTACTCCAACATCGTCTTCTGTAAGGCCTAATACTGCTTCAAAAACTCTCGCTTTATATTTACCGGTAGGGTGGTCTTTATTCAAACAATATTCCCGCAGCTTTCTTTCGGAAACAATTGCGTTTTTATGGTTAGGTAATAATTTCAGAGGAAAGTTAGTCATTGTTGACCTAATGATCTGATCCGGTTTTTCACCATAGTCGCACCAGGATTAATTTTCAGGTATCTTTCGTAATATTCCAGGGCCTTTTTCCGATCTCCTTTTTTGTCCCGGTATATGTCGCCGACTGTCAGATAAGCGGAGCTGCTTTTAGGATAGTTTTCAATATTCAAGAGGTAGCATTCAAGTGCCTTGTCGTATTCTTTTCGAACCATAAAGTTGTAGGCCATGACGTTAACGACTACTTCAGGTGGTGGAAATGAAAAATGGAGATCTTCGGAGAACCGCTCAAAGTGCGTTTTTAATTTTGCTGCTTCCGGGCTGTCCGACTCGATGTTGATTCGGTAGTTGTCGAAAATAAAGTCCAGCCCCGCAATTTCAGCCAAAAGGGGTACAGAACCATGGGTTTCGCTTTTGTATTCTTCGTGTCTCCACCTCAATCCTGGCGTTTTAGAAGCACGAAATATATCGAGCATTTTATCAAATGCGGTATAGAATTCTGGAAAGGCAGGATTCTCCTCGGGCTTTCTTTTTGACTCGCTAATAAAAAAAGATTTGTTGGCGAGTTTTGTTTGCATTGCTTCCTCCTCAAATTTTTTTAGCATCAGGAAATGATCCCACTGCAGACTCGGGTCGATCACAATATAGGCGTTGAATAATTTCGGCTGGAAATAGGCAGAATATAAAGCCGTTAACCCGCCAAGTGAATGGCCTACAAATAGCCTGTATGGAGTTGTTCGATAGGTTTCTTCAATATGAGGAACCAACTCTTTCTCGATAAACTTAAGAAACGCCTCCCCGCCACCGGTGGTTTTTACTCCACTATTTGGACTTCCCGCCAACGAATCGTTGCTGGTGGGTGTCAAATCCCGCCACCTATCGGTGTTGCCAATCGCTACGACGATCATTTGTGGGAGGTAAAACGGTGACCTGACATCAACAATGCCGCTTGCACTGTGAAAGTGACTTTCACCATCCAGCACATACATCACGGGATAGTTCTTCGGATGAGAAGACTTATTACTATAGCCATCAGGAAGATATACGGCATAGTGCCGTTTTTCATTCAGGATTTTGGAATGAATGACGTGCGATTTTCCGATAACAATATCAGTGCCTCCCTCTTGCGCCAATGCCTTGATTGACACAAGCGATATGAAAATAGGTAGAAGAAGTTTCAATACACCTGTTTATGCCTTGACTATTGCAGATGAATATACTAAATGTTTCCCAAACAGTTCACTTACATATACCTAGAACCAGGGCAAACGCATTTAAAACCATTTGGCTTCGAAATTCTTCTTTTTACCCTAGCCCTAAAGGGAAAGATGAATTTCAAAGCTGTTTCACCCTTAAGGGTCGGGGTAAAAAAAAGCTTTGAAAAAAATTTAACTCCTTTTTGTTTTAAATGCGTTTGCCCTGCACCTAGAACTCCACCTCGTATAAAAACGACAGCTGCTTTTCCTGAACGCTTTGTGGAACCATACTAAATAGCTTGTTGCGCAGCCCGGCTGCCCAGGGCTTTTCCCATTGAGCCACCCGACCTATTCGCCATGAGTTTTCGACGATCTTTTTGGTTCGTGGCTTCCTGACCTTTTCGAATCGACGGAATTTCTCCTCAATGGTTCCGCCGCCTCGCAGGATCGAGTAAAGAAACGCTGCATCTTCAATCGCCTGGCAGGCCCCCTGTCCCATATTGGGTGTGGTAGCGTGACCTGCATCGCCTGCTAGCAGCACCTTACCAAAAGCAAACTTATCGATCGGAGCCAGGTCGATGATGTCACCCCAGATGATGTCTTCCTGAGCTGCACGCTGGATCAGCTCTGCCACTGGTTCATGGAAGTCGTCGAAGTGCCATAGGAGGTTTCCTTTTTTGAAGTTCCGCACCGACAGGTCATGTTGCCTTGCGTTGAGGCAGGCAAACCAGTAAATCCTATCATCCTTCAATGGAACGATGCCAAATCGTGCGCCTTCTCCCCATGTTTCTGAAGGCAACTCTATCCGTTTTTTGGGTTGCGGAACCACAGCTCTCCAGCAGGTGTAGCCGGCATACCGTGGTGCCGACTTTGGTAAAAACTGCCTCCTTATTTGGGAGTGAATGCCGTCAGCGGCTATTAAAAAATCGCCGGAGGCTGAGGTTCCGTCAGTAAACTTTACTTCGACGCCAGATGCGCTTTCACTGCAGATCTCCGCTTTTTTTCCGGTGACGAGTTTAGTTTTCTTAAGGTTTTTGAGTAATACTGCGTGCAGGTCGGCACGGTGAATAGCAAAGTTATCAACACCATATTTTGCGCTTATTTTTAGTGAATCTACCTGAGTAATGACAGCTCCCTCTTTGGTCAAAAGTTTTGCGCTGGGAAGTAGCTGACCTGCGGCAAGCACTTCGCCCTTCAGGCCCAGATGGTCAAATGCTTTGACAGCATTCGCTGCCAGACCAAGACCGGCGCCCACAGATTTGAACTCCGATGCTGCTTCATATACTTCTACTTCGTGCCCGAGCTTTTCCAGTGCGATGGCGGTCGTTAACCCACCTATTCCGCCACCTGCTATTACTGCCTTCATGTTTTAATAATTTGGTTATGCAATTTTACGGCAAAGAGCAGTGCTGGAATGTTCCAAACCCGCCAAAGCACTTGCCAATCACGACAAAGTAGTTAAATTGACGCCCATGATGATATCAGCCAATATTGTAAAGCACCTGATGAAGAAGGTAGAGGTGGCTGGGTATGGTCATTTGTTGCAAAATTCTCCGGATTACATTTTGCTGGAGTCGTTGCCCACCGACGACATGATACCCGCTGAAATGTTCTTTCGGATCATTGACCACGTGGCTACACATTACCCCGATGGGCAAATGGCCTTCGATATTGAGTATAAGCACTTTTCGTTGGGGCAAATTAATATGCTGGGTGCACTGGGTCAGCTGGTGCAGGTGAGCCCAACACTGCAGAATGTGTCTGAGGCGTTTTACAAATACTACGGTAAGCTAAATAGCATTTTTAGCCCATCCATTGAAAGGAGGGGGGAGTACATTGCCTCCACAATAACTACAACAGAGCCGGGCCTTTGGAAACAACGCCCTTTTCAAGTGGCTATCGAAATGTTTCTTTATGGAATGATGAGGATAGTAAAAGAGTGGTTCGATGCTGAAATTGCCGAGCCTGTGTCGCTTACCCTTCCTTACGAGTTGCCCGGACCTGAGCGGAAGGTAATGAGGAGAACTGTAGGCGTTGACCCGTTGATGGGCGACGGTTGTACCCTGGTGTTCAAAGCGGATGTTTTTCTTCGACCATTGCCATTCGCCAACCCACAGCTGTGGGAGCATTTGAAACAGTACCTTGAGCAGAATGCCCGGCAAGGGCGAGAGCAAGAGTTATTCAGTAGCCAGCTTGAGGCTTATATAAAGAAAAGTATCAAAAACACCCCCGACTTAAAAGTGGCAGCCGACCATTTCTCGTTGAGCGAGCGAAGCTTGCAGCGGAAGCTACGTAGTGAGCAAACAAACTTCCAGCAGGTGATTGACCGGGCGAGAAAAGCATTGGCTTGCCAACTGCTCCGCAACGACCAACTAAGCTTAAAAGAAATTGCTTTTGAATGTGGGTTTTCTGACCCCAACTCTTTCTTTAAAGCTTTTAAGAAATGGACTGGGGTGACTCCTGAGCAATGGAAGGCGAGCCTCTAGAGTTTTGCTGAGCTTTCCAAGCCCTCAAGTGTTGCCTGTTGAGGACAGGTTATGTAAAAAGAGTGTAAAAGAAGTGTCAAAAGGCCTTAACCATGTAACCATTTGATTAGAAGCGAGTAAATTTCAATAACTAATCAATCCCTTCCATGATCAAAAACTACCTCCTCATTGCTTTTCGCAATCTTCTCAAGCAAAAGCTCTTTAGTTTCATTAACGTTTTCAGCCTGGCTATTGGGTTGGCGGCGTCCATCGTCATCTACCTGTTTATTCAGGATGAAACCAGCTTCGATCAATTCCATTCGCTAAAGGAAAACATTTACCGGCTCGATGAGATTCAGAGCTTTCCTGGTACCAACACTCAAAAAGTGGCCCTTTCTATGCCGGGCATGGGGCCGTTCATGCAGCAGGATTTCCCTCAGGTGAAGCGGTATGCCCGGTTCATGGGAAACGACAATATGCTGCTTGAGGTGGGTGAAAGAAAGATAAAAGTTAAAATGGGAGCCAATGTGGACAGCACTTTTCTCCGGATGTTTGACTTTGGCGTAGTTGAGGGTGATAGGGAAAATGCGTTGAACGACCCACTTACCATGGTAGTAACTGAGGGGTTAGCGATGAAGCTTTTTGAGAGAAAAGACGTGATGGGGGAGGTGGTGACGTGGGGCGATAAGTCATACAAGATTACCGGGATAATGAAGGATGTGCCCGAAAACTCACATTTGCAATTCGAGGTGCTTGTTTCGATGGCAACCATCGTCAAAGACAATCCGGGCCTTAATACCGCCTGGGGCAGTAACTGGATGGTGACCTACCTTGAGCTGCACCCGGGTACAAACGTAGAGGAGATGTCTGCCGGGTTCAACGATTTTCTCCTTAAGCATGGTGGTGAAAATATTCTGGACTACTACAAGTTATTTTTGCAGCCATTGACAGATGTGCATTTGGGCTCCATAGATATTGAGCACGACTACCACGACTACCGAAAATTCAATGGCGAGTACATTGGCACGTTTGAGCTGGTTGGAATTTTCATACTACTCATTGCGGGAGTCAACTTTACCAATCTGGTCACAGCTCGGGCCTCCTACCGATTCAAAGAAGTGGGTATCCGCAAGTCAATTGGAGCCAAAAAAGGTCAGCTATTTTCTCAATTCCTTATTGAGTCAACCATTTTGGCTTTTCTGGCGTTGTTCCTGGCGCTGTTCCTGGATCTCCTCCTTATTCCCTTTTTGAATACACTGATTGGCAGGGAGCTGAGCTTGCTTTCCTACCTTGGGCAACCCTCATTTTGGGGCGGGCTTTTCTTCATTACTTTGATGTTGGGGTTGATTGGTGGGATTTACCCCGCACTTTTTATGGCCTCATTTAAGACCGTCAGCATCATTAAAGGAGCAAATGTAAAGAGTGGTAAGTCGTGGCTGGGAAACTCGCTGATAGTAGTGCAGTTTGGTCTGGCATTGGCCATGATTGTGAGCACCTTCGTGGTGTTGCAGCAGCTCAGCTTCATGCAAAACAAAGACATTGGCTTCGATAAGGATCACATTGTGCAGGTAAGCCTGAATGGGGATGCTAACAAGAAGTTTGACCTGATCAAAAGTGACTTGCTCAACCAAACCGACATTCTTGGCGTAACGGCCTCCGGTCAGCGACTGGGCAACAATTTTCACCAGTGGGGCTTTAAGTACAAGTCGGATTCAGGAGTAATGGATATTACACCTTCCAATGTGAATGTGGATTACGATTTCCTTGAAGTATTTGGCATAAAACTGAAAGAAGGGAGAGGTTTCTCGAAGGAATATGCACAAGACAATGGCATGTCGTTCATCATCAATGAGTCGCTGGCCAAAGACCTGAATTTGTCTCAGCCAATTGGAGCGAAGGCGGGCCACGGATGGTTTCACAACGACTCGCTGGGAACAATTATCGGAGTGACCGAAGATTTCAACTTCAATTCGTTGCATTATGCTGTTAACACGCTGTCGATGGTGGTGCACCCTGAATGGGGCTATCAGGAAATGTCAGTGAAAATCAATGGACAAAACATTGACGTAGCCCTTAAGGAACTGGACGAAGTGTGGACGAAACATGTTGGCAGGTTTCCACTGGAGTACACCTTTCTGGATGCTCATTTTGAGGAGCTCTACCGCTCCGATAAACAAATGAGCGCTGTGGTGACTATCATGGGCGTGTTGGCCATCCTTATCGCCTGTATGGGGCTGTTTGGTTTGGCTGCCATCACTACCGAGAGGAGGATCAAGGAAATAGGTATCAGGAAAGTGCTGGGCGCTTCGGTGATCAATATCATGTTTGGCCTGAGCAAAAGCTTTGTGTTACTCATTCTGATAGCCTTTGTGATCATGACGCCGCTTGCATGGCTTTTTCTTGGCAGGTGGTTGGATAACTTTGCTTATCACATCGACATCAACCCAGTGGTTTTTATTGTGTCGATGGTCATTGCCGTCGCCATTGCCCTGGCGACAATCAGCTACCATACGCTTAAATCCGCTAAAGCCAATCCGGTAGATGCGCTGAGGTATGAGTGAGGGGAGGTGCCCACAGCGAAAGCTAGTGGCATCACTTTTCATTCCCTTAGTTGTTGACTTCTCTTAACCGAATGCGAATTTCTTCTTTCAGAATTGGCAAGTGAATTTGAATGACTGCCCAAACAGTTGTGTTATCGATGGCATCATAGGCATGAATAAGCCAGTTCCGGAAAGTGATGATTTTTGAGTTGTTTTCTAGCGGGTAATTGGGTGCAGACTTTTGGTATAGATTGACGGCCTCACCAATAATTCCAAGTTGCCTTTCAACTGCACTTTTAGTCTTTGAATCCTGAATGTAGATGTCGAAGCTTTTGCATTCCTTAACGAATTCCTCAACAAGGGCTATTGAGTTAAGAATGTCAAGCAGGTACTTTTTGCTTTTCTCTGTCATAGATCAGCACTTTAGTACGTTCAATGTTTTCCGCCAGTATTTTATTCTTGATCGGCTGATCGGTGAGCATGTCAACTCGTCTGCCAAAAAAAAGCTCAGCATCTTCCAAAAAATCAAGCAGCAGGCTTCCCTTTATGACTGGGTCAGCTTCATCTATTTGTACGAGCAGATCAATATCGCTCTTCTCCCTGTTGAACTTGTTGTTCACTGACGAGCCAAAAGCATAGAGCTTGCTCACATGGTTTTTTGAGCAAATTTTACTGAACTCCTTCTCTCTGTTGGATATGTAGTCAACAATGAACATGTAATAAAGGTAGTGAAGTGATTCGAATAATCCATTTTGGATGAACAGCACCTACATGTCGGAGAATGAAATGATCAAATTCCTGAGAAAAGAAAAGGGCCTCTCGCAAGTGGACGCATGGATGCTCAGTATGGTGGTGGTAGATTTGAATATCACTAAACTTTTAAATGAAATGTAGGTGTCCATGCGCCGCTGCCAAAGTAGATTTTTGCGAGGGAGTGATAGTACTCGATAGGTTAGTCGACATCATTTTTTCTTAGCTGTAAACAGTACACCCTCTTTATCACACATTTCAATATCTCCTTTGGCGTTTATTCGATAATATTCCCCAAAGGGATTGTCTCCCTTTACAGTATATCGACTCTCATTTCCAACTTTTTCGACTTTCATCTCGTCCACTGATTCGCTGCCATCTTTAAACTTATTTTCCAAGTAGACGGCCCCATTTTTTCGATAGAGAGTCATCAAGGAACCCATGAAAGGAGATTCGTTCAACCATATTCCTATTATGTCCCTTCTATCGACACCGCCACTTCCTTGAATAAGTTTTGCTTCTTCAGCTTTCGTTAGACCATTGATTCTCACCTCAAGTGTCGGATTGAAATGGGTAGTAGCCCATCCGCCAGCCCCAACCTCCATATTGGGTAGGTAATAGACTATGAATATTCGTTCGAATTCTTGACCCAAATCTGCTTTAATTTTTAAGGCTAAACGCTTCAACTCACCTTCAGAAATTTTGTCAGATAGTCTAATGTCGATGCTGCATTTAATGTTGTGCAGGGTTTCCTTTTGGATAATTATGTAGGTAATTGAGGATTCCTGACAGAATGCATTTGCAGAGATAAATAAAAAAGTCAGCCAGAGAATTTGAGTTACCTTTTTCATATTTTTTTTTCGAAAAAAAGACCCTTCGAAGGAGATGTCAACGCATAGATAATTTATAATGCATATTTCGCCCAAATGCTACTTCAAGGCGGCGGACTGACCGCCGTCCACCCTCCGTCCACCACCAGCGTCTGCCCAGTAATTTGTCCTGAGTTAGGAGATAGCAAGAACAAAGCTGCGTTGGCGATGTCTTGCACAGTAGCTGCTCTGCCTGTTGGGGTAATGCTGTTCCACATATCCATGTAGTTTTCATCGAGGGCCAGCGTTCGCTCGGTGATGGTGGCACCTGGTGAAATGGCATTCACTGTTATTTGCTTCGGGCCAAGCTCGGCACCAAGCGTTTTAGCCATAAACTGAATAGCAGCTTTGCTCATGCCGTAGGCTGCCAGGTCAGGATGGTACTGATGACCTGTCACAGAGGACATAAGCAAAATTCGCCCTTCGGACTTTTGTTTGATAAACTGAAGTGCTGCCTGTTGTGCTAAAAAGAAGGTACCCTGCAAGTTTACGGCGCAAATCTGCTGGAAACTTTCCACCTGATAGTCTAAAAACTTACCGAACGTGGTGATGCCAGCATTGGCGATGGCCATGTCGAGCCTCCCGTAGACGCTAACTGCCTTTCCAATAAGTCCTTGTATTGTTTCAAGGGTGCTGGAATCGCCCGCAAATGGCACACACTTGCCGCCTTCTTTCGTAATAGTGTCTGCGGCCTGCTTTGCCACCTTTTCATCAATATCGTTGAGTACCACGCTGGCGCCACGCTGGGTCAGCTGCCGGGCTATTTCGAAGCCGATGCCGATCCCGGCACCGGTGATGATGGCAACTTTGTCCTTGAATAATTGATCCATTTCAAAAGGGTGTTAATGGATTAAATTTTATCACAAACGGAATGTCATACTGAGCTTGTCGAAGTATAGCGTATTGAAAACACATTTTTTAGGGCTCAAAAACCGTCTTCGACAGGCTCAGACTGACATTCTTCTTTGCAACCCTCCAGGCATAAAGGTGGGTTTTCTGATCCCTCCTTTTAGGGTCGGGGTAAAGGATCAGAAAAGATCGTGTCTAATGCGAATCCCTCTTCACCTCTTTGCCAGACTTGCCTCTCAGGAAGTCCAGGTCAGTGCCCAGGTGCGATTGCTCGACATGGTCAATATACAGCTTCACATACCCACGGTCGTAACCCAGGTCAGGTGCTTTCCACTTCTTTTTCCGTTCAGCTAGCACTTCGTCAGTCACGTGCAATTGCAGCTTTCTTTTAGGTACGTCCAGCTCAATAAGATCACCATTTTCTACCAATGCCAGGTTGCCACCAGCAGCCGATTCAGGAGACACATGCAAAATCACCGTTCCGAAAGCCGTGCCACTCATGCGCCCATCGGAAATGCGGATCATGTCCGTGACTCCTTTATCAAGTAACTTTTTAGGCATGCCCATATTGCCTACTTCCGGCATACCAGGATAGCCCTTAGGGCCTACGTTCTTCAACACCAGAATACAGGTTTCATCTACCTCCAGAGCAGGATCGTCAATTTTCGCTTTGAAATCCTCGATGTCTTCAAATACTACGGCTTTGCCTTTGTGCACCATCAAAGCAGGTGTTGCAGCATTGGGTTTGATAATGGCACCATTTTCAGCCAGGTTGCCTTTTACCACTGCTATACCAGAGTCTTTTTTGAAAGGTTTGGCCACCGAAGCGATCACTTTGTCATTAAAATTTTCAGAGTAGGCCACGTTTTCTGCCATCGTTTTACCGGTAACAGTCAGCACATCCTTGTTGATCAGTGGCAGCAGTTCTTTGATAACGGCAGGTAAGCCGCCTGCATAGAAAAACTCTTCCATCATGAACTGTCCGGAAGGTTGCAGGTTGGCGAGTAGCGGTATTTTGGAAGAGAATTTATCGAAGTCTTCAAGATCCAGTTTGATACCAGCACGGCCGGCAATGGCCAACAGGTGAATCACAAAGTTGGTAGAACCGCCCACCGCAGCATTCAGCATGATGCTGTTTTCAAACGCTTCCCGGGTTAGGATTTTGGAAACTACGAGGTCTTCCTTCACCATTTCCACAATCCGGCGGCCACTCATTTGAGCCAATACCTTTCTTCTGGAGTCTGCAGCGGGAATAGCGGCATTCTCTGGCAGGGTAAGTCCAAGCGACTCCACCATACAGGCCATCGTAGAGGCGGTGCCCATCACGGCACAATGGCCCTGGCTGCGGCACATACAGGCTTCGGCTGTCATGAACTCGTCCTGGCTCATTTCACCACGGCGGTTAGCTTCGCTAAAGCGCCAGATGTCGGTGGTGCCAATGTCTCTTCCCCGGTACTTTCCGTTGAGCATAGGGCCACCTGAAACGAAAATGGTGGGCAGGTCGACACTAGTAGCACCCATGAGGATAGAGGGCGTTGTTTTGTCGCAACCACCCAGCAGCACTACACCGTCGATGGGGTTAGCCCTGATGCTTTCTTCTGCATCCATGCTGGCAAGGTTGCGGTAGAGCATCGCAGTGGGTTTGATCAATGTCTCACCGAGTGACATCACAGGAAACTCCAGAGGAAAGCCACCAGCTTCCCAAACTCCTTTTTTTACAGATTCAGCCAGGTCCCGGAAGTGCCCGTTGCAAGGAGTCAGCTCCGACCACGTGTTGCATATGCCTATCACCGGCTTTCCTTCAAACTCGTCGTGCGGAGTACCCTGATTTTTCATCCAGGCTCTGTAGATGAACCCGTCTTTTCCCTTTTTGCCAAACCAGTTCTGGCTGCGTAATTTTTTCATGTAGGTAAGTAATTGTAGGTGTTTTTTTTCTTCTATATAATGACTTCCTTTTTGGGTTTTTCAATATTCTTCTCTAGTTCCGCCTGTAGTCAGGCGAGTTCTCCGTCTCCCAACTTCGGTCTCCTGTCTCCTATCTCCTGTCTTCGGTCTCCCGTCTCCCAACCTCTTTCTCCCGACTTCGGTCTTCCGTCTCCTTCCTTCCTCCTCAATACGTCGCTCGTCCGCCGCTAATGTCAAAGACAAACCCAGTATTGAAGCTTGCCTCTTTCGATACGATCCAGCAGGAGAGGGCCGCCACCTCTTCGATGGTTCCCATGCGCTTCATAGGTATCTTATCGGTCATGTACTTCAACATTGCTGGGTCGGTGTTTTCATTAAACTCCGTAGCAATTACAGCTGGGGCAATGCCATTTACGGTGATGCCTGATTCCGCATATTCTTTTCCAGCTCCTTTCACCAGTCCAATTAGTCCTGATTTGCTTGCTGCATAGCCCATCATGCCCGGGTTGCCTTCCTTGCCACCAATGGAGGTCACATGAAGAATTCTGCCATAGCCTGCCTTTACCATGGGAGCGATAGCATGCTTGGTAAGCAGAAACGCACCTCTCAGGTTGATAGCAATCACCTTGTCGAATATATCGGTGGTGTAGTCGCCAATTTTCACATTGGTTTCCCCCACAATACCAGCACAGTTGACCATCACATCCAACCGACCATTGGCAGCTACCACTTTTTGAACGAGGGTCTGTATTTCTTTCTCAGAGGTTACATCCACTATTTCTCCGGATACCTTCAATCCATTGCCTGTAAGTTCCTTTACAGTGGCATCCAGTTCTTTTTGAAGTACATCAAGTATCACAACTGTTGCACCTTCTGAGGCCAATCTTTTGGCTACTCCTTTACCAATCCCTCTGGCTCCGCCAGCGACAATGGCTACCTGATTTTCAAATCTTTCCATGTAATATTAAACTTAAGATTTTCCCCGCTATATGCATAACCACTTTGCACAGTTAGCTTGAAAACCATAAAAAAAAACCCGAAACATTGTGCTTCGGGTTCTGAATACTTCGGGTTGCGAAGTTTTTTACTTTAAATCACTGAAATCGAAATCTTCCAGGAATTTCGTGGTGAACTTGCCTGACTTGAAGATCGGGTCGTCCATCAGCTTAATGTGGAATGGAATGGTGGTCTTAATTCCCTCAATCACAAACTCCGACAAAGCCCTTTTCATTCTGGTAATCGCTTCTTCACGGCTTTGGGCTGACACAATGAGCTTGGCAATCATGGAGTCGTAGTTAGGTGGAATGGTATAGCCCGCATACACGTGGCTGTCCACTCTCACACCGTGCCCACCTGGCAGGTGAAGGTTTGTTATTTTACCAGGACTTGGGCGGAATCCGTTTCCTGGGTCTTCAGCGTTGATTCTACACTCCATTGAGTGAAGTTTCGGGAAGTAGTTCTTGCCGGAAATAGGCACCCCGGCAGCGACTTGAATCTGCTCTTTGATGAGGTCAAAATCTGTGACCTCTTCAGTAATTGGGTGCTCCACCTGAATCCTGGTATTCATTTCCATGAAGTAGAAATCTCCATGTTTGTCTACAAGAAACTCAATGGTACCTGCTCCTTCGTAACCTATAGCCTCGGCACCAGCAATGGCCGCTGCACCCATTTTTTCTCTCAGCTCCTGAGATACAATAGGAGAGGGGGTTTCTTCTACCAGCTTTTGGTGGCGGCGCTGAATAGAGCAATCTCTCTCCGAAAGGTGGCAGGCTCTGCCTCTGCTGTCTCCAACAATTTGAATTTCTATATGGCGTGGTTCTTCAACAAACTTTTCGAGATAGAGACCGTCGTTTCCAAAAGCAGCTGCAGATTCCATTCTCGCATCGTCCCAGGCTTTTTGAAATTCTGACTCTTGCTTCACCAGGCGCATACCCCGACCACCACCGCCAGCAGTAGCCTTCAATAGCACCGGGTAGCCTACTTCGGCTGCCAATTTTTTACCCTGCGCCACTGAATCCAACAGACCCTCAGATCCGGGGATAATGGGTACGCCAGCCTTTTTCATGGTGTCTTTGGCCGTGGCTTTGTCTCCCATTGAGTTGATCATCTCGGGAGTGGCACCGATGAATTTGATGCCATATTCCTGACAAATGCGTGAAAATTCAGCGTTTTCAGAAAGGAAACCATAGCCGGGGTGAATGGCGTCGGCATTGGTAATTTCAGCCGCTGAAATCAGATTGGGCATTTTCAGGTACGACTTGGCACTAGGCGGAGGGCCTATGCAAACGGCCTCGTCAGCAAACCTCACGTGCAGGCTGTCTTTGTCGGCTGTGGAATAAACGGCCACCGTTTTAATACCCATCTCCCTGCAGGTTCTTATGATTCTCAGGGCGATTTCTCCTCTATTGGCTATTAATATCTTTTTGAACACAATAATTTGGGTTTATCCTGACAAATAAATATGACTTCAATACTCCTCAAATGCTGGCCTTATGAAGGGTCAACTAGGAATAATGGTTGATCATATTCTACCGGACTAGCGTTGTCTACCAATACCTTCACGATGGTTCCGGAAACTTCAGATTCGATTTCATTGAAGAGCTTCATGGCTTCAATAATACAAACAGGTTGCCCTGATTTCACTTTGTCACCAACCTTTACAAATACGTCTGTTTCAGGGTTAGGAGAGCGGTAAAAAGTGCCAATCATCGGAGATTTGATTGTAAGGTATTTGCTTTCGTCATTGCCAGATTTCGGAGCTGGAGCTGCCGGAGCTGCGGCTGGTGCAGGTGCCGGAGCTGATGCTACTGAAGCTGGGGCTGCTGCTACCTGTTCTACGATGCGTGGTGCATCGCTATTGCGCTTTACTTTGATCTTGAACTCTTCTGTTTCGATATTAACTTCCTCAAGTCCGCTTTTGGAGATAAAATCGATCAGATCCTGAATTTCTTTCGCTTTCATAGGTTCGTTTTTATTGGGCCTCGACTGCTTTTCTGCCATGGCTAATAGATTTTGTTGGGTTAACCAATAACTAAATTAGTGGAATATTTTCGAAATACCTGCCGTACATGGAATAGCTACTATTTCACTCTTTCGTAGTATTCGCCGGTTCTTGTATCGATTCTTATTCGTTCGTCCTGATTGATAAACAGGGGTACTTTTATGGTCGCACCGGTTTCTATAGTGGCGGGTTTCAATGTGTTAGTGGCCGTGTCTCCTTTGAGACCCGGCTCTGTATAAACGACAGTCACTTCTACGTGTGCAGGCAATTCGCAAGACAGTGGTGTTTCGGTTTCAGCATGTACCAGAATGTCGACACCTTGCCCATCCATCAGGAATTGTGGAGCGCTGATCATCTCTTCCTGAAGAATTACCTGCTCAAAAGTAGAGCTGTCCATGAAGTTGTAGCCCAGGTCATCTTTATAAAGAAACTGATGAGGTCGGTTCTCCACTCTTGCAGTTGTAATTTTCACACCCGAATTGAAAGTGTTGTCAATCACTCTGCCGGTTTTGATGTTTTTGAGCTTGGTGCGGACAAAGGCAGGGCCCTTACCTGGTTTCACATGTTGAAACTCGGTAATGACATGAAGTTCGCCGTTATACTCAATACACAGACCATTTTTAAAGTCAGCTGTAGTTGCCATAAAATATTGTCAATATTGATGTTGAAGCTATTATTTAGAATCGTAGGACCATTTAACATAAACTGATCCCCAGGTAAACCCACCACCAAAAGCGGCTAGCACCAGATTGTCCCCTTTTTTCAATTGTTTTTCGTAATCCCACAGGCACAATGGAATGGTGCCGCTAGTGGTGTTGCCGTATTTTTGAATATTGAGCATCACCTTCTCTTCGCCAACGCCCATTCGCTTGGCGGTGGCATCTATTATACGTTTATTGGCCTGGTGAGGTACCAGCCAGTCGACGTTGTCTGACGTAAGGCTGTTTCTTTCCATAATTTCGGCAGCCACCTCGGCCATATTGGTCACTGCGAATTTATAGACGGTAGCCCCCTCCTGGTACACGTAGTGTTCGCCTGCAAGCACTGTTTCTGCGGTAGCAGGCTTGCGACTGCCACCGGCCTTCATGTGCAAAAACGGCTCGCCCGACCCGTCGGAGTGAAGAACAGCGTCGATGATGCCTGTGCCATCAGTTGTTGGCTCAAGCATCACTGCACCACCACCATCGCCAAAAATAATGCAGGTGGTTCTGTCGGAGTAGTCGATAATAGAGGACATTTTGTCGGCTCCTATCACGATTACCTTTTTGTATTTTCCCGTTTCGATAAACTGTGATCCTGTAGTGAGGGCGAAGAGAAACCCAGAGCAAGCAGCCTGAATATCGTAGCTGAAAGCATTTTTTATTCCCACCGCATTGCAAATGATGTTGGCTGTGGCGGGGAACAACATGTCAGGAGTGGTAGTGGCGCAGATCACCAAATCTACTTCCGAAGGGTCGGTGTTGGTCTTTTTCAGCAACCCCTTCACAGCCTCAATGCCTATTACGGAGGTTCCCTGATCTTCGCCTTTCAGGATATGCCTTTCTTTGATGCCGGTTCTGGAGGTGATCCACTCGTCTGTAGTTTCTACTATGGTTTCCAGCTCTTTATTGGTCAATATATAATCTGGAACGTATCCTTGAATCCCCGTTATTCCTGCCCGGACTTTGGTCATATTAGTAGTTGTTTAATCTCCGAAGGCGACCTTTATTTTTTGGTAAAAATTGGTTTCCGCCATTCGGTATGCAAGTAAAATCATGTTTTTAATTGCCTCAGGGCTGGAGGCATCGTGGCCAACGACCACATTCCCATTAACTCCCAATATAGGACTTCCTCCAACGGCTTCGTAATTAAACCTTGTGAAAAAGTCATCGAGGAAATTACGTTTCTTCAGAAGATCGTAAAAAGCCTCAATCATTTTTGACGCCACATTGCCAGTAAAGCCATCACAGACTATCACGTCAGCCTTATTATTGAAGAGGTCGCTACCGTCAATATTTCCAATAAAATTCACTTTGGAACTACCGCTGTATAGCTGGTAGGCCGCCTGGGTAAACAGGGTCCCCCTTCCTTCCTCTTTGCCAAGGTTCAATAGTGCTACTCTGGGGTTTTCAATGCCCATCATGTTCGCCGCATAAATTGAGCCCAGCTCGCCGAATTGGAGAAGAACGTCTTGCCGAACGTCGGTATTGGCGCCGGTGTCAAGCAGTAGTGCATAGCCACCGTCTTCCTTTGGTACAAGCCCAGCCAGGCTTGGCCGAATCACCCCTTCAATAGGCTTGACTGAAAAAAGGGCACCCATTTGCATGGCTCCGCTGTTGCCGGCCCCGCAAAAAGCCCTTATTTCCTTATTTTTCAGTAAATGAAACCCCTCTGCAATGCTTGAATGCTGCTTTTGAGCCAGGGCCTTGGTAGGATGCTCATCGATGCCAATAACTTCAGGAGCGTGGTGAAGCTCAAATAGTTGATGGGAGATTTGAAGTTTTTCGCATGACGCCTGAATAACGCTTTTATCGCCCAGAAGAACCAATGAATCGGCTTCAGTAAAGGACTTCAGGGCTTGGGCTGCTCCAATGACAACATGATCAGGGGCAAGATTGCCTCCCATTGCGTCAACAGCTATTTTCATGCACGATGTGTTGGTTTGGAACCAAAAGAGGGGTTAGCTTATGCCAACACCTCTTTTTCCATGATCACTTTGCCTTTGTAGTAAAGCTTGCCTTCAAGCCAGAAGGCTCTGTGCGGCAGGTGAAATTCCCCTGTTGTAGGACATACCACGTAGCTTTTGGCTTCAGCTTTATAGTGAGTCCTTCTCTTATCACGTCTAGCGGTCGAATGTCTTCGTTTTGGATGTGCCATTTTTACTTCGTATTAACAATTAATTGTTTCTAAATTTTTTCAGCGCCTCCCAGCGTGGATCGACGTTCTCTTCTGTGTCGTCGTCTTGCTCCTGCTCGGCAGAGGTTTGATAAATCAACGATCCTTCAACCCCGTAGTCTTCGTCTTCTTCAGTCACCAATTCCGGATGAAGCTTTTTCATCGGAACGTCCACCGAAATGAACTCATATATATATTGAGCGACATTCAAATACTGTGTTTCTCTCGGAATCACTACAATATCGTCGTCCAATTCAGTAAACTCGTCTCCAAACTTAATGATCAACTCCTGCCTGATGTCCAGCTCATAGTCGAACGGGCGCAGGCTTCTGTCGCATATAAGCTCGACCGAACCTTCAACCTCGAATGACAAAGTCATCATTGTTTCAGATTTCAAAAGCTCAACATGAGCACTTCCCTTGCCTTTTTCAATCAATGACCCTTCGAATGCCTCAAACAATTGATTGTCAAAGCTGAAGTCAAATGAATGCTGGTCAAGAGAAAGCCCCTGAATCTCTATTTCAAACGGTTTTAAGGGACTTTTTGCCATCTCAAACTCACTCTGTATTCAATAAAGACCGCAAAGATATGAATAAAGCCGTAATTAATAAAACGACGTTCATGAATTAAATAGAAAATATCTCGCACCCCCTTAGAACGGTTTCTGGCACCGATTTAGTTTTTACCGAGGCCTATTTAAAAGCGGTAAGGTTATCAAGTCATCAAAAATCAATCTTCCGTTTCTTCACCATCGTTCACCCTCCGCTGCTTCACAATGTCTGCGGCCATGAAGATAGCTTCCCGCATAGATGATTCAGAGGCTTCATTTTTCCCTACAAGGCTGTAGGCGGTGCCGTGGTCAGGAGAAGTACGAACAGCTGGCAAACCTGCTGTGTAGTTAACGCCGGTTTCAAAGCAAAGGGTCTTAAACGGGATCAACGCCTGGTCGTGATACATGGCCAGTACGCCATCATATTTTGCATGCATCAGAGTGCCGAAAAACCCATCTGAGGGGAACGGGCCAAAAACAAGATTGCCCTTCTCTTTCCATTCTTTAAGCACTGGCGAAATCACGTCTCTTTCTTCGTTGCCGAGTAAGCCATTTTCTCCCGCATGAGGGTTGAGCCCCAGCACAGCTATCCTTGGCTTCTTGATGCCAAAGTCTTTTTTCAATGTACTGTCAAGCACCGAAAGCTTCTTAAGGATAAGCTCCTTGCCCAGTGCTGAAACCACTGCTTTCAAAGGAATATGCCCCGTAACCAGCCCAATTTTCATTTTGTCGCCAGCCATCAGCATCAGGTGATCCTTTACGCCAAAGGTTTCGGCCAGGTATTCGGTGTGCCCTGGAAATTTAAATTCTTCGCTTTGAATATTATTTTTAGAAATGGGCGCTGTCACTACAGCGTCAATCTTTCCGTCCTTCAAATCGGCCACTGCCGCCTTCAGGGAAAGAAACGCATACTTACCTCCTGTCTCATTTTCCTCCCCCATTTTGATCTCAACGGTTTCCTCCCACAGGTTGTAAACATTTACTTTTCTATGAAAGAGCTGGCCCAGATCCTTAATTTGGTGGTAGTTGAAGTCGCTCAGGTCGAGCGCCTTTCTGTAATAGGACACAACTTTGGAAGAACCATAAATGACGGGCGTCATAAACTTCAATATCCTGCTGTCTTCAAGGGCCTTTATGATGACTTCAGGACCAATCCCATTAATATCTCCAAGGGTGATGCCAACAACAGGTTTATTTTTCTTTGACTTATCCATCCGATTTATCCTACAAAATTTCAGTTATTTGGCCTGCGTTTGGGTTTTTCATTCAGGGATTGAGTAATGTGTAACCTTTCCACACAGGAGGCGCAAATTAAGGGATTTTACCTTCTTTAAAAAAATGGACAGAGTTAGACCCAAAAAGCATCTAGGGCAGCATTTTTTGAAAGATCAGAACATTGCCAGGAAAATTGCGGAGTCGTTAACTCTTCACGGCGACTACAAAACGGTACTGGAGGTGGGGCCCGGCACGGGTGTGCTCACACAGTTTCTGATTGATAAGAAGGAATTTCAGTTATATGTTTCCGAAATAGACAAAGAGTCGGTGGCCTACCTGCAAAAGCACTTTGCTTCGCTGGAAGGTAGAATTATCGGTGGCGACTTCCTGAAAATGGACTTGGAGGCTATTGCACCTGGCCCGTTAGCCGTCATTGGAAACTTCCCTTATAATATAAGTTCGCAAATATTTTTCAAGGTGCTTGATAATCGCCAAAAGGTGCCCGAAGTGGTGGGTATGATCCAGAAAGAGGTGGCGGTGCGCATAGCCGAGAAGGAAGGTAGCCGGGACTATGGTATTCTCAGCGTACTTTTGCAGGCATACTACGATATAGACCTTCTTTTTACTGTGCCTCCGGGTGTTTTTCATCCACCGCCAAAAGTAAATTCAGCCGTTATCAGGCTGAAGAGAAACAAACGAGAGCGCTTGCCATGTGACGAAGATCTTTTTCGAAAAGTGGTGAAAACCGCCTTCCAAAAGCGACGCAAAACGTTGCGGAATGCACTTAAAGAACTAACTTTGCCGACTGAATTTGAAGTAAACCCCATCCTTCAGAAGCGGGCGGAACAATTGTCAGTTGAAGATTTCTTCGAACTTACTTTATCTCTGGAAAAAGCATGGAAGCAGTCATCCAATTCGAGCTAAGCAAAGAGTACCTCGAGAGGTTCCAGGGAGCGCTTGACGAGAAAGATGAGCAGTTCATTAGAGCGTCGCTCGATGGCGTCAATCCAGCTGATATTACCCAACTCCTCTACGAGTTCGACACTGAGGAGTCGAAATACGTTATCGACCTTCTGGAGAAGCAGATCAGTGCCCAGATCATCAACGACCTGGACGAGGACACCCGAACTGAGTTCCTTGGTGCATTCACGGTAACAGAAATTTCCTCCTTCCTCGATTTCCTCGACTCGGATGATTGTGTGGATATTTTGATGGAGTTATCGCTCCAGACCAGGGAAGAGGTCGTTGCCCTCATTCGTGACGAGCAAAAGGCAAGGCATATTCAGGAACTGCTCCACTACGACGAAGATGTAGCGGGTGGTTTGATGGCCAAAGAGCTTATCAAGTGCAATCTCAACTGGACCATTCGTCAGTGTATTGAGGAAATCAGAAAGCAGGCCGAAACGGTGCAGAAAATCTATTCGGTGTACGTGGTAAACAACACCGGGAAACTGATCGGCAAGGTATCGCTTAAGAAAATCATTATAGCCGAAGACAGCGCTAAAATTGCCGATATCTACGACGACGATATCGTGTCCGTTGCCACCCACATGGATGAAGATGAGGTGGCGTCCATCATGCGGAAGTATGACCTGGAAGCTGTACCAGTTATCAATGCCAAAGGCAGGCTGGTAGGCCGAATCACCATTGACGACATTGTGGATGTGATGCAGGAGCAGGCCGAAGAGGAACGGCAGCTGATGGCTGGTATCTCCGACGACGTTGAGGAAGACGACAGCGTCTGGAAGCTTTCGAAGGCCCGGTTGCCATGGTTGATCATAGGCATGGTTGGTGGATTGATGGGGGCCAGGTTCATAGGGCTTTTTGAGGGCGATATTGCGCTGATCCCGGCAGTAGCTTTTTTTATCCCGCTGATAACAGCCACCGGAGGCAATGTCGGCATACAGTCGTCATCCATTGTCGTTCAGAGCTTGGCAAACCCCAATGTTTTTGCAGAATCTATGGCCAGGAGGTTGGTGAAAGTACTCACGGTGGCCGTGCTCAATGGGCTTATTCTCGCATTGCTGGTTTTTGGGTCTGTCATTCTTCTCTACAAAGAAGAATTTTTAGCCATCACAGTGAGTATTGCCCTTTTCAGTGTGGTGCTGCTGGCTTCATTTATGGGCACAATCACGCCAATTATATTAGATAAGTTTGGCATTAACCCTGCGCTCGCTTCTGGCCCCTTCATCACAACAGCAAACGATTTGCTTGGTTTAGGGGTTTACTTTACAGTGGCCAACTTACTTTACGGAATATTTTAAGAGATATGTTGAAGTCTGTATTGATCGTGGATGAAATGCACCCTAGCATAGTTCCGCTTCTGGAAAACGAAGGGTATAAGGTGGACTATGAACCGCAAATAACTGCTGGCGAGGTGCTGGACAGGGTCGCTGATTACTCTGGCCTTGTTGTGCGTTCAAAGCTTGTGATCAATAAGCTTTTCCTAGAAAAGTGTGTAAAATTGGAGTTCATAGCCAGGGCCGGTGCTGGCATGGATCAGATCGACGTAAAAGCTGCGGAAAGTAAGGGGATTTACTTGCTAAATGCCCCGGAAGGTAATCAGGATGCGCTGGCAGAACACAGTATAGCCATGTTGCTTACACTGTTCAATAACTTGCTGGTGGGCGACGCTCAGATAAGAAGCAAAGTGTGGGACCGTGAGGGCAACCGGGGCTATGAGTTGAAAGGGAAGACAGTTGCTATCATTGGCTTTGGTCATATGGGCGATGCATTTGCGAGGAGATTGACCAGCTTTGGGTGCAAGGTCATTGCTTATGACAAATTCAAAAGAGGTTTTAGCAATATGCGTGTGGAAGAAGCATCCATGATGGAGGTGTATGTTGAGGCCGATATTGTTAGTTTGAATGTGCCGCTCACTGCGGAAACCAGACAAATGGTTAACGCTGAATTTATTGAGAGATTTCAAAAACCGATTTGGCTATTGAACACGTCACGAGGCGAGGTGGTGGTTCTCAGGGATCTGTTGGGTGGTCTTAAGTCTGGTAAAATAAGAGGCGCAGCACTTGACGTGCTCGAGAATGAAAAGCTTCACTCTTTCACCCCAGAACAGGAAAGCATATTCGGTGAACTTGCTCAGATGAAGAATGTTTTGTTCTCACCTCACGTGGCAGGTTGGTCGTTCGAATCCTACGAGAGAATCAATCAGGTGCTGGTAGAGAAGATTCGTAAATTGAAGCTCAAAGAAACCAAAACCCCAAGCACTTCGTTGTAATGCCTGATCTCTGGTTTGCAGGTTTAGGGGATAAATCTTTATATTTGCATGCTAGATCAATATATGTTTTAAGCTCCGACGGGGTTTGGATTAAAATCTTAATATATTTGATATCACAGACTTCAGCTATTGTCAATAAAGTTTACAATAGTTGTTAGTGACGTTTTAATCGATCATCAGTAAAAAATCATCAATTGTAACGGTCTCCAATAGGATTTACCTGGCGGGCCGTTCTTTTTTATTTAATAGCACACTGTATGTCTAATTTATCTTATTACACAGAGGAAGGACTCAAAAGACTCAAGGACGAGCTAAATGAGTTGAAAACGAAAGGAAGAGCTGATATGGCCCGTCAAATAGCTGAGGCCAGAGACAAAGGTGACCTGAGCGAAAATGCTGAGTATGATGCTGCAAAGGATGCTCAGGGCTTGTTGGAGTTAAAAATTTCGAAGCTTGAAGCGATTGTTGGCAATGGCCGGGTAATTGACGAAACCAAGCTTGATACTTCAAAAGTGGCTATTCTGTCAAAGGTGAAAATCAAGAACAAGAAAAATGGGGCGGTGATGACCTACATGCTTGTGGCGGAGGAAGAAGCGGATCTGAAAGCCAGCAAGATTTCGGTTAAGTCGCCGATCGGCAAAGGTTTGCTGGGAAAGAAGCTTGGCGAAACAGCTATGGTAGAAGCGCCAGGCGGGAATATTGAATTCGAAATTGTTGATATTGCTATCTAACAATTCGCACGATGGCTTCTATTTTCACCAAAATCATCAATAGAGAAATACCAGGTCATATAGTGCTCGAAGACGAGCACTTTATCGCTTTTTTGGATATCAGTCCACTGGTAATGGGCCATACTTTGGTGGTGCCTAAAAAAGAAGTGGACTACATTTTTGATAATGACGATGTTACTTTGTCAAAGACAATGGTCTTTGCCAAGAAAGTAGCCAGGGCTATCGATAAGAGCATTCCCTGCAAGAGAGTAGGAGTGGCTGTTATTGGCCTTGAAGTACCCCACACCCATGTGCATCTGGTGCCGCTCAACAGCATGAGGGACATCAATTTTCTTGAGCCCAAATTGCACCCAACACAGGAAGAGCTGGCTGCCACGGCGGCAAAAATCAAAGCTGCATTATAGCCTGATTCGCAGCTAAACTCCCTTTACCCTACCAGGATTATCAGAGATAAAAGATTTCCAGCTTTTGTTTTTGGGCCCGGTGTCGCCACCCTGGAAATGGTGACAAACCGCTACCGCCAGTGCGTCCGTAGCATCAAGCAGCTTAGGTGCTTCTTTGAAATTGAGAAGCGTCTGAAGCATCTTAGCTACTTGCTCCTTTGAGGCGTTCCCATTCCCCGTTACCGACTGCTTTACCTTTTTGGGCGCATATTCAAAAATCGGAATTTCACGTGCCAATGCTGCAGCCATGGCCACGCCCTGCGCTCTCCCCAGCTTAAGCATCGACTGGATGTTTTTACCAAAAAATGGAGCCTCCAACGCTACCTCATCGGGATGAAACTCCTCTAAGACTGAGGTAATCCTTTCAAAAATTTTCTTGAGCTTCAACTCATGGCCCGAATACTTGCTCAGGTGAATCACACCAAACTGTAACAACGTTAGTTTATTTCCCTGCACCATAATGACCCCGTAGCCCATGATGCTGGTGCCCGGGTCAACCCCCAAAATGATTTTCTCTTTTACAGTCTTGTTCAAACCTGCTGTAGCTTTTGAAATAAGCTTATTTAAAATTTGGGTGATGCTACGTAAATCCTCCCTAAATTCAAACCCGGATGTTGGCTATTGATATTTTCGGGATCGTTGCTGCTGTGGGTGTTGTCATGTACAGCCTGTTCATAGCTTATTGCCGGGCTAAATGGAGGCATGTCCCCACTGCGCCCGGGACTGCAGGAACGACTGGCAATCTATCAGTATCAATTGTTATTGTGGCCAGAAACGAAGCAGCGTCCATCGTGTCACTCCTGGGCAACATCAAAGCTCAAACTTATCCCGGCCATCTGTTGGAAGTGATTTTAGTCAACGACCAGTCTGACGACGACACGGTAGAAAAGGCGAAAAGCTTTGCTGCGGACAATGGCATGGCACTTAGAGTCATTCACCTCGAAGCCTCAGTTGGCGAAGGAAGCCGAAAAAAGCAGGCAATCAAGGCAGCAGCAGCGCTATCTGAGGCAGACGTGCTTGTGCTGACCGATGCTGATTGCAACGTGCAGCCAAATTGGGTAGCCTCTCATATTAACTACTACAAACATTTTGAGGAAGCGAAGTTGGTCTTTGGTGCATTTTGCTTTAAAGGAAGAAACTGGGCGTCAGCGCTCTTGAACCTGGAGGCAATGTCGCTGACGGGCGTTGCAGCCATCACTAACCTGATCCATAAACCAACCATGTGTAGTGGAGCTAACCTATCTTATAAGCGTGAGCTGATACAGGAACTCAATCCTTTTGACGGCAACCAACAGATTGCTTCCGGCGACGATGAGTTTGTGTTGCACGCCGTGAAGACGAAATATCCGAATGGCGCTTTTTACAATAAAGATCAAGAATCGCTTGTTTCAACCGACAGGCCGGAATCGCTGGGAGCCCTCTACCACCAACGGAGGCGCTGGGCAGGCAAGTGGAAGGCCTACACTGTTCCGTGGCCTCGCCAACTCGCCGCTGTTGTGGTGGCGGGCAACTTTGTTTTCATCTGCCTTTTCAGCTTTTTCTTAATTTCATTGAATCCAGTTTGGCTGATGCCTGTTGCTCT
The DNA here is from genome assembly GCF_032999765.1 of Imperialibacter roseus. Lineage (GTDB taxonomy): Bacteria > Bacteroidota > Bacteroidia > Cytophagales > Cyclobacteriaceae > Imperialibacter > Imperialibacter roseus. The sequence continues at coordinate 3,875,285 of NZ_CP136051.1, read as the reverse complement.
AAAATGGCTTGCGGAGTTTGCCTTCAGCCGAAAAATCAGCGAAAACTTCAACCTGGGTGGACTGGGGCAGTACTTTGTTCTCATGGAAATTATTTACCCGTTTTATGCCGTATTTTTTGCTATAGCTTCTAATTTTGGAGAATATCACTGGAAGGGAAGGGTGTATCCATGAGTGACCTGGAGTTTGATGTATTGGACGAGTTGTATTTCGTAACGCACTTCAAAGAATTGAAGAACGCAACCAACTTGTCAGTGGAAAGCCTTAAGTCTACCCTCACCGATTTATACCGTAAGGGATGGTTGAAAGTTTATGAAAGTGTAGCTGCCGAAATATCGGATCAGCAAATCAACTTAGATCACAACTTTCAAAACTACTTTTATCTGGCCAGCAAGGAAGGCCTGCTCGCTCACAATGGGCGCTAATAGGAGTGAAAATGGAGTCCGTAGTTACGCAACAAGATCTCAAAGAGCTGGAGTTAAATTCTTTGCTCGAAATCACTCAGGCTATCAACAATAACCTGGCGGAAGCCTCTTTGTATAAAATCTACCATTTTACCCTTCTCGGAAACCTCAAAGTAAAGAAGCTTGCGTTGTATGTAATGGAGGATGAGTGGGACTGCAAGCTCAGCTTTGGTGTAGGCAATAAAAAGATTCCAAAGCTCCCGGCATGTTACCAGAACCTGCCCGAGGAAGTTGAACTCGACTCGAATGAACCATTTTGGTCGGAGTTTCACATGGCATTTCCCGTTCAGCATAAGGAAAAGCTGCTGGCAGTGGTTTTCCTCGGTAAGCAAGACGACGCCCAGACGGAGCAGGGGGTGTCTCACAACCTTACATTCATTAAGGCATTGACCAATATCATATTGGTGGCTATTGAAAATAAGAAACTGGCACGAAGACAACTGGAACAAGAGGCTTACAGAAAGGAACTCGAGATTGCCAGACAGGTGCAGACTTTCCTTTTCCCAAAAAATCTTCCGCAGCTGGAGAAACTGCAAATAGAAGCCACTTATATTCCGCACAAAAATGTTGGCGGCGACTACTACGACTATGTGGAGCTGAGCAACGGGAAGTTTTTATTGTGTATCGCCGATGTGTCGGGAAAGGGCGTACCTGCGGCATTGCTCATGTCAAACTTTCAGGCAGCGTTGAGGGTGATAGTCAGGAAGACCTACGATGTGCGGGAAATAGTGTATGAGCTGAACCGGCAGATCATGTTCAACAGCAATGGCGAAAATTTCATCACCTTTTTCATGACCATTTACGATCATGAGTCGGGGCAGATGAAATATGTAAATTGTGGGCACAACCCACCGATTCTTTTTACAGAAAGCGGCTTTCAGGCACTGGAGGAGGGCACTACGATATTAGGGATTTTTGAAGACCTGCCCTTTTTGAATGTGGGCACCGTTACCGGACTCAAGGACTTCAACTTTTTCTGCTATACCGACGGGCTTACTGAGACTTTCAATGCGGAAGGCGAGGAATATGGCTCCGAAAGACTTATGGAGGCGCTTAGCGACATGACCAACAAGTCCCTGGCGGGTATCCACGAAACAGTGATCAAATCACTCGAAGATTTCAAAGGTGCAGAAAGCTACAGGGACGATATTACCATGCTTTCTTGTAAAGTCATAAGCTAGGCTTGGTTTGCTCTACTTCAAAAAGACCCCCGGTTGGCTAAAGAAGTTGTTCCCTCAGGCGACCTGGAATTTTGACGATACCGAAAAAAAGATATTCCTGACTTTTGATGATGGCCCAATTCCCGAGCTCACTCCCTGGGTGCTCGACACGTTGAAGGAATTTGACGCCAGGGCTACTTTTTTTTATGTCGGCAATAATATCAAAAAACACCCGGAGCTGTTTAAGCGGGCCAGCGACGAAGGACACAGTATTGGCAATCACACCTTCAACCATCTGAAAGGATGGCGAACCTCTCATGAAGACTATATGGCCAATATAGCACTTTGTGAGGCAGCTATCGTTGAATGTGGAGGAGGAGGCCCCGCCGGGCTGTTCAGGCCGCCTTATGGGCAGCTGACCTTTTCGCTTGCAAAAAAGATATCGGCCAATTACCGCATTATCATGTGGGACTACTTAACTGGTGACTTCGATCAATCATTAAGCCCCGAAAAATGCCATGTAGAAACAATAATGGGAACTAAATCTGGTTCTATTGTCATTTATCACGAAAACGTGAAAGCAGAAGCCCGAATCAAGTACTCGTTGCCGAAATTTCTGGATCATTTTTCTTCACTAGGTTATCAGTTCTGTGCCATTGAGTGAGATTGTCGGTTTGATTTTGATCTTTTTCATCGGCAGTGTGCTGCTTACCGACATATTGCTGCTTTTCTTTTTAAAGGGTGATTCAAGCAAGGATATCGCCACCAGTTTGTTCGATGAAACGAATCTTCCCAGGGTATCCGTGCTGGTGGCGGCGAGAAACGAGGAGGCGACCTTGTCGAGGTGCATTAAGAGTCTTTTGGGCCAGCAGTATCCTGCTGATAAAATAGAAATACTTATCGGAAACGATGCTTCCACCGATAAGACTGAGGTGATTGCCCGCTCATTTGAAAGGGAGAGCGCTCTGCTAAAAGTCATTAACATTGATCATGACATGGGCTCCGCCAGGGGCAAAGCAAACGTGCTGGCGCAGCTGGCCAGAGAGGCGTCTGGTGAAGTTTACCTCATTACCGATGCCGATATGTCGCTTCCATCTACGTGGTGTAAGGCCATGGTAGCAGCGTTTGAAAAAGACACGGGCATGGTAACAGGCTACACGGCGATAAACGAAAACAGCCTTTTTGCCTCCTTTCAGGCCATCGATTGGGCTTACGCCATCGGTATGATGAAGGTCGTATCCGATCTGGGCACCCCCGTAACCGGGATGGGCAATAACATGGCTGTTCTAGCAAAGGCTTATCATCAAACAGGCGGCTATGAGAACATGCCTTTTTCAGTTACGGAAGACTTTCAACTCACCAGGGCTATTTTATCCAGGTGCTATGGTTTCAAGCAACTGATCAGCCCACCCGTTACCGGCATTACTTTACCTGCAGCTAGTATCAAGGGCCTTTTGCATCAACGAAAGAGGTGGATGAGTGGAGCCCTCCAACTCCCCGTGGCCATCGTGGCTGTTTTGGGCCTTCAGGCTATCTACTATCCTCTGGCTGCTGTGTTGATCGTATTTTATCCATGGTCAATACTTTTGGTTATCGCAAAGGGTGTAGTTCAATCATGGTTTGTTTACAGAACCGTGCGCCTGTCGGCACTGCCTGTGAAAATTGGTGCGCTTGTTCTCTTCGAATTTTACTCGGCTATTATATCTTTGTCAACACTTTTGTTTTCCATTTTGCCTTCAGGAATAAAGTGGAAGGATAGACATTATTAGCCCCGACATTTGATGCAGTTTGTTGATACCCACGCCCATATATATTCAAGAAAATTTTCAGAAGAAATTCACGAGATGGTGGCCCGCTCATTTGAAGGCGGGGTGGAGAGAATCTACATGCCTAATATAGATAGTGAGTCTATCGATAGTATGCTGGCACTGGAGGATGCTTATCAGGGTCGCTGCTTTTCAATGATGGGTGTGCACCCTTGTTCCATAAAGCAGGGGTTTGAAAGTGAGTTGAAGATTGCCGAAGAGTGGCTGGGAAAGCGGAAGTTTGCCGCTATTGGCGAAATAGGCACCGATCTTTATTGGGATAAAACCCTCATCGACTATCAGAAGGAAGCTTTTACCATACAGTGTCAGTGGGCAAAAGAGTATGGCTTGCCAATAGTTATTCATTGTCGTGAATCGATTGATCTGACTACTGACCTGGTGGAGTCTCTTAAAGACGAGCGACTTAATGGAGTATTTCATTGCTTTACCGGAAGTGCAGATCAGGCCAAAAGGATATTGGAATTAGGATTTTTTTTAGGAATAGGAGGAGTAAGTACTTTTAAAAACGGCGGACTTGATGCTGTTTTACCCGGGCTGGGTGCTGACGGGCTGGTTTTGGAGACAGACTCTCCTTATCTTGCACCAGTGCCGCATAGGGGCAAAAGAAACGAGCCTTCCTACATTCCAATTATTGCGCAGCGGGTTTCGGAACTTACCGGACTCTCCCTGGCTGAAGTGGCTGAAACAACCACAAGGAATGCAGATCAACTTTTCAGCTATCACCAATGAATTATAAGATTGTAAACATTGCCACCGCAAGTGGCCTTAACCCAAAAAGCAGTATCCTTATTATATATACCGGAGGCACGTTCGGTATGTCATATGATGAAACAGGATCTCTTGTCCCCTTTAACTTCGGCCTGGTGATTGATAAAATACCAGAGCTGAAGGCTCTTGACCTGAAAATTACCGTCATCTCATTTCCAGAGCCCACCGATTCCTCGAATATTAATATTTCACACTGGCAGGACATCGGCTATATTATTTACGAAAACTATTCTCAGTACGATGGCTTCGTAATACTTCATGGGACTGACACCATGGCTTATACAGCGTCCGCACTTAGCTACATGCTCGACGGGCTTAATAAGCCAGTTATCTTCACTGGTGCACAAATCCCCATCGGATCGACAAGGTCAGATGCCCGGGAGAACCTGATTACAGCACTCGAGATAGCCTCTACGCTTGAAGAAGACAAGCCAATTATCTCTGAAGTTGCCATCTACTTTAATTTTTACCTGATGAGAGGTAACCGATCACAAAAATTAAGGAGCAGTCATTTTGCGGCATTCGAATCGGAAAACTACCCATATTTGGCTGAGTCGGGTGTTACCATCGAATACAACAAGTCCTCAATCATGGCTTTTCGGCCTGGCCTTAAACTCAAACTTCATAAGGGATTCGACAATAATGTCACCATCTTAAAGCTTTTTCCTGGCATCAGTGAGAGTGTGGTCAATAGTATATTGGGCACGCCCGGACTTCGGGGAGTTGTGCTGGAAACCTATGGGTCGGGAAATACAATGAACTACGACTGGTTCATAAAAAGCCTTCATTCCGCTGTTACAAGAGGGATTGTCATCTTTAATGTAAGCCAGTGCATTGGAGGTAAAGTAATTCAGGGGCGCTACGAATCAAGCAGGATTCTCGAGGAAATAGGGGTGCTCAGCGGTCAGGACATCACTACTGAAGCTGCCATCACCAAACTAATGTTTCTGCTGGCAAAAGAGAAGAATACCAAGGAAGTTAAAAAGAAGCTAATAGTGCCAATTGCGGGGGAAATGAGCTAGTTTTACGCTTATGTAAATTTAATATCAAAATTTGCATAAAGAGTTTTTTCTTGATTTATTTGTTGCTGCTAGACGCCAAAAATTGTACTTTGGAGAGGTGTCCGAGTGGTTGAAGGAGCACGCCTGGAAAGTGTGTATACCTCTAAAGGGTATCGAGGGTTCGAATCCCTCTCTCTCCGCAGAATTTATAAACGAGAATTCAAAACGAAAACAAACTATCTTTTACTAACTGTAACCAATTTACGATTTACTAAAATTTAAACTATGAAAAAGTTATTCGCTTCGCTGTTGCTAACAGGCGTTTTTGCATTCAGCCAATTCAATGCAGTTGCTCAGGATGAAGTTTCCTCAGACAGTACTGCCGTGGTTGACTCTGCTGCTGTGGAAGAGGTGGTTGCTGAGCCTGAGCCTGTCGCTCCAATGATGGAAGAAGTTGTCGATGAGCCCGAGCAATCATTTCACCAAATTGTTAAAGAGCAGTTCATCGCAGGTGGTTGGGAATTTATGGGTATCGTTCTTTTGTGTTTGATCTTCGGTTTGGCGGTTGCCATCGAGCGTATCATCACTTTGAACCTCGCTACCACCAACACCAAAAAACTTCTTGCTAACGTTGAGAATGCGCTAGCTTCAGGAGGCGTTGAGGCAGCAAAAGAAGTTTGTAAAAATACTAAAGGCCCCGTTGCATCTATCTTTACTCAGGGACTAATGAGAATGTCAGAAGGCGTTGAAATGGTTGAGAAGTCAATCATTGCTTACGGTTCTGTTGAAATGGGTAAACTGGAAAGAGGAATGGTTTGGATATCTCTATTCATCTCTCTTGCTCCTATGCTTGGTTTCATGGGTACGGTAATTGGTATGATTGGTGCATTTGATGCAATTGCTGCAGCTGGTGACGTTTCTCCTGCTCTTGTGGCCGATGGTATCAAAATCGCCCTTTTGACAACGGTAGGTGGTCTTATCGTAGCTGTTATTCTTCAGTTGTTCTATAACTACCTTATTTCAAAGATCGATTCTCTTGTGAACTCAATGGAAGATGCCTCTATTACATTGGTAGACATCCTTGTAAAGCACAATCTTTCTAAGTAGTATTAACATCTAAAGACAGCAAAAATGGATTTTATTGATATAGCATTGATCGGCTCCTACATTCTGGTAGGAATAGCGCTACTAGCAGCGATCATATTGCCTTTGATCAACGCCTTGGACGATCTGTCTTCATTGGCCATGTCGGCCGTCGGTATTCTTATCTTGCTGGTTATTTTCGGTTTGGGATATGCAATTTCCGGCGATGAGGTAACAGCAGTGTATACAAAGTATGACGTCGACGCAGGATTGTCTAAATTGGTTGGAGGTTCTTTGATTATGATGTACCTGTTGACAGGTGTAGCTTTAGTTGGAATCGTGTATACGGAAATTTCAAAAATAGTTAAGTAGTATGGCAAGCAAGAAAAACAGACCTAGTACGGAGGTAAATGCCGGTTCTATGGCTGACATTGCTTTCCTTTTGCTCATTTTCTTTCTGGTAACTACCACGATGGCAAATGACAAAGGTATTGCGATGCTTTTGCCTCCGAAGCCGGATCCGAACCAGCCACCACCAGAGGTGAAGGAGAACGACAGGAATATCTTCAAGATACAAGCCAACTCGAAAGATTTGCTGCTTGTTGAAGATGAGCCACTCACTGATATTGAAGAGCTGAAGCCAATGATCAAGGAGTTTATCCTGAATTTTGGACGACCCTCGGAAGATGCCATGATGGTTTACAACGACCTTCCGGCGCCAATGAAAAGCTTTGTCAGCGCTTATGGACGAAGAAAGGATTCTTCTGACGGCCCTGATAAGGCTATAGTATCCTTCAAAGCCGATAGAGGTACGAGCTACGAACTTTACATCACCGTATTGGACGAAGTAAATGCCGCTTACAATGAAGTGTACGGTGAGAGAATAGGTAAAACTGCACAGGAGTTTCTTCAACTGGATCAGAAAGATCCGGAACAAAAGAAGCTGTATGATCAGGCTCGTTCAGGAATGCCCAGAGCGATTTCTATTGCGGAGCCTACTAAAATTGGAGGTTAATTATGGGAAAGTTTAAAAAGAGTTCCGGTACTTCTCAGGAGATACCTACAGCTGCTCTTCCTGATATCATCTTTATGCTGCTGTTCTTCTTCATGGTAACCACCGTGATGAGGGAAACAGAGCTATTGGTGAAACAGGAGTTGCCCAGGGCGACTCAGCTTTCAAAGATTGAACGCAAGTCTTTGGTGAGCTATATATACATAGGCCCCCCTAAGAACACTGCAACTTTTGGTACAGAGCCTAAAATTCAGGTAAATGATGTATTCATCACGCCAAAAGATGTTGTCCAGTTTGTAAATACAGAAAAGGATAAGCTTAGCGAAGTGGAAAGAGATCAGATTACAATGTCAATGAAGGTGGATATTGAAGCCAAAATGGGTATTGTAGCTGATGTGCAGCAGGAATTGAGAGAGGCAAATGCCAGAAAGGTGCTTTACAGCTCCCGTCAAGGCATGGATAATCTATAATCATAGTTGATAATCATATAAAAGTCTTTCCTTTGGGGAAGACTTTTTTTTTGCCATGAACCTGAACCTTAAGAACAACAAGGTGGTGAATGCCTGGTGCATGTACGACTGGTCTAATTCGGTCTACAACCTGGTGATTACCAGTACCATTTTCCCAGTTTACTATAGTAGCGTCACAAGAAACTTCTTTGGTGGTGAGCAGGTGCAGTTTTTGGGGCTGACAATCACCAACACTGTCCTTTATTCATACTCGATTTCCTTTTCATTTTTAGCTATAGCGCTCTTTTCACCTTTACTATCGGGTATTGCAGATTATGGTGGGATGAAGAAGCTTTTTCTTCGCATCTTCACCTACATCGGAGCAGCGGCATGCATAACGCTTTATTTCTTTGATGGGAGCAATATAGAACTTGGTATTTTTGCTTCGATTGTCGCCAGTATTGGCTACTCGGGCAGCCTGGTTTTTTACAACGCCTTTTTGCCTGAAATCACCACCTCCGACAGGTATGATATCGTAAGCGCCAAGGGGTACGCCATGGGGTATGCCGGTAGCCTGTTGCTGCTTTTGTTTAACCTTATCTCCATTACTTTTCCCGATTGGTTTGGGTTTGCTAATGGGGGAGCAGCGTCACGATTTGCCTTTCTGCTGGTAGGCGTCTGGTGGTTGGGGTTTTCGCTTATTCCCTTTCACTATCTGCCAACAAATCCCTACAATCGGAAACCTGCCGGAAAGCTGCTGGCACATGGGTACAAGGAAGTGAGGAAGGTGTTTAGATCTCTAAAAGACTTACCTTCTATGCGACGTTACCTGAAGGCTTTCTTTTTCTACAACATGGGGGTACAAACCGTCATGTTTTTGGCCGCAACTTTTGGCGACAAAGAATTGAAGCTACCGGGTGAAAAACTAATTCTTACGGTGTTGATCATACAAGTGGTAGCCGTGGCTGGGTCATATTTGTTCGCCTATGTATCCAAGGTAAAGGGGAACAAAATATCGTTGTCGATAATGGTTGTGATCTGGATTTTGGTTTGCCTTGGGGCATACTTTGTTACTTCCGCTATGCAATTCTATGTAGTAGCCACTGTTGTCGGGTTAGTGATGGGGGGTATACAGTCCCAGTCCCGGTCGGCATTTTCTAAGCTGATACCGGAAAACACCATTGACCATGCTTCATACTTTAGCTTCTATGACGTAACGGAAAAGCTGTCAATTGTGATCGGTACATTTGCTTATGGGTTGATAGAGCAACTCACAGGAAGCATGCGAAACAGCACGCTGGCCCTTGCAACCTTTTTTATTTTGGGTCTCCTTTTCTTGAGACAAACTAATTTCAACGTTATCAGGCTTCCGAAAGCGGAAGAAGCTAGATGAGCAAGGAAACCAGGCCGCTTGTAATTGAAAAGGACGGACAGACGCTCATTTATGACCTTCTTAGACGGAAGTACCTCGTTTGGACGCCCGAAGAAGCGGTCAGGCAGCAGATGGTGAATTATCTGATAGCTGAACTCCACTACCCAAAAGGTTTGATGTCAATAGAAGCGGGCTTGCACTACAACAAAAGGCAGAAGCGAACAGACCTTGTAGTGTATGACAACAACGGCAAGCCTCATATCCTGGTGGAGTGTAAAGCGCCTGATGTGAAGCTAAGTCGTGAAACAATATTTCAGGTGTCGACTTATAACAAAGAGTTGGACGCAAACATTTTGGTGATCACCAACGGAAAGGAAATGATTTGTCTTCAGGTGGAAAGGGAAAAGAATATCCTTAAAACACTTGATAATATTCCCCCTTATAAATAAAAAAAGAGGTTGTCCGCCGAAGGAACAACCTCTTCTTCAATAACCTCTTCAGATCGATTTAATTCAGGAATGTGTTTACGTCGGTATAATCCAGATTAAAAGCTTCTGATACTGCCTGGTATACCACTTTTCCGTTGATCACATTCAAGCCAAGCTTCAGTTCATTGTTTTCCTTACAGGCTGTTTTCCATCCCTTGCCGGCCAGCTGAATAGCATAGGGCAGTGTGGCATTGGTCAGCGCCAGTGTGGAAGTATAAGGAACAGCACCAGGCATATTGGCGACGCAATAGTGAATGACATCATCGATGATGAAAACCGGATCCTGGTGAGTAGTTGGCTTGGTAGTTTCGAAGCAGCCACCCTGATCTACCGCCACATCCACCATCACAGTGCCTGGGCGCATTTCCTTCAGCATATCTTTGGTGATGAGCTTTGGAGCCTTTGCGCCTGGAATAAGTACGGCACCTATAATAAGATCATGATCCTTGATGAGTTCACGGATGTTGTATTCATTGCTCATCAGGGTCTTTACATTGGCAGGCATAACGTCATCCAGGTAGCGTAGCCTTGGGAGGCTCAGATCAAGTATGATTACGTCAGCACCGAGCCCCGCAGCCATTTTTGCTGCTTCAGTACCCACTACGCCACCACCCAGGATCATCACTTTTGCCGGGCGAACTCCAGGTACACCTCCCAGCAGAATGCCACGGCCCTTCATTGGTTTCTCCAGAAACTTGGCACCCTGTTGGATCGACATTCTACCTGCTACTTCTGACATAGGGATCAGAAGAGGTAGTGTGCCATTTGCTTTTTCAACGGTCTCATAAGCAAGGCAAACAGCCCCACTCTTTATCATGGCATGAGTGAGAGGTTCGTATGAGGCAAAGTGAAAATAGGTAAATAGCAATTGATCCTTCTTGATAAGCGAATACTCTGCCTCGATAGGCTCCTTCACTTTCATGATCATCTCAGCTTTCTGGTAGGTAGCTTCAATAGTCGGAAGTATGTTGGCACCGGCTTCTTTGTAAGAATCATCAGTGAACCCGCTGCCTTCTCCTGCGGTAGCTTGCACGTGTACCTCATGCCCTCTCTTTAATAATTCAGTTACGCCAGCAGGGGTCAATGCAACCCTGTTTTCATTGTTTTTAATCTCCTTAGGAACCCCAATAATCATGATCGTATTGTTAGTTAATGTCGCTTTTTGGAAAGGCAACAAATATATGAACATGAATGCAATATTTGTTTTGAAACTCTTCGATTTTCGAAGTTGACAAAATCGTCCCCCTTTCATTGAATAATGCTAAAATTTCCCGCCGGTTAACCCCGGCAAACTATTCTTTGCCCGAAGGGTCATTTGCAAAAATTTTATTCCTTAAAAACCACAATTTCTACTGATTATCAGGTAGTTGTATTTTTTTTGTGCGATTGACAAAATTGAAAACGTGTAATTTTATGCTTATATTTGAAATACCTCTTTTCAGAGTCCGTTCATTGCAATCGACAACATTATCCTCTAAATCAGCATAATAGTGAGTGTAGTAAAGACTAAGAAAGAAATTAGCGTGCCTGTTGCCGAAATTCTCGACGACTACCTTTTGGTTTGCGAAAGCCGTGAAGCTAGTTTGATGGGAAGGAAGGAAGTTTTCATGGGCAAGGCGAAGTTTGGTATTTTTGGTGATGGCAAAGAACTCGCTCAGGTAGCGATGGCCAAAGTATTCAAAAATGGCGATTTCAGGTCTGGTTACTATAGGGATCAAACATTTATGATGGCCATCGGCCAGCTCACGATCCAGCAATTCTTTGCTCAGCTTTATGCTCACACCGACCTTTCTGCCGACCCCTCTTCTGGCGGCCGTCTGATGAACAGTCATTTTTCTACCCGGTACCTTAACGAAAAGGGAGAGTGGAAAACGCAGACAGACATGAAAAACTCCAGTTCGGATATTTCATGCACAGCGGGGCAAATGCCACGTCTGCTTGGCCTCGCTTACGCCTCCAAACTTTACAGAAACAATCCTGCACTTAAGCACTTTGAAGACTTTTCCATTGACGGTAACGAAGTAGCCTGGGGCACTATAGGGAACGCATCCACATCGGAAGGACACTTCTTCGAAACAATCAACGCTGGCGGGGTGCTGCAGGTGCCTATGGTCATTTCTATTTGGGATGATGAGTATGGAATTTCAGTGCCTGCGGAATATCATACTACTAAATCAGATATTTCTAAAGTTCTGGCTGGCTTCCAGCGGAATAACTCCGAAAATGGGTATGAAATCATTGTGGTGAATGGCTGGGACTACGAGAAGCTGGTTCAGGCGTACCGCCATGCAGGTAGGGTTGCCAGGGATGAGCATGTTCCGGTGCTCGTTCACGTAAAAGAGATGACGCAGCCTCAGGGGCATTCGACTTCGGGGTCGCAGGAAAGATACAAGTCGAAAGAAAGACTTGCATGGGAAGAGGAGTTTGACTGCATAAAAAAGTTTCGAGAGTGGATATTGGAAAATGAGATGGCCACTTTGGAGCACCTCGAAAGGCTGGAGGAAAATGCCAGGGAGAAGGCTAAGACCGATAAGAATGAGGCATGGAAGGCTTACGTAGCCAGTATCAAGGAAGACCTGAAGGGGGCATCTAATCTCCTTGCCAATGCCGCAGGCGTTAGTAAAAATGGAGCGAAAATCAGTGCTATCAACAAGGCGCTGGAGAAAACGCTGAATCCATTGAAGATGGACGTGGTGAAGGCTGTTAAGCGCTCTTTGTACCTTATGCGAGGTGAGAAATACGAAGAGAGACAGCATCTCATCAATTGGCTGAAGATCAAGAATGCAGAGCACCTTGAGCAGTACAGCAGCCATTTGTATAGCGAGTCGGAGCAAAGGGCTGTTAATGTGAAGGAAGTGGCACCTGTTTACAACGATGACAGTGTGATAGTTGACGGTAGAGAAGTACTTCAGGCTTTCTTTGACCATGCATTTAGCAGGGATCCTAGAATATTTGCGATAGGAGAAGATGTGGGGCAAATTGGTGACGTGAACCAGGGCTTTGCAGGGCTACAAGCAAAGCATGGCGAGATTCGTGTAACCGACACAGGAATACGGGAAAGTACCATCATAGGCCAAGGCATTGGCGCCGCCATGAGAGGGTTGAAGCCTATTGCGGAAGTACAATATTTGGACTACCTGATATTTACATTGCAAACCTTGTCAGATGACCTGGCAACCCTTCAGTACAGAACAAAGGGAGGCCAGAAGGCTCCCGTGATTATAAGAACACGAGGTCATCGACTGGAAGGTGTTTGGCATTCGGGTTCACCTATGAGTATGATCATGGGGTCTCTCAGAGGCATCTATCTGCTTGTGCCGAGGAACATGACCAAAGCAGCTGGCTTTTATAACACTTTGCTGGCCTCTGATGACACTGCGATAGTGATCGAGTGCTTGAATGGGTACAGACTCAAGGAAAGACTTCCGGAAAATATAGATGATATAAAAACGCCGCTTGGGGTTCCTGAGGTAATAAGGGAAGGATCTGATGTGACCATTGTGACTTACGGTTCCATGTGCAGGATTGTGATGGAAGCAGCCGAGCTCCTTGAAGAATATGGTGTCTCCTGCGAAGTGATTGATGTGCAGTCGTTAATGCCTTTTGACCTGCACCATTCGATTGTTGAGTCGTTGAAAAAAACTAATCGCATCATTTTTGCTGATGAAGACGTGCCGGGTGGGGCCTCTGCTTATATGATGCAGAAAGTGCTCGAAGAGCAGGGGGGGTACAAATACCTTGATTCCCAACCTGGTACGATTACCTCCGCCGAGCACAGGCCGGCCTATAGCTCAGACGGCGATTATTTCTCCAAGCCCAATGTGGAGAATGTTTTCGACAAGGTGTATGAATTGATGGCAGAAGCCGACCCAGAAAAATACCCTGAGATATTTAATTGAGCGTGATATTGTCAAGCGTCAAGTCTGGGCTTTCTATCACATTGCTGTCGTGAAGAGCACGATCCTTGATGTAGACTTTTAGCTTAAACGTATCTTTCTTTAATACGATGCCGAATCCAGCAGATAACATCGAATAGCGAAGCGTGCCTGAAAGCGATTTTCCTAGATTGTCAGTGTCGAAGATTGGAAACCTGGCGTTGAAATTTGTGCCGCAGCCGGTAGTTGAAAACACACTTGCCCAATCGAGAAACTCATAATTACCATTTACCTTTCTGTAGAAGTCCACATAAATATTGTTATTGTTGGGATTCTTCTGAATAAAGAAAGTGTCTATTTCTGTATTGGTGCCAGTATTATCAAGGTTGAATTTTATGACTTCATATTGTTCACAATTAAACGGTCGTCTCGTGTCTGTTTCTGAAAATAATTTCTCTTTCTCAAGAGGTCTAAATTGCCCCCCGGAAACCACCAAAGGAACACTATAGAAGGGGAGCTTATAGTCTGTTTCTCCGAAATAGACAAGTCTCCTATCGGCGTCGATAATGTAATTAAATGGATGGTATGGGTAGCTGTCTTCAGTGCTTCTCAGCCCAATGTCGCCGTCTCCATCTTCAAAATTGATATATAGAACAAGCGAATCTGAGCCAGCGGCCTGGTCAAAAAACTCAACCCTGTTGTAGGATATTTTTGGAATGATGGGGAGCTCGTCTGGTGGCTGGCATGCCCACGCTAAGCCCATCACTACCACACCAAGGATAATACTTTTTAATAATCTATTCTTCATTTCCATCGCTTACTTACCTCATAAAATTATTAAAATTGGATCATCTTTCGCAATTTAAACACATGTCCGAGCTTCTTAGTTTTAGAAACCGCCTTTTAAACCTGAATAATGATCATTTTACTGTCCTCGCTCTGGATATTTTTAAATGGCAGGCCCAACACAATCCCGTCTACAAAAAGTATATTTCATACTTAGCTAAAGACCCCAAAAAAATCAGCCGGTTGGAAGACATTCCCTTTCTTCCGATTGAATTTTTCAAGAATCATGCTATAAAGACAGGCGAATGGGGTTCTTCCCTTATGTTTTCCAGTAGCGGCACCACTGGTTCCGTGCAAAGCTCCCATTACCTCGATGATCCTCTATTCTATAAGAAATTAACGAAGGAAATATTTGAGTCAACGTATGGGGCACTCTCAAATTTTCATATTGTTGCCTTGCTGCCGTCTTACCTTGAAAGGAGCGGATCCTCACTCATCTACATGATTGAGCACTTCATAAAGCTCACAGGCTCAAAGTTCTCTGGATTCTTTTTGAGGGATGACAGTACCCTTTTAAGCGTGATAGAAAAACTCAAACGGCAGGATGGCAAAAAGCTGCTAATTGGAGTTACTTTCGCCCTAATTGATCTCTCTGAAAGGCATCAGCTTGACCTGAGTGACTTTATTGTAATGGAAACCGGAGGCATGAAGGGGAGAGGGAAGGAGCTGACAAGGCCTGAGTTGCACACCTTGTTGAGAGAGCGATTAAATGTGGAGCGGATACACTCGGAGTATGGGATGACAGAGTTAATGTCGCAGGCATATTCGGATGGAGGAGCAGGCTTCGTTTGCCCAAGGTCGATGAAGGTGATGGTTCGTGATATTAATGATCCGTTTTCGTATCTGCAGGAAAAAAGAGCGGGAGGTTTAAATATTATTGACCTTGGAAATATTCATTCTTGCTGCTTTATTGAAACAAAGGATTTGGGCCGAATAACTAACACGAAAGGGGATTTTGAAGTGCTTGGCAGGTTTGATAATTCGGATGTGAGGGGCTGCAATTTACTGATACAATAGCCATTACCTTATGCTTGGGAACTTAAAGTGTTTTGATATATGTGTAGATATATATATCTTAGAGCTTCTAAGAACCTAAGTAAAGCCGTTTCGTTATGAAAATTAAATTACTGTTGTTTGCTGTAGCTGTTTTCATGCTTGGTGCTTGTACTCAGAAGACGTGTCCTACTTACGCTAAGTCGGACGTGCAGAAAGAAAAGCCTGCTCAAAGGCTTTAATTGGAAAGTACTCGACCTGGTTGGAAATTATTGAAAGAATATATGCGGTTCTTACTAAGTAAGTACCGCATATTTTTTTACATCCATTTCTGATATGGTGTTTGATGACATGATCATCAGCCGCTCCGTCACATTTCTTAATTCCCTGATATTTCCCGTCCACTCAAATTGCTGTAGCTGCTTAATGGCCGCATCGTCTATTGGTTTTGGTGCCCACCCGTATTCGGCCGAAATGTCTGCAATAAACCTATCAACGAGTAGTGGAATATCGTCTTTACGATCTTTTAGCGCAGGCACCTGAATGATGATTACGCTCAGCCGGTGATAGAGGTCTTCTCTAAACTGATTTTCGGCAATAGCCTTTTTCAAGTCCTTATTGGTAGCAGCCACTACTCTTACGTCTACCTTTACTTCCTTCTCGCCACCTACCCGGGTAATTCTATTTTCCTGTAAGGCACGCAGAACTTTGGCCTGTGCCGAAAGGCTCATGTCGCCAATTTCGTCAAGGAATAGCGTGCCTCCGATAGCCTGCTCAAACTTCCCAATCCGTTGCTTTACAGCGGAGGTGAAGGAGCCCTTCTCGTGGCCGAAAAGCTCACTCTCAATTAGTTCGGATGGAATGGCTGCGCAGTTTACCTCAACCATCGGGCCCGACGAGCGATTGCTTTTTTCGTGAATCCATTTGGCAACCAGCTCCTTGCCCGTACCGTTCGGGCCTGTAATCAGCACTCTTGCATCAGTGGGGGCCACCTTTTCAATCATTGCTTTGACCTCCTCAATCTTTGGCGACTCGCCCACGATATCGAAAGTCTTGCTTATTTTTTTCTTCAGCACCCTGGTCTCATTCACCAGTTCCTTCCGATCCAGCGCATTTCTCAAAGTGACCAGCAGCCTGTTTAGATCCAGCGGTTTTTGAAGGAAGTCGAAAGCTCCTTTCTTGGTCGCTTCCACAGCGCTATCTATCGTGCCATGAGCCGAAATCATAATGAATGGTGCGTCAATTCCCTCCTCCATTGCCTTGTGAAGCAATTCAAGACCATCCATTTTGGGCATTTTTATATCGCAAAGAACGAGGTCGTACGATCCCTGTTTGAGCATTTCAAGGCCTTCTTCACCATCTTTCGCTTCGTCAATTTTGAATTTTTCGTACTCAAGAATTTCCCGGAGGGTAGAGCGAATAGATTTCTCGTCGTCTACTATTAGAATTTTTGCCATAGGTTAATGAAAATAGGAAAATATGATCCTGTAAGCCGGGTTCTGTGCCTCCCGACAAGTCGGGAGACCCTTATCATTTATCTGGACCAGGCGTCACCGCCTGGTTCTATCAATCTACCCACCACAACGAGGCCGCCGAAGCAACCTGCAGGGACGAGCAGCCCCTGAATCATGGCATATTTGATCTTTCAATCCGTAAGGTTTACCGTGCCCCCAATGTCACCATTGGAGCGGTGGGCTCTTACCCCACCTTTTCACCTTTTCCCCCAATGCAGAAGCATTACGGGTAGTTTATTTTCTGTTGCACTGTCTGTAGCACTGTCGTCGCCAACAATGCTCCTTCCTGTTAGGAAGTACGGCGCTCTGCATTGCCCGGACTTTCCTCCCCGCTCAGAATACTTTCTGAACAAGGCGATAAGGCGGATCACATTTTCCTAAATAGTTAAACTTATTTGATAACTAAAAGATGCTTCTTAGTTGACGTCTTTGCCAGTAATGGCAAGTTCCCATTCATCGGCTAGCTTAGCTGTTTCGAGTATCATTTCCTTCAATTTCTGAGGAGGTACTGTGTCGTCAAACAATGTGGTTTCCACCATTAGGAAATCGCCAAGCACCACAAACTTAGAATTGATAAGGTCAACGTTGTGCGCAAGCACTTTGGTATAATCAATTTTTTCGGCGGTACGACATACTCTGGACAGTATCTGAATGACACTCTTGCCATACTTTTTGTTGTCAATTTTGCCACCACGCACCGATTGGAACCTACCGTCGGGAAGAGGAACGATCACAACTGATCGATTATCGTCATATTCTGAATATTGGCCGTTAATTTCAGAGGCAAGTTCCTCCATCAACTTTCTTACGTCCATAGTATTATGTTTTATTTTAGGCTTAAAAAATGCTAGTTAGTCTTTTAATTTGATAAGTGTAGCGCCATAGCCAAACCTTTGTTTCTGGGCATCCTGAAAGTACAAGATATTTTTCATTTTACTTAGCCTTTTGTGGATTTCTTCACGCAGAACACCGTTTCCTACGCCATGAATAAACGTTATCTCGTCTCGGCCAGCTGCGATGGCTGAGTCCAGTTCTTTCTCAAAAACGGCTAGTTGGTAGGAGAGAGCCTGCGAGGTAGGCACCTCTTCTTTTTGCCCTGTTAATTTCTCCATGTGTAAATCTACCTCGTGCGAGCCAGGTTTTTGGTCTGTTTTCGGCGCTGGCGCTGCTTTGGCAGAAAGCATGCTGTTTTTTATCTCATCAGCATTAATTTTTGCAGGATTATCATCCAACTGATAAACATATCCTTCCTTCGAGGTCATGGGAATCGTACCCTTCTTATGCATGAAAGCTGCTGCTTTGAATGAGACAACCCTGCTCAGCATAGGCTTACTTTTGTAGATTCCTTTTTGGAAATACATGCAGGTAAATTGCATGTCCGACCAGTTGTCGAAGTTTTGAGAAGACTTGGATGCTATTGCCTGGCTCGACTTTGCCTCCAGGTGACCGGCGTGTAATCCTAGTGTGGTGCCCTTCATCAGCTCATCTATCTTGAAAACCAGCTCGTAATCTGTGTTATTGATCATCCAGACTGTGAAAATATCTCCCTTCGGCTCAAAGCCAAGGTAGATTCCTTTTTCGGCAACTGCCTGGGTCTCTTTAACGAATGTTTTTTGGCCGGAAGAACTTTGCTGTGCAGAGCTATCCCTTTTGAAGTGCTCTGCTTCCGTTTTACTTACCAAAACGACCTCACTCTTAAGCACGGGGAAGGAAAAGCCGTCTTCTATTTCTATTTCATAGGTGTTTTCGTTAATCACCCTGATAATAACTCCCTCTTCAGTTCCTCTCAGAAGCCTTACTTTGTCCCCTATGTTCATACAGTTACTTTAACGCCGCTTTGTAAGTTTCTATGGCTCTTTGTCTGGCAAATTTATGTTCAACAATCGGTTTTATGTAATTTTTGCTGTCATATTCCGGCACCCATTGGCGGATATATGCTTTGTCCTTGTCAAACTTGTCTGTTTGTGACTCCGGGTTGAACACCCTGAAATATGGTTGAGCGTCGGTGCCTGTGCCCGCCGCCCATTGCCAGCCGCCATTGTTGGAGGCTAGTTCAAAGTCTAATAGTTTCCTGGCAAACCAGGCCTCGCCCCATCGCCAGTCGATCAGCAAGTGCTTGGTAAGGAAGCTGGCTACTACCATGCGCACTCTGTTGTGCATATACCCTGTGGTGTTTAATTCCCTCATGCCCGCATCTACTATTTGGTAGCCGGTCATTCCCTCACACCATTTCTGGAATTGCTCCTCATCGTTTCTCCATGGAATGAGGTCGTATTGAGGTTTGAAAGCGTTGTGCACCACGTGAGGAAAGTTGGACAAAATCATTTGATAGAATTCCCTCCATATAAGCTCATTCAACCAGGTTTGATTAAGGGTCGCTGCTTTTTTCACAGCTGCCCGTATGCTGATAGTGCCATGCCGCAGATGAATGCCGAGGCGGGACGTGCCTTCGATGGCAGGGAAGTCACGTTTCTTGTCATAGGCGGCAATAACCGACTCATCGAACGTCGACGGCGGAATGATAATTGAGCTCTTTGCGAAGCCCATTTCCTGTAAGGTGGGAACAGGATAAGGTTTGGTTTCGTGGAAATTCGCTGATGAAGGATTGATGAAAAACTCTTCCAATTGTAAGTTTTGCCACTTAGCCAGCCATTTGTTTTTGTAAGGGGTGAACACCTTATATACTCCACTAGTGTCAGTTAGTATTTCTTCCTTTTCAAAAATCACCTGGTCTTTGAAAGAATAGAATCCTATCCCTTTTTCCTTGAGTAGTGAGCGGACTGTGGCGTCCCTTTCGTTGGCATAGGGTTCGTAGTCCCGGTTGGTGTAGACCGCTTTGAGGTCGAATTCTGCCGCCAGTTGCGAAAATGCTGCTTCAGGTGAAGCATACAGGATGCGCATTGAGCTTCCGTGGTCTTCTAGCTGCTTCTTCAGCCTCAACAGGGTGCTTTGAATGAAAGAAACCCTGGCATCAGCCTTTTCTTCAAGTTTCGATAATATGTGGGGATCAAAAATGAAGACCGGAAGAACTGGCGTCTCCTCTTTCAGTGCGTAGAAAAGCCCTGCATTATCGGTAAAGCGAAGGTCTCGCCGGAACCAGAAAATATTGACAGCCGGATGCGTTGGCATAAGTTTTTCTTAACTAACTACGCAGTGGTTATTTAGTTATTAAAGCTCAAAAAAATTGAAGAAGGGGTGGCCGCTTGCTTCGTCTTCCTCTTGCTTTATTTTATCCGAATTGAAGTTGAATGAGGTCTTTTTGTCTTCTTCCTGCGGGTCAGTTTCTTCCCTGTTTTTAACACGAACGTCTTGCATCAAGTCTTTGAAGTTGTTGAAGCTTCGGATGTACTGAAGGCTGAACCCCGCTTTGGTATTGGTTTGGTTACTTATGTTTTGTGTGAGGCTGTTGACGCTGGTTCTGGAGTACATTTTGGCTCTCAATTTCCCGTCAGGTGTAAGCAGGTACTCAAGGGTCCAGTCGCCCATAATGGCTCCCAATTCGTTGCGGGTAGTGGTGCTGGTAACGCCCCCATCTCTGGAAACCCGCAGTCGGCCATCCAAAAATGTGTAGGCCAGCCGAAGTTGAAACGTGTTGTAGGCATCGTTGTCAAGGCTGGCCAGGTCGATGTCGATTTCAAGGTTCTCGTCCACCTGAGAGATCCAATAGCTGAGCTGGTTGGAGACAAATTCACTCACACTACTGCCGATGGAATTGGTGCCAACGTTGAAGCTATTGATTGGTGAAAAACGTCGAAGAATGATCAAACTGAACACCTGGCGTTTCATTTCCTGCTCATCAGTCTTAACTGTATTTTTGAAGCCCTGGATGGTGGTGCCTAAAGGATAACTATTGGCGCCGGCGGTCTCGGGGTAGCCTGTTATCTGAATATCGAAGGCGATGTCTGGTGACATCAAATCCCCATTGAGCTTCATTTGTACGTTTGTAGGATACCGTCTCTTCAGCTCAGGCGTATTTAGCGTAGCGCTATCTATATTGGTTAGAATTGGGGATAACAATGCGTTTTGCCGATAGCCCGCAGTAATGTCCATCTGAGCTTTGTAGGGATCGCCTGACCAGGAGATGCTACTTCCGCTAACGATCTCAAATTCTTTATTGATGATATTGTAAAGGGTGAAATTATACCCCCCTTCCTCGATTTCAAGATCACCAAACATATAGAAATCCCCGTTGGTGTCAATTTGCATGTTGAGCTTGCCGTTGCCTCTGCCCCGTATGATGTCGCCGGATTTTATGTCGAAGATAAGCTCGCAATATGCGTCAGGCGTAATGTCAAGGTCGAAATCGAGGCGGATATTAGAAAACTTCTCTTCGTCAATACCCGATTCTTCATCTGCTACTTTGGTTGTGTCGCTAAAGTTCACGAATGAGATGAAGTCCTCAACCTGTACGTCGGAGCTTTCGTCAAGCGGAATGAAAATCCGTGTATTTCTATTTGTGGTAGCTTTTGCGCTAATATTGAGGTTGGATATAGCACCCAAAAAGTTGATTGAGCCCGTGGCATAAGCGGTGCCGTAGTACAGGGAATTGTCGGCAGCGGATGTGTTAAGTACCTGAAAGTTATTCAACTGCCCTTCTAAGTCCAGCACAAAGTCTCTAAATCCATCGTGGAAAATACCTCCATTCAATGAAGCACGATGATCCTGCTCGTCTCGGACGTCGAGGTTTCGGACACCTATTTCGTTGTCGTCAAAGAATATATCTCCATTGAAGCTATATGTAGTGTTGAGGTACTTGATCCTTCCTGCCCCATTGCGTAGCGTCCCGGTCCCTCGGAGGATGGGATAGGTGGGGCTGCCTGAAATCCTGAATTTTCCTGTGGCGGTGCCTTTGATTTCATTAAAGTTTTCCTCGATAAATGGCTCCAGGATATTAATGCTAGCATTGTCGAAGTCGGCAGTGAAGTTGAGCGGGCTTATGCTGTCGAGTGGGGCATAGTAGCCATTAAGCCCAATGATATTTTTGCCTTCCCTGATTACGGTAAGCCTAGATAGTATTTGTTTGGATGCATCGTTCCATGACGATTTACCGGTCAGGTTTCCGACTAAAAATCTATCGACAAAGAAGTTATCAATTTTGAGGTCGCTTTCAACAATGGAGCCCTCCCCGTAGTTAATAAGAGTGGCATGCCCGTTTACCACTCCGTCCAGAGGAACAGTCGTGAGCGGGTTGAGGTTAGAGAGAGCAAAATTCGTGACCCGTCCCCGTAGCGGAATATTTGTGGAGTCGCTGATATAGCCAGTCAGTTCCACTTCCTGACTGCCCGCCGAAAGCTTCAGGTTTTCAAAGGCAATCGCTTCATCTGTGATCACAATCTGGTTGTTGTCTGAAAACTGCCACTTTCCCTCAAGCACCTGAAGATCAGAAGGGTATACAGTGATAATTGTCCTGTCTGGAAGAAATTGAAGATCCCCGTATACCCGGGCGTAGTTGTTGGTGTTGAGCTGCTCTACGTTGGTTTGAAAATCAATTTTGTTATTACTCCAGATCGCCTCTACGTAGTTGTTTTGAGTAATATCTCTGTTTTTGAGTAGCTGTCGCATCGACGATATGTAAAACATCGATAGCACGTCAGTGCTGTCTGCCGCTTTGCTGGTGTTGATATCTATTTCGTTTCCTATAAAGGAGAACTCCCTGAAGGCTAGGGTATCGATGGCGCTATAAAAGGAAGCAACCGATGAAATATTTTTATTAAAGTTCGCTTCAATCTTGGTCTCTTTGGCGATATAAAAATCTTTGATGAAAAGATCGGTCAGCGGGTTAATGTTGGTAAGAGTGGCGTTGATGCTTACCTTATACGGAGATACTTCTTTTTTTGGTTTGTTGGCGTAGTAGCTTTCAATGTCGTCGCTATTATTTCTAAAGGCCAGCTCATATTCGTTAAATGTTTCCGATAAATCCGCAAATAGGGTTGTGTAATCAAAGTTACCCTCAGCACTTAAACTCAAATGCTCTGACAGAATATTGAACGAACGCTGTATTCCGCTCCTTTGTGATGTAGCGAGAATACTATCCGCCTTGAACTGCTTTCCGTCAACTTCAAGCAGTAGGTTATGTATAGCCGCACTACCCGTAATACTATCGATTTCAAGTCCCTGAAAATCAAGGTCAACTTGCCCCCTGAGAAATACATCGTTGGAAGTAAGCTGGAGAGGATAAAGGAAGAGTGTGTCAAGTGATGCGTTCGCTTTGAATTTGTTGAGCTGGTTTCTGAAATCAAACGAGCCTTCGACCTGAAGTTTTACATTAGGGTCATCAATACTGAGCTTTCCCTCAAAAAAGCTTGCTGCCAGTCGTGCATCAGTTTTGATGTTCACGTATTCGTAGCCCTTGAGCCCGAATTTTTGTATGTTGCCTTTCAGGTAAAAATCAGCAGATGATGGTGTGAGGCCTTTGCCGGAGACACTGCCGGAAAAGCTTACTTTTTGGAGAAGTTCGGAGTCGCCTGCTAAAGTGCCCAGGTTTAGGTTTCTGACTGTAAGGGAGCCGCTGTAAACTGCCTTTTCCGGTGTGCTAGGTAGCTTCAGGTTGACATCGGATTTAGCACTTCCCAGCCTTGAATCAAAACTCCCGTTGGCCACAAAGTCGGTAGGAAAACCAATGAACCTGCCATCGAACCTAATGAAACCGAGGCGATTCAATATGTAATAGTCTTGCTGATTCATATACATGCCAAGGTCATTGGCGAGTAGCGTCGATTTATCAAGTCGGAGGTCAATAAAGGTTTCCATAAAGTTGGGCAAGCCGTTGAAGCTTGCATTGCCAAAGAGCTGACTGTTGTCACCAAAATACAGGCTGAACTTCTTCAAGCTAAAATTGGTAACTCCTCCGCTGAAATCGCCTGATATGGAATAAGTATCATCGTACTTTTCAAGGTAGGGCGAAAAGTGTCGCAGGTCCCGGTTACTAATTGTCGTGCTGTCGAAATGAGCTATTATGTTGACGCTGTCAACAAAATAGGTGAGGTTAGAAGGGTTGGAAAACTCAAACTTAACATAGTCCTGCAAGTGGCTGTGTTGCGTATACAGGTCCAAGTCAGAGAGTTCCATTGTTTGGTAGGTAAGCAGAAAGTTTGTTTGGAGGCTGTTGACCTTCAGCTTTTTGCTTTTCTCACCTGCGGCCAGCTTGTCTACCCTGAACTTGACCGTATCCAGCCGTTGGTAGAAGTTGCTAAGGTCGCTGAATATGCTATCGATGGTAAACTGGTAGTAGTTGAAGCCTACCTCAATGCTGTCCTTTCTCATGTCGTTGAGAGAGAACCGGCTTTTCTCCAGCTTGATCCGGCTCACACTTATCGGACGTGGCAGAGAAGTTCGGGCAGTAGTGTCTTTGGGACGTAATTGGCTGATGAGAAAGGAGATGTTGTCGAGTTGGTCGTCGGCGAACTTCACCAGCCGCACATCGGCTCCGGTAATTCGGGCTGCGTCAAAATGCAGCTGGCTGGGGCGTAATAAATCAAGTAGGCTAAAATCGACCAACAACCTATTTATGGTAATCATGCTGGTATCCTGGAGGTCCTTTACTTCCAGGCTATCAAGGGTAATTTCATCAAACCAGTTGACATCCACTTTTGCAATGGTAACTTTGTGCCCTGTTTGTTCATAGAAGGATTTGGAGGCGTAGGAAACCAGCCATGTTTGAACAGCCGATGATTGCAGCGTGATAAATAAGCCAATCAGCAAAAGTAAAATGGTAAGTGAAAACCAGTAGAAGGCTTTCCCAATACCATAGAAAACGACAGATGTTTTAGTTTTATAGTTCAAATCAACTGTATGTCCCCGACCATCTTAGCGATCGAATCTTCGTGCGATGAGACTTCTGCCGCTGTGATCAGGAACGGTAAAATTCTTAATAATATTATTGCTACGCAATCTGTTCACCAACGATATGGTGGTGTAGTGCCAGAACTGGCCTCCAGAGCACACCAGAAGCATATTGTGCCCGTAGTAGATCAGGCTTTAAAAGAAGCAGGTATTGATAAACACCAACTTGATGCCGTTGCGTTCACACAAGGACCTGGATTATTGGGTGCTTTGCTTGTGGGTAGCTCCTTCGCTAAGGCAATGGCCTGGGGGTTGGGGGTGCCTCTGATAGCCGTTAATCATATGCAGGCTCATATCCTGGCGCATTTTATTGAAGACCCAAAACCGGTATTTCCGTTTCTGTGCCTTACAGTAAGCGGCGGGCACACGCAGATAGTGCTGGTGGAGTCACCCATGCACATGCAGGTGATAGGAGAAACGCAGGACGATGCCGTAGGGGAGGCGTTTGACAAAGCGGCCAAAATGCTGGAGCTGCCCTATCCCGGTGGCCCGTTTATCGATAAGTTGGCGCAAAAAGGCAATCCGGAGGCCTTTCGATTTCCGCTCTCCGAAATGCCAGGCTTGAACTACTCCTTCAGTGGGATAAAAACGGCTATTCTCTACTTCCTGAGAGACCAAACAAAGACCGACCCGACATTTGTTGAAAATAATATCAACGACATTTGCGCCAGTATCCAGCACACTTTGATCCACATGCTTTTACAGAAGCTGAAAAAGGCCGCAAAGCAAACCGGGATAAAGCAAATTGCCATTGCCGGAGGTGTGGCGGCCAACTCAGGGCTTCGGCAAGCACTTGAAAATCAGCGCACTGAGTTAGGTTGGGAAGTTTATATTCCCAAGTTTGAGTATTGCACCGACAACGCAGCGATGATTGCCATGACGGCCCATTTCAAATACCTTGAAAAGGACTTTTCATCCATGGATGTTGCCCCAATGCCTAGGATGAAATTTTAATTTTATGCTATTTTAGTTTTTAAAGAAATGCTCAGCTAAATATTGAATGGCAAAGGACGATAAGCGATTTTCAAACTCAGTAAACATCAAAAACAAGAAGGCTCGTTTTGAGTTTGAGTTTATTGATACGCTTGTAGCAGGCATTGTGCTCAAGGGGACTGAGATCAAGTCCATTCGGGAAGGAAAAGCCAGTTTGCAGGAAGCGTATTGTTACTTCAATAGGGGAGAGATTTTTATCAAGGCGATGAATATTACCCCCTACGCCGAGGCCACCCATTTCAACCATGATCCTGTTAGGGAGCGAAAGCTCCTGATAAAAAAGAGGGACATCGAGAAGTGGCAGTCAAAAATGGAAGAAAAGGGCCTTACCATAGTGCCGGTGAGGCTTTTTATGACCGACAAAGGACTAGCTAAAATGGAAATTGCCCTTGCAAAGGGTAAAAAAATTCATGACAAAAGAGAAAGTATCAAAGAGAGGGATAGCAAGCGAGAGCTAGACCGACTTAGACTGTAAACCTTATGACTGAGACCGAAAAGGGAATTTGTAGATTATGCCTTGTGCCGGTTATGTGCGAACCTTCCTTTCACTCGCTTCAACTAAGCGAGCTTCTTTTTGGGGAGCACTATGAGGTTTTGGAAGCAAGTGAGGACAAAAAGTGGATAAAGGTAAAAATCCATTTTGATGGAGTGGTCGGGTGGATTTTGAAGGTGCATTTCTATGGAATCACACAGGAGTATTTTGAGCAGATCAACCACTCTGACTACAAAGTTTGCACGGATTTGACAGCGAATATCTTCTTTAAGAAACACTACCTGAATATCCTTATAGGAAGTGTGCTGCCGATTTCCACTAATGAACTATTCAAAATAGAGGAGCAGTTGGCGTTCAACGGAAACTCGAAAAGCCTCGGTCAGCGTCGTGATTATGGTTTTCTCCGTGAAATCCTGCAGAAGTATATGTACTCCCCTTACAGAGCTGGTGCAAGATCTCCTTATGGCATCGATGATATCGGACTTGTGCAGCAGGTGTATCGCATGGTGGGCTATCCGGTACCAAGGAGTCTAAAGCAACTTGCCGCCACGGGCGATCAGGTTGATTCGTGGAGCGAGTCTAAGCCTGGGGATTTGCTGGTTTGGAATGTTAAAGATGAAATAAAGGCAGGCATCAACATAGGAGAAGAACAGGCAGTGATAGTGACTGATTCGGTGAAGATTGTTAATATTGATGACAAGGGTCTAACCAGTGAAATGAGAGATGGGCAGCTAGTGGCGGTGAGGAGGATCCTCAAAATGTAGAAGAGACATGAGCTTAAAAAGGAATGTACTAGTTCTTAATCAGGACTATTCTCCCTTGACTGTTTGTTCGGTGGAGAGAGCATTTCTTCTTGTCTTTTTGAATAAGGCTGAGATGATTTCGCCCGTGCCCAATGTTTATTTGCATACTGTGGACACTTCTTATCAGGCTCCGTCGGTCATCAAAGTGTCAAGGTATATCAGTGTCCCCTACAAAGGAGTTATACTGTCCCGCCAAAACGTTTTCCGGCGTGACAACCACGAATGCCAGTATTGCGGCACCAACCGGGATCTCACCCTTGATCACCTCGTTCCTCGCTCAAAGGGCGGAACCTCAAGCTGGAAAAATCTTGTTACTGCCTGTAAACATTGCAATGCTAAGAAAGGCGATTATGCTCCCGCTGAAGTTGGGATGAAACTTAGAAAAGAGCCTTTCAAGCCGTCTTACATCATGTTTTTAAAGACCTCCAATGGCAGTGTGTTCGACGAGTGGCGACCATTTTTGCAACTCAAGTCGGAGGCGCTATAAACCTCCCCATTTCCCTCTTTACACCTTCCCAACTAGCTAGCCGTCTTTTGTGGCTGTCCCTTTGTTACTTCCATTTTTAGGGCCCTGCCGCAGAAGTCAAAGGCTTTTGGTGACCCGACAACTATGTTTCAAAGGCTGGCCGACGTGACCGGAAAAATAAATTCATGATTTTTTTAAGTGAGCTGACCCGATTTCACTGCTTTTCCTGTAATAGGGGGTGAAGGGAATTTGATCACATAAAAAGACCATGTAATATGAAAGTAAAACAGTTAGTCGGAATGCTCACCTGTTTGGTGATGTTAGTGTTTGCAATAAGTTGTGGGGACGATGAACCAGCACCCTCGAAGTTCAAGCTGGAAGCAGATATTGATTTTAGTCCGGAAAACCCGGCAGTGAATGAAGAAATTACCCTAGATGCAAGTGGTTCCGTGGATGCGGATGCTATTGGCTTCACTGCCGAGTGGACGCTTCTGTCACAGCCAGCCGGCAGCACAACAGAAATAACCAACGCCGATGCCATTATAGCTTCTTTGATTCCCGATGTTGAAGGGGACTATGAAGTTCAGTTGAAAATTTCGAATGCTGATGAAGGGGTGAACGATACAAAGCAAGTAACCATAAGTGCATTGGCTCCAGGCTATGTAGAACTCAGCGGATTGATTGATAGCGACATGACGCTTGAAAATATCAACCTTGATCCCACACTTGTTGATTATTTGGTAACTGGAGATGTGTCGGTGCTTGCCGTGCTCACTGTAGAGCCAGGCGTCGTTATTCATTTCCAGGAAGATAAAATGATGAAGATTGAGCAGGGTGGCACTTTGCTGGCAGCAGGTACCGAAGCCGACTCCATCATTTTTACAACAGCCAACGAAGAGGCTGATCTGTTTTGGAAGGGGCTTTACATACAGTCAGCCAGTGCGCAGAACATACTTAAGTACGCCGAAGTTTCATACGCTGGCAACACAGCCATGGATTTTAACGGAGCTGACTATATGGCTGGTGTAGGTGTAAATGGAGGAGGAAATATCAAGATTGAAAATAGCCTTTTCGCTGCCAACAAAGGTTATGGAGTTTACCTGGATGATGATGGGGGAAAGCTTAATACATTTAAGGACAACCTCTTTGTTGACAATGAAAACGGCATGGCCGTGTGGGCTGAAACGGCAGCAAGTGTTGACAATACCACCGCATTTACCAATTCAACAAATGCCGATGTTGAAATTTTTTCTTCTTCAATTGCCGAAGCGACGGAAATAACATGGAAGGCATTGAGCAACGACGCTCGTTATACTGTTTCGGGAGATATCGATGTGAATGGAGTGCTTAATGTTGCTCCCGGGGCCAAGTTCGGGTTGGATGAGGATGTCATGATTACTGTCGACGGTGCATTCATAGCGGCTGGCACTGCCGAGAGCCCGATTGAATTTACAACCTCCGATGAGGCTTCAGCACTTCGCTGGAAAGGTATTTATGTGAACTCAGCCGATGGCAGAAATATATTGAACCATGTCACACTTTCATATGCTGGAAATTCAGTGATGAATTTCTCAGGAGAAGACTTCTCAGCCGGTGTTGGTATTGAGCTCGGCGCAAAAATGGCGTTTAAGAACAGTACTTTCTCCAACAACAAAGGCTATGGCGTCTATGCCGACGATGCCGGTGGCCAGATTGGTGCATTTGAAAGCAATACTTTTGTTTCGAACGACAGGGCGGTTGGCTTGCCAGCTGACCAGGCTGAAATGATAGACGGTGCTTCTGTTTTTACAGACAATACAAATGCTGATGTTGAAATTTTTGAGTCAGATTTTTCGGAATCCAAAACGTCAACATGGAAAAAACTCAGCGGAGGCGCCGCCTACAGACTGTCGGGCGACATGGACGTAAACGGCAAACTCACACTTGCTGCCGGAGCTATTGTGAACTTTGATGAAAATGTTTTGGTAAGGGTTTTTGGGTCGCTCACAGCCGTGGGAACTGCCACCGACCGTATTGTATTTACGACATCAAACCCTGGAGGCGAGCTTTATTGGAAGGGCATTTACGTCAGCTCTGCCAGTAGCCTCAATAATTTTGATTTCACCGATTTTTCGTTCGCCGGTAATTCTCCTATCGATTTCTCAGGAGCCGATTTTGCAGCGGCTATTGGCGTGGACATCACCGGCAAGGTATCGGTTACCAACTCTACGTTTACCAACAATAAAGACTATGGCATCTATGCCGATGAGTCGGGTGGACAGATAGGTAGTTTTGGAAGCAACAGCTTTTCCGACAACAAAAGGGGTGTAGGTATACCGGCCGATGAACTTGATGCTATCGATGGTGCAAGCACCTTCAGCAACAATTCATTTGCTGATGTGGAAGTATTCGAAAGCGACCTGGCCCAGGACAAAGTGGTCACGTGGAAGTCGTTGACCACGGGCGCTTCTTACAGAATTACCGGAAATATCAGGGTGTATGGAAAAGTTACTGTGGAGGCAGGCGCTTCTTTCAAAATGGACGAAGACGTCCAGATTCTGGTTGACGGCGCATTTACGGCAAAAGGAACTTCCACTAACATGATCACTTTCACCTCGTCAAATATCGATGGTGGGCTGCACTGGAAAGGATTTTATTTTTCGTCAACAGATGCCGGCAATGAGTTTGACTTTTGCAACATCGCTTACGGTGGTAACTCACCGCACGACTTCAATGGAGCTGATTTTCCTGCCAATATTGCGGTGAATTCGGATGGAAAGGTGACTGTAACGAACTCCGCTATTACCAACAGCAGTGGCTACGGAATCTATTCTAAAGGCGTAACAAATGATTTTGCCGGAGCGGCAGCTGGCAACACTTTCACTGATAATGCCAGTGGAAATAATCAGGAATAGGTAAAAAAGGCCAGTAAACACAGGCAGCTGATTTTCATGTTAAAGCCCGATCCAAAAGGATCGGGTTTTTTATGCTTCCGTCCGTAGATTAAATACGGAATATTCTATTTATTCTTTATAGCTTTATACTTTGACAGAGTTTATAGGCATCTAAATTTATTATTTCAAACGATGGGTGAAGCGGAGCTGGTGAAACTGATAGACAGGATCAATAAAGGTGACCAAAAAGCCCTTGATGAACTCTTTCCCGTTGTTTACGATGAGCTTCGGAAAAATGCCCACCATTTGAGGTTTAAGTTTCGGCAACAAGAAACCCTGAACACCACTGCACTTGTGCACGAAGCATATTTGAAACTCTCGAAAGCTGACCTGAGCCAGCTTCAAAGCAAAGAGCACTTTTACAATCTTGCTGCAAAAGCCATTCGTCAAATTTTGGTAAACGCTTGCCTGAAAAAGCAAACTGACAAGCGAGGAAATCAGCCTAATCATTTGAAAATTGATGACCTTGAAGAGCACATAAATTTTACTGAAGAGACAGGAACGGCCATCTTGAAAATACATGAAGCTTTGGAGGTGCTTGAGAAAAGAGAGCCTACCTATGGGAAAATTGTCGAGTGCCGTTTTTTTGCTGGGCTGTCTATTGACGAAACAGCAAAGATATTAGGCACAAGCCCATCTACAGTTAAGCGATCATGGAATATGGCCAAAACCTGGCTGCATATGCAGCTTTCGCCTTCAGCCGCCTAAATTGTAAGTGTACGCTATGGAGCAATATTCCGAAGAGGAGTGGATTGATTTTTTAACGAAAATGAACCTCTCAGTAGAGGATTTGCCTGATTTACTCGGACGTAGGAATGATGCTGAGATATTTTTTGATGGGTTGCAAGAGAATCTCACCAAACAGCTTTCCGATAGCCTCGAAATAAGGCTGCCAGCGGGTTATGCCATTGGTAAGTACCAGGTGGTGGAAGAGGCTGGCGTGGGTGGCATGGCAGTGGTTTACAAAGCAAAAAGAGCTGACAACCTGTTTGATCAGCAAGTGGCTATAAAGGTGCTTTCGCCACTGCTCAACACTGACAAATACGAACAATACTTTAAAGCGGAACGGCAACTGCTGGCTTCGCTAAATCACCCCAACATAGCAAGCATTTTTGACGGAGGGCTTACCAATGATCAGTCTCCTTACCTGGTCATGGAATATGTGGATGGCTCACCCATTAATCAATACTGTAAACTGTATCGGCTAAGTATTTCCGATACGCTTAACCGCATTATGATTCCGGTGTGTCGTGCGGTGATTCATGCCCACAACGCCTTCATCCTTCATAGAGATATTAAACCTTCTAATGTTCTCATTACCGATGATGGTCAGGTCAAACTGCTCGACTTTGGTATAGGCAAGCTTTTTGATGACCAGTTGGAGGAAGATACTTCTTTTGGAGGTACCTTGAAATACGCTTCTCCCGAGCAACTCTCGCACAAGGCGTTGTCTGTTCAGTCTGATGTCTATCAGTTGGGCGTGCTTTTGTATGAGCTGCTCACCGGGCACATGGCGTTTGACGGCGACGAGAGAGACAAGGTAATAACAATGATACGAAATGGACAGTTTCGAGCTCCAATGACCTTGAACCCGGCCATTAAGACAGACCTGAACGCAATTATTACAAAGTGCATGGCCGTTGATGCTGGGCAGAGGTACCAGACAGTGACGGATTTGGTTGCTGATCTTCAAAATTACCTTGGCCAGTTCCCGGTGGCCGCCAGAGAGACGAACTGGGGTTATTCCTCCCGCCTGTTTTTAAGACGCAACACACTTGCCTCGGCACTTGTAGCAGTCATTGTGGTGGTATCAATGGGCGCTGCTATCATTACTCAAATTCAGAAGCGAGCACTTGAAAGGGAGCAGCAAAAGGTGATAGCCTCCAACGAGTTTCTGACTAAGATATTCGAGGCAAATGACCCTGGGCTGGTGCAGGGAGAAGAATTGACAGCCGCTGCCTTGCTCCGAAATAGCGAGAAGGAAATCAGTAACATCAGTGACCCTGAGATCAAAGCCTCATCTCAGTTGCAGCTGGGTAGCTTATACAAAAGGCTGGGCTTGTGGAAGGAGTCGGGGCCTCTTTTCTTCGATGCACTCCAATATTATCAGGAACGAAATGGCAGTGCGATTGAGCTTGGCAGGCTATACAATGAGATTTCTGGCTACTATCGGGATATGTCAGAGTACGACAAAGCTGATTCAACCATTCAGTTGGCGATCGGCCATCTTGAGCAGGAAAAAGATGGCTATCCACTGGCATTGGCAATGTCTTATAAAGACCATGGGTATGTGCTATACCTGAAAGGCAAATATGAGCAAGGGGAGGATGAAGTGAGAAAGGCAATTGCTCTCATTGAAGACGCCATAGCTTCAGGACACACCGAAGGAGGGGAGAGCCTGAAAAAGGAAATTCAACTGGGATTTGCCTACAACTATCTCAGCAGCAACCTTCGGGAGCAATCAAAGTATGAAGAGGCACTTGAAGTGAGTTTGGCGGCAGTGGAGCTGGGTGAGAAATTCGAGGGTGAAGACATTACCTTGAAGCTTATTGCTTTAAACAATCTCTCATTAGTATATAGCCGACTTCATGACTTTGAAAAACAGGTGCAGATACTCCGGGACTTGCTGGACGAGAACTATCGAATTTATGGGCCTGATCATCCTAGTACGCTTAGTTCCTATGCGAATTTGGGCTCTGCCTACTACAAGCTGAGAGACTATGCGAAGTCAGACTCTTTGCAGCTTCTGGCGTATGAGGCGTACCTGGCTAAATTTGGCCCATTTCACAATTATACAGTAAGCGTGTTGTACAACCTCGGAAATTCAAAATTTGGACAGCGGGACTTTGGGAATGCGCTGAGCTACTATGAAAAGGTGCTTGCGGCTGATGTCAATAATTTTGGCGACGAGCATCCTTATGTAGCAGGTGATTATGTGAGCATGGGAATGACTTGGCAGGCAATGCAGAAGTTTGATGAGGCTGAGCGAAGTTACCAAAAGGCATTCAACATTTATCTCGACAAGCTGGGGGAGAAGAGCAGAAAAGTAATCGATGTTTATTCGAACTTTGGGGATTTGTATGGCGAGTTGAAAGACATGGAAAAGGCCGAAATCAATTATACGAAGGCCATTGAACTAAGTAAGGAAGTATTAGGGGAAGATCACCCATACCATCAGAAGTTGAAAGACGAATGGGCTGCTATCCAGTCTAAGTAGCGGCAGCCTGATGTTTCAGCTTCGTTCTTCACAATTCAATTTTGAAAACTGTCTTTTTTCCTACCTCCGATTCCACTCCCAGTGTGCCTCCGTGCATGTGAATGATTTGCCTCGACAGGCTGAGGCCTATGCCAGATCCCGTAGGCTTAGTGGTGTAAAACGGAATGAAAATATTGTCGATGGCTTCCGGAATAATGCCAGGCCCATTGTCTTCCACTTCGATTACCGGGCGCAGCTGATCGCTCATATATCCTCTCACCGTGACCTTTGCATCTGGTTGGTCTATTAATACCTCAATAGCATTTTTCACAAGGTTGATGAGCACCATTTCCAACAGCTCGTCGTCCACAATAATGGTTATTTCATCGTCCTCAAGTTCTGTGGCAAGGGTCACTTCGCTGGCCTTCGTTTCTGCCAAATACAGATTTTCGATCCTGGCCAGCAGTGTCGCTAGTTTCACGGGCTTCAGTGCCGGTTTTGGAATCTGCGTGAAGTCCCGGTAGGCATGGACAAACTTTTTCAGGGCGTGACTCCTGTTCTCTATTGCCTGAAGGGCCTCATTAATGTCGCCGATTGTTTCCTTCGACATTTGCTCCTCGTTGTTGGCATGAGTTTCCTCTTCAAACATCTCTTTTAGCGTGGAAACCAAAGAAGAAATTGGCGTCACCGAATTCATGATTTCATGTCGAAGCACTTTGGTTAGGTTTTGCCAGGCTTCCAGCTCATTTTGTTGCAGCTCCGACCGGATATTTTGCAGGGAAACAAGTGTGAGCTCTCGTCCTCTTATTCTCAGCCGGGAGGTATGGATGGCAAGGTGAACAAGTTCATTTTTTCGGTAGAGGGTATTGCCTCCCGTCGGAATTGATTTTAACAGGGTGTAAAGCTCCGGGTCTGTGGCCGAAAGCTCATTTAGCTCCGTCAGGTTGTCAAGCGATAGCAGTTTTTTTGCCATTTGATTGATGAGCCCCACCTCGCCGGTATCGTCGTAACTTAATATGCCCACCTGCACGTTCTTCACCAGGGTGTCCAGAAATTGAAGGTTTTCCTCATTTTCTTTTCTGGTGAGCCGGAAGGCATCAAGCACTTCTTTCATTGACTGATTCAGCTGTTTGAAAGATTTCCCGACCCTGTTGTCGGCGTCAAAGCCAATGATGAAGTCGTCGTATTTGATGGCTTCAATAAAACGGGTGAGCTTGCGGTTGGTGCTTTCGACGTAGTGAAACAGGCTGAAGAGCGAGAAAACGCCAACAGAAAAGATAATGGTCGCACTCACGTATTTGCTGCTTTCGATCAGCCAAATAACAGCCATTGTCAATAGCCCGATAAAAGCTACCCGAAGAAGTATTTGAAATCGGAAGCTGCTAAAAATCATACTTCTCCATTCGTCGGTAAAGCGAAGAGCGGGTCAGCCCCAGCTCCTGAGCAGCCTGAGTAATATTGCCATTGTGGCGTTTGAGTGCTTTGCGGATGAGGATACGCTCCATCTCCTCTATGTTGTAGGCATCCAGGTTTACCGCTGTTTCGTCAGGCTCTTTGCCACCCTGGTTCAAGAAGAAGTCGTCGGCTTCGAGCACCATGCTGCGGCTCATGATCACGGCTCGCTCCACCGCATGCTCCAGCTCCCTCACGTTTCCCGGCCAGCTGTATTTTTGCATTCTCTTCAGCACAGAAGGACTTAGTGACCGGATGGGCTTGTTGTATTTTTTGGTAAACTGCCCGAGGTAATGCTCTGCCAGCAACGGAATGTCGTCCAGCCGGTCTCTCAGGGGGGGTATGTTGATTTCGATGGTGTTGATGCGGTAGAGTAAGTCCTGACGGAATTCGCTCTTTTTCACCATGTCGTAAAGGTGCATATTGGTGGCGCAAATGAGGCGAATGTCGATGGGCCTGGCTTTGTTGGAGCCAACCCTCGTCACCTGCCTCGACTGTAGCACGGACAGCAGCTTGGCCTGAAGTGGCGTTGAAAGGTTGCCAATCTCATCCAGAAACAAAGTACCACCAGAGGCTGTTTCGAAGCGCCCTGCACGGTCTTCTTTGGCATCGGTAAACGAACCTTTTGTATGCCCAAACAGCTCACTTTCGAATAGTGTTTCGCTTACAGCCCCTAAGTCGACACTGAGAAATACGTCGGAAGCCCGCTTCGAATGGCGGTGAATCGCTCGTGCCACCAGCTCCTTGCCGGTGCCGTTTTCGCCGAGGATCAACACATTGGCGTCTGTTCCTGCCACCATTTCTATCGTGTCGAACACCTTCATAATGGCATCGCTTCTGCCAATAATCTCCTGGTATTTAGTATCCAGGTCCTCGTTAATCTGTTTTTGCCTGTCTTTGAGTTTGTTGGTCTCCAGCCTCGACTCACGCAGCCTCATGCAGGAGGAAACCGTGGCCAGCAATTTTTCGTTTTCCCACGGCTTGAGCACAAAGTCGGTGGCGCCTTCCTTGATGGCTTTTACAGCTACTTCCACATCGCCGTAGGCCGTAATCAGTATTACAACCGCCGAAGGATCTATTTCCAGAATCTTGTCGAGCCAGAAAAAGCCTTCGTGCCCAGAGCTCACGTCTTTGGTGAAGTTCATGTCCAGGAGAATGACATCGAATGTTTCATTCATCAGAATATTGGGAAGCGACTCAGGGTTTTTCTCTGTCACCACCTCCAGGAAATGTCGCTTCAGAAATATTTTGGCGGCGCTCAACACGTCGGGATTGTCGTCAACAATCAGAATTCTCCCTGCCTGGTTACTCTTTTTCATTTATACATAGCTTTTGCCCGTTCCATTTTAAACAATAATAATACCTTTTGCGAAGAGAAGTAAAACCAATCTCAATTGCTTGAATCTCAATACTTAAAGAAAGTGATGAAATACTGACGTAGAAAATAGTTGTGCGCTGGCGGACGGTGGAGGTCGCTGATGCACGCCGACCATTCAAAGTGTCGCCAAAAGCCTTTCGATATACTTTTTTTCCGGCAGACTGGTTGTCAGCTCAATGGCCTGACGAAAGCAGCTGGCTGCCAGAGTGGTATCGTCCATGGCCATATACATTTTACCAAGGAGTGAGAAGTAGTATTGATTTTGCACAAGGCACCCTTTTGAATCAAGCTCCTGAAGCTTTTCATAGGCAACGAGCGGCCCCTTGCTATAAAAAAGTGCAATAAGCCAATTCAGATAAACGGCAGCCCCAGGGTCGCTTTGGAGAAGGTATTCGTACAGTTCGCAGATGCTTGCCCAATCGGTCTCTTCAAAGGAGAGAGCTTGCGCATGTTCGTAAGCTATGGCAGCTTCCACCTGGTATTTTGTGTAATTCTTTTCCTGAATAGATTCCCTGAAATACTGCTGCCCGAGGGCTATCATGTCCTGATCCCAAAGTCGCCGGTCCTGAGTTTCTAAGTCAATCAGCTTTTTTTCGATATCCTCCCTGGCTGGAAATCTCGCAGCATGGAGAAGAAATAACGAAAACAAGGCCAATGAGTCTGCAGTTTTCAGCTTTTCATTATCTGCCACCAGTTTGATCAGCCTGATGGCTTCAAAACACAGCTCTTCTCTCATAATAGAATCGCCGTCTGTGGAGGAATAGCCTTCGTTGAAAAGCAGGTAGATGATTAAATGCACCTCATGCAGATTTTCTTTCACCTTCAAATAATCAGGATCGGGAAATGATAGGTTCTTTTCACGGATCAGTTGCTTGGAACGTACTATCGACTTGGCAACGGCTTCTTCGGTCATCAACAGGCCACGGGCAATTTGCCTGACGGTTAAGCCGGCCACGTGCCTTAGTACAAAAATGAGCTGATTCTTAACGGAGAATGCCGAGTGGCAGCAAGCCACGATCATCCGCAGCTGACTGTCTTCAATTTCATTGTCGAGAAAAAGCGTCTCAAGTTTGACCTGTTCCCGTGTATTAAGAAAAGATTCCGCTGGCAGCGGCTCGAAACGCTTTTTTCGCAGAGTGTTGATCGCTTTGTTTTTACATACTTTGAAGAGCCAGTTCACTGGCTGATCCGGCATGCCTTTTTGTTCCCAATGCTTGATGGCCGACTCGAAGGCCTCTTGCACTATGTCTTCGGCCAGCTCCAGCTGCTGAAGCCCAAAGTAGCGTGCCAGGGAGGTCACCATCTTACCGTACCACTGACGGTAAAGATGGCTGACCAGCTTTTGTGTTTCAAAATGATAGGGGGGCTGTTCCTGTTGCATCAAAATTCCATGATGGGCCTTAGCTCCACGAGTCCTTCGTATTTGAAAATAGGGCAAGTTTTGGCAATGCTGATTGCCTCTTCCGTGTCCTTTGCCAGGAACACAAAGAAGCCAGTGATAGCCTCCTTCGATTCAATGAATGGCCCGTCTGTTTCTACTTTATTTTTGTAGATCATCGCACCGGAGCCTTCCAAAGGATCACTCATCACGTGTCGGTTTTCTTTCTGAAGGCCGTCTTTCCACTTAACATATTCGGCAATGTCGGCCTCCATTTGCTCGGGGGTCATTTTGTTAACTGCAGAAAGGTCTTCTCTGATTAGAATCAAAAACTTTTTCATAGGGATAATTTAGAGGTTTTTGATGTGTAGACAAGGTCGCTCTGCTGTTTTGGACAAAACAGAAAGAAAACTTGTTTCAACCAATACGCTAGCTAGCTGACATTATACCTGCAAGTTCTTTCAGGAATTTGGCAGCTACAAATGCAGTCATGTCGTTCCTATCTCTGATAGGATTGTATTCTACAATGTCGGCCGCTACGATATTCAGGTGCTGGTGCCGCTGGATAAAATTGATTACCTGCCGTGTGCTGGCTCCACCTGGCTCGTAATGGGAAATGCCTGGCGCAAAGGCCGGGTCAAGCACGTCGATATCCAGGCTTATGTACACAGGCCCATCAATATCGATGGTCATGTCTTCTGTCCATTTATTCATTGGAATGATGTTGACGTGGAACTTTTCTGCCTGCTCTTTCTGGTGCTTGTTGAGGGTGCGGATGCCAACTTGTGTAAGGCTTTGCGCCAATCCATTCTCCATGATTCTTGCAAATGGACAGGCGTGAGAAAATCGATTGCCATCCAGCTCATCATACAAGTCGGAGTGCGCATCGAGGTGCAGGATAGAAAGCTTGGGGTAATGCGGCGCAACAGCTTGCAGTATGGGGTAGGTCACTGAGTGATCGCCACCCAGGAAAATCCATTTTTCGGAAGGCGTGTAGATTTTGGAGATCTCTTTTTGCAATGCATCATACGGAACCATCGGCGAGATGTCTCCAGCATCGATCAGCAAGTCCTTTACATTTTGACCAGCTTCATTGAAGTAGTTGGTTGAATCCGAATGCAGCGCTTTGCGAATGAGGGGAGGGGCTTGAGCCGGGCCTCGCTTGAAGGATGAGTTGGCGTCGAAGGGGATGCCGAGTAGGTTGATAGGTTTCATTTGTATTATTGCTGATCCGGTGTTAT
Source organism: Imperialibacter roseus (assembly GCF_032999765.1). Taxonomy (GTDB): domain Bacteria; phylum Bacteroidota; class Bacteroidia; order Cytophagales; family Cyclobacteriaceae; genus Imperialibacter; species Imperialibacter roseus. The sequence continues at coordinate 3,836,261 of NZ_CP136051.1, read as the reverse complement.
TGCCGCCAATTTGGCATTTTTTACGTTGGAATTAGTTAGTATATTTACAAACTACCAGGAACAAATGATAGCAGTAGCCGAAAAATTCACTTACAGCAAATACCTCAAGTTGGATGATGACAAGCGTTATGAAATCATTGATGGAGAACTTTTTGATATGTCGCCAGCGCCTTCTCTAAAGCATCAGGCCTTTTCAAGGAATTTGCAAAGGCTTATTATGGACTATGTTTATAGTAAGAAACTTGGGCATGTTTTTAACGCCCCATCTGATGTGAGATTTGATGAGTACAACGTGGTACAGCCCGATTTGATCTTTGTCAGCCATGCCAACGAAGGGATTTTGACGGAAAGAAATATCAATGGGTCGCCCGATCTTGTCGTTGAAATTCTATCACCTTCCACCTTTCATCACGACCAGGAAAGAAAAAAAGCACTTTATGAGAAGTTTGGGGTGAAAGAATTTTGGGTAGTTGATCCAGCCAATGAAGTGATTGAGATTTTTGCATTGAATAATGGAAAGTACGAGTTGCTGGCATTTGCTTCGCAAAAAGGAACAGTTGAGTCAAAGGTGCTTAAAGGTTTTTCAGTAGCCATAGAGCAAATCAGAGCGAAAGAATTTGATAAAAAATAGCAGGCCGCAAAAGGTACACGGCCTGCTGGTTGTATTACATTAACTGTGTCAGTCTTTAAATATTAAGCTTGAGCCTATCTCCAAATATAATAGAAAGCTGGGCTAAAGTCTGGTTCCAGTTGTGTACTGGTCTGTTCCACTTTGAACAGATATTCTCCTGAGCCAGGAACAGCAGTTTCATCAAAGCATCTTCAGAAGTAAAGGCTCCTTTGCTCTTGGTTACGTTGCGTATCTGTCTGTAAAACCCTTCTATGATATTGGTGGTATAGATGATACGCCTGATCTCCTTGGAGTATTGGAAGTAGCAGGAAAGCCTGGCCCAGTTCTTTCTCCAGGAGTCGATCACTTTAGGGTATTTGCTGCCCCAGACAGCAGCTAGCTGATCCAGTTGTCTCTCTGCTAACTCTTTGGTGGAAGCCTGATAGACGGGCTTAAGATCCTTCATAAATGCCTTGAGGTCTTTGTAGGACAAGTACTTCTGAGAGTTACGGATTTGATGCACCACACACAGCTGTACCTCAGTATTAGGGAAGATTGACTCTATGGCATCAGCAAAGCCTGTCAGGTTATCTATGCTAGCAATGAAGATGTCTTCAACACCACGGTTCTGCAGATCTGTAAGCACCTGCAACCAGAACTTAGAGCCCTCATTTTCATTGATATACATGCCCAGAAGCTCTTTGTAGCCCTCCTGATTCAATCCAATCATACAATACACTGCACGATTGAGTACCCTGCCTTCATGACGAACTTTGTAGTGAATAGCATCCAGCCAAACAAAGGGATAGACCGACTCCAGAGGCCTGCTGCGCCACTCTTGCACCAGAGGTAGTATCTTGTCTGTTACACGGCTTATGGTGGCGGTAGACACGTCTAGGCCATACATTTCCTGTAAATGATCGCTGATATCACCATAGCTGGCGCCACGGGCATACAGGGCTAGTATTTGCCTGTCCAGGTCAACACCTAAGGTTCGCTGGCGCTTGGGAACCATCTCTGGATCGAAGGTACCATTGCGATCCCTGGGCGTGTCTATCTCGACATTGCCCAGACTCGTTTTCAAAACCTTACTGCCCTTACCATTCTTGCGATTAGGCACTTCCTCGTCCAGATGAGCATCCAGCTCACCCGAAAGAGCTTCTTCAAGAAATTCCTTAAGTAATGGAGTGAAGACACCTTCTTTGCCTAACAGGCTGTCTCCTTGCTTGAGCCGCTGAGTAGCGCTCTTCTTGAAGGACTCATAGTCAAATTTTCCTTTTTCCATTTGTATCAAGTTATCGATTTTTACTAAATCAATGACTTGACACAGTTATTGTAACACTCTCGCCTGCTTGTTGAGACTATTTTTGTATCTTCATTCCATTCTCACAAAACTGGTACATCGCCTTTTTCATGTATTCAGCCAATCCAAATGCAAACTTTTCATAGTTGACTTTGAATCGCTCGTCCGCCACGTACATGTCAGCGAGGCCTCGGTACTTTTCTTCTGTTACTTCGAAAAACTGACCTATCCATGCATGATGCCTAGCGATTAGCTGTTGCACCTCCCTATGAGTGACTGGCTGACTCATTAAGGCTACCATTTGGCGGCAGAAGTCGTCCGATTGCTTTTTTGTATGAGCCCATTCTTCTTTTGTCTTGTTTCGAATCACATTTTCAGAATGATCCAGGGCCTCCTTACCCCATCTGTCCACTACTTCCTGACGGTAGCTTTTCACCTGCTCTTCGGTGAAGCCCTCGTACATTTCTTTATCTGTTACCATTGTTTTTCTGTTTTTTATTTCATCAATTGTTTTCTCCAAAGTGCCTAACAACACCTTGTTTCTGGCAATCTGCTTATGAATTTCCGACTTCTGGAACTCCAGCGATTTCAGCAAGTCAAAATCCTTTTCGTCCATGATCTTTTTGATTTCCTTCAGAGCAAAGCCTAATTCTCGGTAGAACAGGATCTGCTGCAGGCGTAACATTTCATGCCTTCCATAGTACCTGTACCCTGAATCGAACCCTCGTTCTTCAGGAGTCAAAAGACCAATCTGGTCGTAGTGGTGAAGCGTGCGCACACTTACTCCAGCTAGTTTTGCCAGCTTTTTTACCGTATAGCCTGCCATACCTTTTCATTAATGATGATGCAAAGAAAGGCTATGACGTTACGTTAGAGTCAAGTGTTTTTTGAATTTTTTTAAAAGCTACGATGGAGGGAGTAAAATAAAGTTTGCATTTTGGCAACTTTTACCGACTTTTAGTTGGTTATCAAACAATGAAGATTGAGAGTAATCGCAAAAAGGACGTTAAAGGAATTCTGGAGTTTGTACCATGACAGTGAACTTCCTTTAATTGAATGGCATACGATCGTTTCTAAATCGAGTTGGCAAAACCCGAATGAGGTGAAGGAGGTATTTCCATCAGTTGATTTTGTGGGTAACAACAGGGCATTTTTCAATATTTGTCGCAATAAATACAGGTTGGTTGTAGTTTTTAGATACCAGATTCAAATGGTATACATAAGGTTTATCGGAACTCATAAAGATTACGATAGCATTAGTAATATAAAGGAGATTTGAAATGGAAATAAGTGTAATAAGAAATGAGAAAGATTATAATAACGCACTAAAGCGGATTGACGAATTAATTGATTGCGAAGTGAACTCCAAAGAGGAGGACGAATTGCAGATTATATCTTTGTTAGTGTGGGATTATGAAGAAAGAAATTATCCAATGGGATCATTGAAGCCTATCCAGGCGATCAGGGTGAGAATGGAAGAGTTGGGCCTGAAGTCTAAAGACTTAACATCGCTTATTGGAGATAAGAGCAGAGTGTCTGACGTGCTTTCGATGAAGAGAAAGCTTACTTTGCCTATGATAAGGAACTTAAGCAAACACTTGAATATCCCTATCGAAACATTGGCGAGTGAGTACTGAAAGGACATGAATACACCTTTCTTGTTAGTCTTTTTTATCATCTAATAATTTCGCCGTATTCTCAATAGCCCCCGGCTCCAATCCCCCGTGCCCGGGAATGACCATCTTGGGTTTTAGAAACCGCTTTTTCATTTTTTCGAGACTCACAGGCCAGGCGGTAACGTCTGCATCTCCCAGGTTGCCCAGGGAAGTAGTTGAAGCATCCTTCAAAAAACAGCCGCCATACAGGAGTTTTTCCGAAGGGAAGTAAACGACCACGTTGTCGGGGCTGTGACCCGGTCCGGGATAGAAAACCTCAATTTTGCCTCCTGCCAGAGTGATGGTGGTGTCGTTTTTAAAGAGGACGTCTGGTTTAGCAATGCCATTTTCCACGGCCAGTTTGGCCGTTAGCTCCGAACTCACGGCCGGAATGCCTCTTGCTTTTAGGATATCAATACCACCTATCCGGTCATCGTGGAAGTGCGTAATCACAAAGCTGGCTACTGGTTTTTTGATTTCAGTGTCAATCCAGTCAAGTAGCTGCACGGTTTGGTCATTTCCCCAGGGAGTGTCAATGACCACCACGCTGTCATTGCCCACAAAGATGACAGCGTTGGCACCCACTTTTCCTCCCTGATAGGCACCGTACGACTCGTAAATGTATATAGAGTTGCTGTGCTTTTTAACCTCAATCTGGAACTGTGCATGGGCAGTTCCGATACAAAACAATATTACAATGAAAGGAAGAAGTTTCCTGATCCCGGCAGCCATCCAATCTGTCATCATAAGTCTCAAATTAACAATCCTTTAAAGCCCGTACTTGTCAATCAAATAGGTTAAAGCCGCCATGGTGGCAGCGCCCAACTCCAGCTCTCTCCGACTCACTTTGTCGAACGTGTCAATCGCCGTATGGTGGTAGTCGAAGTAGCGTTGCGGGTCGGGGTAGAAGCCAATCATGGGCACGCCTTGTGTTGCCAGTGGGCTGATGTCGGCCCCACCACCTCCGGTGTCAAACTTGTAAATCTGATAAGGCACGAACAATGGCGCCCAGCCTTTGATGCGCTCTACCTGCTTGTCTTCAGCAGTAAAAGTAAACCCAAGCGGTTTGAAGCCACCACGATCCGATTCCATGGCAGCTATGTGTTTCTCTTTATTTTCGGCAGCCAATTCAGCGTATTTCCGTCCTCCCCTAAGGCCATTTTCTTCGTTCATGAACATTACAGCCCTCAGGGTTCTTTTTGGCTTGTAGCCAATAGCCTTGAGAATCCGAAGCACCTCAATAGACTGCACACAGCCAGTGCCATCGTCGTGGGCACCCTGCGACAGATCCCAGGAGTCGAGGTGCCCGCCAACAACAATGTATTCGTCTGCTTTGCTGCTGCCCTTAAGTTCGCCCACTACGTTGTGTGATAGCTTGTCCGGTAGCATCTGTGAATGCGTCTCAAAGTAGAACTCAAGCTCAGAGTCGTCCTTCAGCATCCTGCTCAGCTTATCGGCATCGTTGGTGCTGATGGCCACCGCTGGCAGCTTGTAAAGATTGGGCGTGTAGTTGGTGCTGCCAGTGTGCGGGTGGTCGTCCAGTGCATTGGTCAGCGAGCGGACTACAACCCCAATGGCACCATACTTGGCGGCTTCAGATGGCCCGGCACCCCTTTGGTTGCCAGCGCCGCCATAGGCTTCAAAAGTTTCAATCAAGGTAGGATCCATCCGGCGGTTGAAAAAGACGATTTTCCCTTTTATACCAGTTTCGCCAAGAGCGGCCAGCTCGTCAAAGTTTTGCACTTCTACTATTTTTCCGGCCACGCCGTTAGGCCCGGAGCCCACCGAGTTGCCCAGTGCCACAACGTTGACTTCCACCGAACCCATTTTGGAATTAACGATCTTGCCAATTTCCTTTTGGCCTCTTACCCAGTGAGGCACCATTACTTCCTGAAGAAATACGTTGTCAAACTCAAAGCCCTCCATAGTTTCTTTGCTCCAGTCCACTGCTGCTGCTGCCCCTGGCGAGCCGGCTAATCGGGCGCCGATTTGCTTTGTAAGAAACTCCAGCATCTGATACGATTCGCCTTTGCCAAGCGCCTCGTCATAGATTTTGCGGATCATTTCAACATCCTGATCGTCAGTTTTTGCTTTTTGTGCAGTTATGTTGTCGATAGTCAGGCAGCATAGTAGTACAAGGGCAATGTATTTCAATTTCATTTTTTTTGTTATCAAAGGTTCACGATGAATAAGGCACTGCGGGTGTTCGATGGTTCTTCAATTGCCAAGAACCGGCAAAAGAGATTGCAATATACTGGTGAGCTTGAAAAAAATACAGACCAATACTGTAATTCATTGGCATGAAAGTAAACAAATAGAGTGGTGTTCATCGTTAAGGTTGAAAACGGTAGTGAAACCTTTGGGCAATTAAAAAGTACCCACTAAAGAATTAGTTGTGGATTTTCCAATCGTTCGAGGTATTATTGTATATTAAAATTTTCTAAAACCCCTTTTGTTCATGAGTGCAGTCATTCAAACCAGAGATGTTTCCAAAAAATATGTGATGGGTAGCGAAACTATCCACGCTCTTAAGTCCATCACCATCGACATCAATAGGGGTGAATATGTGGCTTTTATGGGGCCGTCAGGTTCTGGGAAATCTACGTTGATGAACATTGTAGGCTGTCTTGATACGCCTTCCGGAGGTCAATACATCCTCAATAACCATGACGTTAGCGATCTTACTGAAAATGAGCTGGCGGAAATCAGAAACAAGGAGATCGGGTTCGTTTTCCAGACTTTCAACCTGCTGCCAAGGCAGTCGTCTCTTGAGAACGTTGCACTTCCGCTTATCTATGCGGGCATGAATCGGGAGGACAGGGAAGAGCAAGCCATGGCAGCCCTCGCTGGTGTTGGACTTGCTGAAAGGGCTCGTCATAAGCCCAATGAGCTATCTGGTGGACAGCGCCAGAGAGTCGCCATTGCGAGAGCGCTCGTTAACAACCCTTCGATTATCCTGGCGGATGAGCCGACTGGTAACCTCGACACGAAGACCTCTTACAGCATCATGGAGCTTTTTCAGGAGCTGCACGACAAAGGCAACACCATCATTATGGTGACACACGAAGAAGATATTGCAACGTATGCGCACCGGGTCATCAGGCTAAGGGACGGTTTGATTGAATCTGACACTGAAAATAAAAACATCACCCGCCATGTGTCAGAGCCGGTCTGATATTGGATGAAAATTTACACTAAAACAGGCGACAAGGGAACCACCTCTCTTCTTGGTGGCACCAGGGTATCGAAGGCACATCTTCGCATAGAAACCTATGGCACTGTCGACGAACTCAATTCCTATATCGGATTACTGAGGGATCAAGAGGTAAACAAAGCCAGAATACCATTTTTTATAGAAATACAGGAGCAACTTTTTACAATAGGCTCGCACCTGGCCATGGAGCCTGGTAGTACCAAATTCCCTGTTCCGCAGGTTGACGAAACATTGACAAGCAGGCTGGAGGCCGCCATGGATGAAATGGATGCCTTGCTGCCTCCAATGAAAAACTTCATTCTCCCAGGCGGCCATCCTTCGGTTTCGCATGGTCACATCGCTCGCTGTGTTTGCCGCAGGGCTGAACGATTGGTTATTGGATTGCAAGAACAAGAGGCTGTGGAAGAAAGTATTGTCCAGTTTCTTAACCGCCTTTCCGACTATCTTTTTGTGCTGTGCCGCATGATGGCGCATGAGCTGGGCGTGGAGGAAACCCCGTGGAAGCCCAGAAGTCCAAAATAGGCTTTTTTTGCACCTCTCCCGAAGGAAAAAGTTTGTACCGGGACAAACCTGGTGAAAAATTTAGTATCTTCATCGGTCTCAACCCCGATACTAAATTTTAAATGACGCTAAAGAAGACCCTTCTGTTGCTTACTGCTGTATTTAGCCTTTTTGTATCCACTCAGGCACAGAAAGTAAGCCTAAAAGAGACGACCACAGGTATTGATTTTCTTTTTGGCGGAAAGGAGGTGCTTACCTACCAAACTTCCATGCTCACCGTGCCGGAAGGAGTGAAGAAGGAGTTTCGCAAATCTGGCTTTATCCACCCGCTCAAGTCACCTTCTGGCGAGGTACTTACCCGTATTCAACCACCCGACCATTACCATCACCTGGGCATTTGGGGCCCATGGACGAAGACCAGGGTAGAAGGCAGGGAAGTGGACTTTTGGAATTTGGGAGATGGAAAAGGCAGGGTCGATTTTGACCATATAATCTCACAGACAGCTAAAGGGAATATTGCTGAAGTAGTTGTTCGACAGAACCATACTGACCTGCTGGCACCGAATGGCCCACAGGTGGCTATTGAGGAGGACTTAGGCATCCGGGTGCAAAGCGCAGATAAAGGAAGGTACCTGGTCGACTACACAACGACCATTTCCACACCACTGTCAACGCCTATTATGTTGGAGGCCTACCGCTATGGCGGAGGTATCGGCTATCGTGCCACGGCGGCCTGGAATCAGGGTAACAGTACGATTCTTACGTCAGAAGGGTACGATAGAACCAACGCCGATGGAACAGGAGGGAAGTGGGTAATGGTGCATGGAGTTTCTGGAGCAAAGGAAGGGAAAAGCGGTATACTATTTCTTAGCTACCCTGAAAACAGGGCTCACCCCGAACCAATGCGGGTGTGGCCAGTGGATGCTAACGGAGGAAAAGAAAATGTCTATATAGAATTTTGCCCCATCAGGTATGAGC